>DATAYB010000801.1:0-6198 GCA_036272795.1 Pseudonocardia sp.
CCGAACCCGGCCGGCGGCGGGCCGGTGCCCGTCACCGTGACGCTGTCCGACTTCAACGCCCCGGTGACCGTCACGCCGCCGTCCTGACCCGGCGGCGGGCGATTCGATGACCGAGCCGGGCAGCACGACCGAAGGCACGCCGGCCGACACGTCCGGGAGCACGCCGGCGGACACGTCCGGAGGCACGCCTACTGGTCCGGCGGAGCGCGCGGCAACCCGAACCGGGCGGCGGCCGCGCGTCGGGCTGGCCATCGGCGTCGGTGGACTGGCAGTGCTGCTCGCCGCGCTGGACGGCTACGTCGTCGTCACCGTGCTGATCGACATCGTGCGCGACCTCGCGATCCCGCTGAACCACCTGGAGCGGGCCACCCCGCTGGTCACCGGGTACCTGCTCGGCTACGTGGCGGCGATGCCACTGCTCGGCCAGCTCTCGGACCGGTTCGGGCGGCGGCGGGTGATCCAGATCTGCCTGGTCGGCTTCGCGGCCGGCTCGGCGCTCACCGCGACCGGCACCACGCTGACCGCCGTCGTGCTCGGCCGCGGGGTGCAGGGGGTGTGCGGCGGCGCGCTGCTGCCGGTGACGATGGCGCTGGTCAGCGATCTGGTGGCGGAGCGGCGGCGGGCCACGGCGCTGGGGGCGGTGAGCGCCGCCGAGCAGCTGGGCAGCGTGCTCGGGCCGCTCTACGGCGCCGGGGTGGCCGCACTGCTCGGCTGGCGCGGCGTGTTCTGGGTCAACCTGCCGCTGGCCGCCGTCGCGGTGCTGATGGTCGGCATCGCGGTCCCCGGCCGGGCCAAGGAGCCCCACACCACCACGCACAAGGTCGACCTCGTCGGCGGCGCGCTGCTGGCACTCGCGCTGGCACTGGGCGTCGTGGGGCTCTACAACCCGGACCCGCGCCGCGCGGTGCTGCCGCCGTGGGGACCGCTCACGCTCGCGGCGGCCGGCGTCGCGCTGCTCGGTTTCCTCGCCTGGGAGGCGCGCGCCCGCACGCGGCTGCTCGACCCGCGTGGCGTCCGGGGCCGACCGGTCGCGGCCGGCCTGCTGACCAGCCTCGTTGTCGGCGCCGCGCTGATGGTCACCCTGGTCGACGTGCAGTTGTTCGCCGAGTCGGTACTCCGGCTGGACGCCACCGGCGGTGCGCTCGTGCTGCTCCGCTTCCTGGTCGCACTGCCGGTCGGCGCGCTGCTCGGCGGGCTGGCGGCGCCGCGGCTCGGCGAGGGGGTGGTCGGCGTGCTCGGCATGCTGGCGGCGGCCGGCGGGTTCGCGCTGATCTCCCGCTGGCCCGCCGACCTGCTCGCCGCCACGCACACCGTCGGCCCGGTGACCCTGCCGGCGGCGACCACCGACCTCGCGCTGACCGGGCTCGGGCTGGGCCTCGTGGTGGCTCCGGTCGCCTCGGCGGTACTGCGCGCGGTGCCCGCCGACCGGCACGGGGTGGCCTCGGCGGCGACCGTGGTAGCCCGTACCGCCGGCATGCTGATCGGGATCGCCGCGCTGTCCGCCTGGGGGCTGCACCGCTTCACCGAGCTGACCGCCACGCTGGACACGCCGCTGCCGTTCGGCGTCGACGCCGGCACGTACGCCCGCCAGCTCGCCGCCTACACCCGCGCGGTGGACGCCGCCCTGCTCACCCAGTACCGCGAGATCTTCCGGCTGACGGCGCTGCTCTGCCTCGCCGGCGCGCTCACCGCCGCACCCCTCGGCGGCCGCCCCGGGAAAATGCCTGCTCAGGACCCGTGAGTGGTAATGGTCGCCATAGCGACCATTACCACTCACAGGGGTCTTAGTTGTGTACCGGCACCCAGCGCGGAGCGGGGCTAGGGTCGGGGTATGTGTGACGACTCGGGCGCCGACTGGCGCGAGGTCCTCGCGTCCGCTCCCCGCCCCGCCGAGGGGCCCGCTGTCGATCCGATTGCGCTGGAGCCGGTCGACGAGGTGCGGATCACCACGCTCGTCGACAACACCTACGACGCGCTGCTGGCCGGTGACGCGCGCACCACCCGGCCGAGCATGTGGCTGGGCCGGACGGAGGCGCCGCAGTTCGAGGGCGGCACGACGCCGGCCGGGCTGGTCGCCGAGCACGGCTTCGCGGCACTGGTCACGGTCCGGCGGGGTGACACCGAGACGACGCTGCTGTTCGACACGGGCCTTTCGCCCGGCGCGATGGTGTCCAACGCCGACCGGCTCGGGGTCGACCTGTCGGGTATCCAGGGCGTGGTCGTGAGCCACGGCCACTACGACCACGCGGGCGGGCTGGTCGGGCTCGCCGGTCGGCGCGGCGCGCGGTCGCTGCCGATGGTCGTGCACCCCCTGATCTGGACCCGCCGGCGGCTCGCCGTACCGGGTCAGGAGGCCGTCGAGCTGCCCACCCTGAGCAAGCGCGCGCTGAACGGCGAGGGGTTCGAGGTGATCGAGCGCCGCGAGCCGTCCCTGCTGGTCGACGGCTGTGTGCTGATCACCGGGGAGGTCGACCGGACCACCGAGTTCGAGCGCGGCATGCCACCGCCGCACCAGGCGTGGACCGGCTCGGGCTGGCAGCACGACCCACTGGTGATCGAGGACCAGGCGCTCGTCGTGCACGTCCGCAACCGAGGCCTGGTCGTACTCACCGGCTGCGGGCACGCCGGCGTGGTGAACATCGTGCGGCACGCCCAGCGGCTGACCGGGGTGCCCGAGCTACACGCGCTGCTCGGTGGCCTGCACCTGAGCGGCCCGGCGTTCGAGCCGATCATCGCGCCGACCGTCGACGCGCTGACCGCGCTGCACCCCGAGCTGGTCGTGCCAGGGCACTGCACCGGCTGGCGGGCGCAGCACGCGCTGGCCGCCGTGCTGCCCGACGCATGGGTGCCGAGCAGCACGGGCAGCAGCTACCAGCTCACAGGTCCGGGAACCACAGCTTGATCTCGCGCGCGGCCGACTCGGGCGAGTCGGAGCCGTGCACCAGGTTGAACTGGACCTCCAGGCCGAAGTCACCCCGGATGCTGCCAGGGGCGGCCTTCTCCACCGGGTCCGTGCCGCCTGCGAGCTGCCGGAACGCGGCGATCGCGCGCGGGCCCTCCACCACGGCGGCGACCAGCGTACCGGAGGTGATGAACTCCAGCAGGTCCTCGAAGAACCCCTTGCCGTCATGCTCCGCGTAGTGCTGACTGGCGAGCTCACGGTCCACCGTGCGCAGCCGCAGCGCGACCAGTTCGAGCCCCTTGCGCTCGATCCGGGAGATCACTTCACCGACCAGCCGACGGGACACGCCGTCGGGCTTCACCAGAACCAAAGTCCGCTCACTCACGATGGCGCAGCCTATCCACGCCTGCCGCACGCGGGCCGCGTGGGTTCACTACGGCCGTACCCACTCCCCGAGCGGAGCCATCAGCAGCACCTTGGACAGCCCGGCGTCCTCGAACGCCTCGACGATCCGCTCCGACCCCTCGGTGAAGTGGGCCCAGCCGTCGTAGTGGGACGGCACGACGACCGGAGCGGCGAGCACGGCGGCGGCAGCGGCGGCGCGCTCGCTGGTCAGCGTCAGCGGCCGGCCGCTCTCCCGGATCGAGACCCGCGCGCCACCCGCGAACAGCACCGCCACGTCGATCCGCCCGATCCGCCGCGCCACCTCGGCGACCACCGCGATCGAGGCGTTGTCGCCGCTGACGTACACGGTCGGCAGGTCGTCGCCGGAGATCACGAACCCGGTGACCTCGCAGTTCACGTTGCCGTCCTCGTCGCGGGTGCCGTCGGCGGGGCCGTGCATCGCGGGCACCGCCTGCACGGTGAGGTCGCCGGCGCCGTCGCCGCGCGGCACCTTGGTCGACTCCCAGTTGGCCAGGCCGGTCGCCGGCGGGCCCAGCCGGGTCGCGGCGCGCGGCCCGACCAGCAGCACCGGGGCGGCCAGCGCGAACTGCCTGCCGCTCTCGTCCAGGTTGTCCAGGTGCAGGTCGTGGCTGACCAGCACGGCATCGACCGCGCCGAGCTCCTCCGCCGGCACGGCCGGACCCCGCAGCTTCGTCAGGTAGGCCTTCTCCCCCGGCGGGTCGAAGGTCGGGTCCGCGACGAACCGCGTGCCACCGATGTCGATCACCGTGGTGGGCCCGCCGACGACCCCGACCGCAAACCCGTTCCGCTCCGGTCCGATCCGATCCGCCATGCCAGCACCCTATTCCGCCCGCTCGGACCCGGCCCGGCGAACAGCTCGCGCTACTGGCGTTGGCTGGGCAGCTCGCCCCTGGCCATCTTTGCGGCGACATCCCGGCGCAGCGCCAGCAACCCGCCCCAGACCAGCGCAAACACCACTCCGAGCGCGCCGAGTGCCCCGACCAGGAACCCGCAGGCGATCATCGCGAGCTGCAGCGCGCCACCCAGCCAGATGCCCCAGGGACGACCGAGGTACCGGGTCGCCATGATCATCGCCACGGCCAGCGCGAGCACGACGCAGACGCCGAGGCCGCCGCCGTTGTCGCCGACCTTCGTGACCACGAGCAGGGTCAGCAGCACGACGATCGACTCCAGGATCAGCGTCGCGGCCAGCACCCCCCGGAAGCCCTTCCACGGGTCCGGCGCCGGCCGAGCCTCGGCGGCACCCGGTTCCGCCCGCGCCGCCGAGCCCGGGTCTGCCTCAGCCGAGGACGAAGCCGGGGAGGAGCCAGCGGCAGGCGAGTCAACGCCAGACGGGCCCGCCTCCTCGACGGGCTCGCCACCGGCCGGCTGGGTCACGGCGTGACCTTGCCGAACAGGGTGCGGGCCTCACCGGCGGTGACGACGGAACCGGTCACGACGACACCGCCGCCGCTGAGCGAGCCGGTCTCGTCGTCGACCTCCTCGGCCATCTGCACGGCCTGCTCGATCGCGTCGTCCAGCCGGGGCTCCACGGTGACGCGGTCGGCGCCGAACACGGCCACCGCCACGGCGGCCAGCTCGTCGACGTCCAGCGCGCGGGGTGAGGCGTTCTGCGTCACCACGATCTCGTCGAGCACCGGGAGCAGCTCCTCGAGCATGCCGGTGGCGTCCTTGTCCCGGAGCACCCCGACCACGCCGACCAGGCGCCGGAAGCCGAACTCGTCGGCCAGCGTGGCGGCGAGCGCCCTGGCGCCGTGCGGGTTGTGCGCCGCGTCCACGAACACCGCGGGCGCGGTGCGCAGCCGCTCCAGCCGGCCCGGTGTGGTCACCGAGGCGAACGCGGCGCGCACCCCGTCCACGTCCAGCTGCCGGTTCGCGCCTGCGCCCAGCAGCGCCTCGGCGGCGGCCAGCGCCACCGCCGCGTTGCCGGCCTGGTGCTCACCGTGCAGCGGCAGGAACACGTCGGTGTAGGCACCGCCGAGCCCCTGCAGCTTGAGCAGCTGGCCACCGACCGCCTTCTCGCGGCGCAGCACCCCGAACTCCAGGCCCTGGCGGGCCACCGTGGCGCCCAGCTCGGCGCAGCGCTCCAGCAGCACGGCCGCCACCTCGGCCTCCTGGGAGGCGAGCACCGCGATGGACCCCGGTTTGATGATGCCGGCCTTCTCGGCGGCGATCCCGGTGAGCTCGGAACCCAGGTACTCCTGGTGGTCGAGCCCGATCGGCGTGATCACCGAGACGGTGCCGTCGGCGACGTTGGTGGCGTCCCAGCTGCCGCCCAGCCCCGTCTCGATCACGGCGGCCTCGACCGGGGCGTCGGCGAACGCTGCGAACGCCATCCCGGTCACGATCTCGAACTTGCTCAGCGCCGGCTGCCCCGGTTCGCGGCCGGCGTCCACCAGCTCGATGTAGGGCAGGATCTCCCGGTACACCTCGACGTAGCGCTCCATCGAGATCGGGGCGCCGTCCATGGTGATCCGCTCGGTGGCCCGGTGCAGGTGCGGGCTGGTGTAGCGGCCGGTGCGCAGGCCGGCCTCGGCGAGCAGCGCGTCGATCATCCGGACGGTCGACGTCTTGCCGTTCGTGCCGGCGACGTGCACCACCGGGTACGAGCGCTGCGGGTCCCCCAGGAGGTCGGTGAGTGCCTTGATCCGGCTCAGCGACGGCTCGATGTCCGTCTCCGGCCAGCGCTTGTCCAGCTCGGCCTCGACGGCGTTGAACTCGGCGAGCACCCGTTCCTCGTGCTCGCGCAGGCGTTCGGCCTCGGCCTCGGCGGGCCGGCGGTTCCCAGTGGCCACCGTCGATCAGCGCTCCGGCAGGGCGGCCAGCGCGGCGCGGATCCGCTCCAGGTCGGCCAGCGCGGTCTGCTCGCG
>DATAYB010000802.1:0-31082 GCA_036272795.1 Pseudonocardia sp.
AGTCCGGTGTGGTGCAGGTGATGCAACCCGACGGCACCACCCGCCAGGTCCAGGTCCTACTCGGACTCGTCGGCGACACCAACACCGAGATCGTCGACGGCCTGCAGGAAGGCCAACAAGTCGTCATCGCCCAGAGCTGACCTGAGACCGAACCAGGTCTCCGGCCCTCGATGGACCCAGTGGTGCAGGCCCCCGGATGTGTCGGGGACATGCACCACTTCTCGGAGGGCCACGGGACTCGACTGGAATCCCGGGCCATTGCGCGCCGACAAATTGCTTGAGCACGCAAGTCAAGTGCATTCATGCGCGGACCGGGATCGTTGGCAATCCGGACCGACTGAGGTGTCCTCATTCGAGGGACGTCGTGACGTCCGGGTGGATCGGTGCACCAGTGTCGGCGCCGGACACTATGGTTGTAAGCCTCTATCACTCGAAAAACCACAAAAAGCCAGCCGCAAGTCGGAACGTTCGGCGTTTTGCTGACAATTCGTAGCGTCGACCCTCGAACTGGTGAACGATCACGACGCCCGTTCGGGCGTTTCGCACTCTAAGGAGTGTTCCTGCCCGCGTGGCGGGTATCTGCTGTGGACATACCGCTGTCTGAGTACTAGTTCTAAGACTCGAGTCGGAGCGATAAGGGGCTCCGGCCGAATTCAATGGAGGACAGCGTGATCCGCAAGCTCAGCAAAGGGGCTCTGACAGCGGTCGTGGCCGTTGGCCTGGCCACGGGTGGATCGGCCGCATTAGCCGGTACTGCCTTCGCTGGAGGGCACGACTGCGGTTGTGACGGGGGCTGGGACGGGGGCTGGGGTGGCTGGGGCTACCACGGTGACCACAACAACTCCGGTGGCAACGGCGGCAACGGTGGCGACGCAAACGTCAACTGTGTGCTCCCGATCGGTATCTCCGCTGGCGTTCTCGGCCAGGGCGGCGACAACTCGCAGTGCAACGCCACCGGTGGCGGCGGCGGCGATGGCGGCACGGGTGCCAACTACTGATCCCGACTAGTCGACAGGTGCGCGACGGCGTAGGCCCCGGATGTGTCTGGGCCTGCGCCGTCGCGCGCGTCGTGCCCCATTTTCCTTGCGACCGCAAACAGCCTCCTGAATAGGGTGATACGCCGGTCCAGACCAATGATCGAAAAGCGCGGAGTATGTTCAGTGCCGTGCGGTGTCAGTCTGCGGAGACGTGCGAGAACCCGGTTACCCACAGTTGTGACCAATGTGGGCACCTTGTGTGCAACACGCACCACGAGGTTGTGTTCTCGGGGCTCGAGGAGCAGGTGGTCTGCCACGACTGCCGACCGGGTCCTCTGACCGAACAGCTCGATCCTGTACAGGCCGAGCTGAGCCACGCCCCGACGGAGCTGCTCAACCCGATCCGGCCCGAGGAGCACCTCGCCGGCCCGCGCATCACCGGGTCTCTGCCGCTCGCAGTGGTCGCCGAGCCCGGACCGGCCCCTGTCGAGGCTCCACCCATGGCGGCCCCCGAGCCGGACCCCGGCCCCACTGAGGTGCTGTCCTTCGAGGTACCGCCCGAGCCACCACCCGTGGAGGCGCCGACGCGTCCGGGACCTGACCCGTTCGACGCAGCCGACTCGGACCTGCTCCGGACGGATCCAGACCTGCCGCGGATCGACGCACCCCGCGCCGACTCACCTCCCGCCGACTCACCTTCCGCCGACTCGCCCCGCGGCGGGTCGTCCGGGGCCGACGCGTCCGGTGCCGGCTCGCCGCCCGCGCAGACCCGACGCGCCAGGGCCGCCGCGGCGCGCACGCCGCACCGGAGGGCACTCCAGCGGCCCGGGGTCCCCGCGCGCGGTCGGTTGAAGGACGACGTGCAGGGCCCGCTGATCATCCTCGCTGTGCTGTGCGCCATCGTCGCCATCGTGGGCGGGATCAAGCACAACAGCTTCCTCGGGCTGGGCGGCGGGCTACTCAGCGGCGCGGCCATCGTCGCGATCATCATCATCGGCCTGACCAGCTCGAAGTAGTCCGGCCACGTCCTATGCGGAGCGGGTGTCGCTCCGGCTCAGCCGATGCCGAGCTGCGCCGGGTTCAGCGCGCTGACCAGCCCTCCGAGCAGGCCGGGGTACGCCGACTGCTCGTCGCGCTCGGAGCGGTCGGGCGGCCGGCTCGACCCGTCGTCACCGTCGTCGGGGGAGCGGTTGGTGCCGACGATCTGCTCGGCACGCCGGGAGTTGCGGTGGCCCTGTTCGACGGCTCGCGCCGACTGCCGGTTCGGGCCGGCGAGCGCACTCTCGGACAACTGGTCGGCCGGCACGGCGGGTGGCGGGGCAGCGGGCACGAGACCGGGGAGCCCGGGCAGCGTGTTCGTCGGCTGCGGCCCGGGGTTGGTCAGCGCGGTGGCAGGGTCGGGGAGCGCGGTGTCCTGGTCCGGTACGGCTGTCGGGGCCTGGTCAGGAGGCGTGGTGCCTTGGTCGGGCAGTGCGGCCGGCGCGGTGGTCTGGTCGGGCAGTGCGGCCGGCGCGGTGGTCTGGGCGGTGGCCGGGTCGGGCAGTGCGGCGGACGCGGCACCGGGCGTCCTGGTGGTCCGTACGGCCACGAGGACGGTCCCTACGCCGGCGAGGAGCACCAGGCCGGCTACGCCGACGGATGGGCCCGCCGGCAGCGCCCAGCGCCCGGCCCGCCGCTTCGGCGCGGCACCGGTGGGCACCACGGTCGGCCGCCAGTCGGGTACCTCGGCCGGCAGCGGCCACGGCTGGTCGGGGTTCGCCCCGGCGTCCGGAGCCACCGCGGCGGCCGGCTTCGGTGCCGCTGGCCGGGGTGCGGTCGGCCCGGGCGCGGCGGCGGGTTCCGGGGCGGTGGCGGCCGGGATGTCCGGCACGGCCGTGAGGTGGGTCGCAAGCGCCGCGTTCGCCGGCGTCGGCCCCATGCGGAACCAGACGGGTTCACGGACGGTGGAGCGGGCGGCCGGCTCGTGCTGCTCCGCCGCGCGCGTGTCCGGGGGAGCCAGGGTGAGCGCGGTCTTCATGGGCAACGGCTCGGGGCCGCGCCGCACCACGGTCCCGCGTAGCAGCTCGCGCAGTGTGGCGGCGAGTTCCACGTCGGCCTCGACCGGCCCGGTGGCAACGCCGTAGAGCATCCAGCGGGGGCCGTCCACGCCGATGAACCAGGAGAGCTCGTGCTCCGAGACGGCGCGGAGCTCCTGGCCCCACTCACCCGGCTCGGTGTCCACCCTGGCGCCGAGCTCGCCCTGCACCGCGGCGACCTCCTCTGCGACCTGGGGCCACAGGGAGCTGCTGCGCGGCGCGGCGAGCACGCTGAGGTCGACCTTGCCTGCCGGCACGGTCAGGTGGGCGGTGCGGGCGGCCGTGCCGGCCGTGTTCTCGACGAGTAGCTGGGCGTCGGCCGGGAGCCGGACCAGCAGTGGGCCGAGGTCCACGGCGTCAGCGAACTCCGGCGCGCCGGAGTCGTGGGAGTCGTAGGGGCCGGCCGCGGACGCGGCCTTTTCCCCGAGCGGGTGACCGGCTGCCGCCGGCTGCCACTCGGCGAATTCGGACCCCTCGGTCGCGCGCTCCGACATCTACCCCCCACCGTTTCGAACTACGTGCCCGCCGTCGGCCGGTGTGTCGATCTGGAAAGGCCGTGACTTACTTCGGAAGTTATCGGCCGCTTGGGTGTTCCGCCGGACCCGACGGGCACTCTGTGACACCATCGAGCCGGAAGATCACTCGATTGTGAACCACCGGAGTGCGAAGGCTGTTGGCCGTTGCTCACCCTACGCTCAGCTGTTCACGCGGTTGTGTCGGGTCGAAGTTCGTCGCGGGTCCTCTCGCGGTGGGCGAGGCGTCCGGAACAGCGTGTTCTCCGGAATATGCGCGGGCGGCCGTCGATCGGTCGGCTCACCTATATGGAGTCATGGTCCCGGCGTCACGCGGATCTGGCCGCCTCGTTGAACTGAATGCGCGGGGGATGGCGCTGCGTGTCAACCGAAGGGAATTGCTCGTGTTCAAGAAGGTCATCATTACCTCTGTGGCCGCCGCGGTGGCCACGCTCGGTGTGGCGGGGATCGCGTACGCCGACACGGCAAGCGGCAGCGGCGCGCACGGCGTGCACAGCGCACGCAGCGGCAGCCACGGCACGACCACCCGCGACAGCGACAGTGGCAGCCGGTCCGACTCGGCCTCGACCAGCAGAGACAGTGGCAGCGACTCGGGCTCGGATGCTGGCGACGACACGAACCGCCACTCCGCCGACAGCAACCGCTACTCCAGTGACAGCACCGCGGGAGACGGCACCGACGGTGAGGACGGCTCGGACAACGGTGGCCGAGGAGCCGACGGTCAGAACGGCAGCAGCAAGCGCACCTACAGCCTGCTCGGCGGCCTCTGACCCCTCGGGTTGAGCCGCCTGGATGCTGACCGGAAACGGTGGATCACGGCGCGCGTTATCTGTTGCGATCGCAATGAGTGGCCCCTTTACGGGGTGATGGTCTGGTCACGTCGCTTGGCTGAAATGCTTTCCGTGCTCACTCGTTAGGGGTAATTGGATGCAACGCCCGCCTGGCGTCACTGTCCGGTGCCGCGGTCGTTGCATCCTAATGCCGGAGTGACGTCCAGCGACGGGAGCAGCGTTTGACAAACGCACGTTAGTGACGGTAACCGCGTAGCAGTGACCGGGAGCCGATGTGGTGGTTCGACGGCATGCACGTACCGGGTCGGATGTGAAGACCCGTGCGTACGGCGTCGCACTGACAAATCGGTGCACGATCCGGGTTCGGCGCGGTGGATAACCATGTGTACCTGGTAGCCCCGCATCTCACCGTCGCTAGCCCGACAAAATCTCGGATAGCGCTTCATCCTGCAACAAACAGACGACAACCCGACCGGTCGGCGCACTGTACCGGCTGGTCGACGACAACACTCCCCTCAGGTTGTCGACGGTCGCACCCAGGCCGATGAGTCGTCACCACTGAACATTGACGGAGGACGAATGATGATCCGCAAGCTCGGCCGTGGGGTTGCGGTGGCGATCACCGCGCTCGCGCTGGCCACGGGTGGTTCGGCGGCGTTCGCCGGTACCGCCTTCGCGAGTGACAACTGCTGCAACCACCATGGGCACCGCGGCATCGACGGTGACCACAACGACTACTACCGCGAGAACGGTGGCGACGGTGGCAAGGGCGGCAACGCCAACGCCAACTGCGTCGTTCCGCTCGGTGTCTCGGCCGGCGTGATGGGTCAGGGCGGCAACAACTCGCAGTGCAACTCGAGCGCCGGCAATGGCGGCCACGGTGGCGACGGCGGCGAATAGCCGTTCCACCGGCGCTGAAAGCGTCTGACAGGCGCTGAACAGTCGAATAGCGACATCGGTGGCGAGCGCCACCGACGGACACAGGCCCCGGACTCGTCCGGGGCCTGTGTCCGTCTCAGGGCCGATCTCAGAGGCCGGGGGCTCTCCTGGGGGGTTCTGACAGCGCGCAGCCCCCGGGGGCCGTCCAGGCGGCACTGTGAGCGGAAACAGGGGGTCAGCCACACAGTGCTCAGAGCATTGGGTGCACACTAGAGAGGCGGTAGAGGCCCCCGACACATCCGGGGGCCTCTACCGCCTTCTTGTCTCGGCGCCCGATGACCGGTGATCCGGACCGTCCGCCGCGATGTTGCCAGTTGTGGGGCCTTGCAGCGGCCTGGCGCAGGCCCCCGACACATCTGGGGGCCTGCGCCAGGCCGGTCCTGCGTTTTCTTGCTGGGAGCCCTTGCGTTCAGGAGTCGGTCGACGGGAGGTCGACCGACCGTCGATCAGTAGTTGGCGCCGGTCCCGCCGTCGCCGGCGCCGCCGCCGGTCGCGTTGCACTGCGAGTTGTCGCCACCCTGGCCGATGATGCCCAGGGACAGTCCGATGGGCAGGACGCAGTTGACGTTCGTCTTGCCGCCGTTGCCGCCGCCGCCGCCGGTGTTGTCGCCCTCGCCGTGGCTGCCGGCGAGTGCGACGCCGCCGAAGAGGGCGGAGCTGGCTGCGCTGAGCGCGAGGACGGCGGTAGCAGCTGCCGTCCTGGTGAACTTGCGGGTCACCTTAAACCTCCAAGATCAATTCTGCGTCGAAGTCACTTTTCGCCTCGGCGCGCAGAATTTCTACCGCCTGCCGGAGTTCGTGTCCAACTTCGCGCGCACTTTTCATTCGACTGTTGCTGGAGAGTACGCGGTCGGGTGGTGTGGGGCCGGTGTTGCTATCCCTGGGTGGCGAATCAACATTCCGGTAATGAGTATTCGGAATCGAATCCGCCGCCGGTAGGTCGGGCCGGGTCTCGGCCATTGACCTGTGCAAACTCGCGGTGGCACCCAGGAACGGCGGTTACTTGACGGAGGTACTACACGGTGTCCGGACACTGAACGGGCGGGTAGAGGTCCCTGACACATCCAAGGACCTCTACCCGCCCGGTTTGGAAATTAGTAGTTCGCCCCGGTGCCGCCGTTGCCAGCGCCGCCGCCGGTCGCGTTGCACTGGGTGTTGTCGCCACCCTGGCCGACGATGCCGGCGGTCACGCCGACCGGAATGAGGCAGTTGGCGTTGGCGTCGCCGCCGCTGCCGCCAGCGCCACCCGAGTTGTTGTGCGTGCCGTGACTTCCGGCGAACGCGGTGCCACCGAACAGCGCGGAAGCGCCAGTGGCGAGAGCTGCAGCGGCGAGTGCGACAACAGCGCGCTGCCCGAGCCTGCGGTTCATAATTCCTCCCGAATGACTGGTTGGACGCCCTTCGTCGCAACCACGTCCGTAGGCTTAGTAGGTGCGGATCGCCTTGTCCAACGATCTGCGGCGGGCTTCGGGTGAAACCACTCCCCGGAGTGAATCACGGACGTGTCGTTCGTGATTTCCAGGTGAAGTTCGCCGAACTCGGCGACGTCCCGCAACGATATGGTGAATTGCCTCGCGGCCGGGTGACGATCCTTCGGATGAGTGTAAGCAATTGCGTGAAGTTCACCATCTCGTGTCGTAACGTTCGCCGCGTCGGTGGAACCCGGAGGTGACGTTCTCATTGTGGGCGCAATCAACAGTCGCGGCCGGCGAAAGGGGCCGATAGCGGCTCGGGGCGGCCGGTAGGGAATGCCCCACCCCGTTCCGGGGGACCGCTCCGTTCCGTCGGGGGCTCGCACCATCGTCGCCGAGGGGCCGCGCTGAAACGCTTTCTCCACCGAGTGACCAGGTTGTTTGGTCGCCAGGCCGGAGGAGACACCGTGACCGCGACACTGCCCATCGAGCGAGCCGCCGCCGAGGCCCCGCCGGCTGTGCTCGTTGCCACCCAGGCCCAGGGGTCGCGTACGCGCCGAGGCGAGCGTCTTGACCACGTGTTCGAGGAGCGGTGCGACTGGATCGGCGACTACGGGCGCGCCGGCCAGCTCGCGGTGGACTCCGACGAGCTCTCGCTGACCTACCCGGAGCTGGACGCGCGCGCCAACCAGCTGGCCCGCTACCTGCGGCTGCGCGGTGCCAAGCCGGGCGACCGGATCGCGCTGCTCTTCGACCGCCCTGGCTACGCCTACATCGGAATGCTGGCCGTGCTGAAGATCAGCGGGGCGTATGTGCCGCTGGACGCCGGCCAGTCCACCGGTCGGATGGCTTACATCGTCGCGGACGCCAAGGTGACCACGGTCCTCACGCTGGCCCACCTGCGCGAGCAGGTCGAGCCGCTGGCCGGGTGCGGCGCCGACCTGGTGTTCGTCGACGAGGCCGCCCCGCTGATCGAGGAGATGGACGACCGCCGCCTGCTGGACGCTGAACGGGGTCGGCACACCGACCAGGTCGCCTACATCATCTACACCTCGGGCACCGCCGGTCGCCCGGCCGGCGTGGCCATCGACCACCCGAACATCTGCAACTTCGTCCGGGTCGCGGCCGAGGTGTACGGCATCCGGGCCAGGGACCGCGTCTACCAGGGCGTGAGCATCGCGCTGGACTTCTCCGTCGAGGAGATCTGGGTGCCGTGGGCGGTCGGCGCCACCCTCGTGCCACGGCCCGAGGGCGCCGAGCCCACCGGCCGGGCGCTGCACGAGTTCCTGGCCAGCCACCGGGTCACCGCGATGTGCTGCGAGCCGAGGCTGCTGGCCGGCATCGAGGACGACCTGCCGGACCTGCGCTTCCTGCTCGTCTCGGGCGAGCCGTGCCCGAGGGACCTGGTCACCCGCTGGTACCGGCCCGGCCGCCGGTTCCTGAACGTGTACGGCCCCGCCGAGGCCACCGTGACGGCCACCTGGACCGAGCTGCACCCCGACAAGCCGGCCACCATCGGCGTGCCGCTGCCGACCTACGCCACGGTGATCCTGGACCCCGAGGACCCGCACCGCGCGCTGCCGCACGGCGAGGTCGGCGAGATCGGCATCGCCGGGATCGGCCTCGCGCTCGGTTACCTCAACCGCGAGGACCTGACCAGCAAGGCGTTCATCGAGGACTTCCTCGGCATCCCGGCCAACCCGTCCGGGCGGATCTACCGCACCGGCGACCGGGGCCGGGTCAACACCGACGGCGAGATCGAGCTGCTGGGCCGACTCGAGCCGCAGCTCAAGGCGCGTGACTACTGCGTCGAGCTGGCCGAGATCGAGTCGGTGCTGCGCGAGGCACCGGGCGTGACGCGGGCCGTGGTGCACACGTACGGCACCGAGCTCGTCGGGTACTACAGCCCGGGCACGGACCAGGGTCCGGTCGACGAGGCGGCCATCTACGGGTACCTGCGCGACCACCTGCCTTCGTACCTGGTGCCGGCCTTCCTGGAGCGCCTCGAAGAGATCCCGATGGTGCCGAGCGACACGGTGGACGTGGCGAAGCTGCCCCCGCCCCGTGGTGCCGGCCAGGTCCAACGGCCCGCCCCGGTTCAGGAACGCGCCGGCGCCGAGGTCGTCGAGGCGGAGGCCGCGCTGCGCGCCAGCCGGGACGAGCTGGACCGCCTGCGGTCCCAGCTGGCGGCTCTGCAGGCCCAGGTCGCCGCGCCTCCGGTTGTTGCGCCGCCGAGCGCTCTGAGCGCCGCTCCGACCGCGTTCCCGGCCGTGGCGCCCGCTGTGGCGCCGCCCGCTCTTCCGGCGGTGGCCCGCCCGGCCCAGCTTCCCGCTGCCCGGCCCGCTGCCCGGCCCGCCGCCCTGCCCGCTGTGGTGCCCACGGCCCCGCCCGCTGCCGCGCCGGCCCAGCCGTTCGCCATGCCGAAGGTCGGCATGCTGGCGGAGTACTTCGAGCACGCCACCGACCGCGCGCCGGAGGCGCCAGCACTGGTCTGCCGAGGCGAGCGGGTCAGCTACGCCGAGCTGGACCGGCGGGCGAACCAGCTGGCGCACCTGCTGCTGGCGCACGGCGTCCGGGCGGGCCAGCCGGTGGGCATCCTGCTGGAGCGCTCGGTCGAGACGTACGTGGCCATCCTGGCCGTGCTCAAGGCCGGCGCCGCCTACGTGCCGCTGGACCTGTCGTTCCCCGACGGCCGGCTCGGCTACATCGCCGGGGACGCCGGCCTGGTCCACCTGGTGGCCACCTCGACCTCGCGCGGACGCACCGAGGCGCTGCCCTGCCCGGTGCTCGAGCTCGACACGCTGGCCGGCGAGCTGGCGGCGCAGCCCGACCGCCGCCCCGGCGTGCGGGTGAACCCGGAGACACAGGCCTACGTGATCTACACGTCCGGCTCGACCGGCAAGCCCAAGGGCGTCGCGATCTCGCACGCCAGCATCGTGAACTTCCTCGCGGTGGCCACGCCGATCTACGGCGTGACCAGTGCGGATCGGGTCTACCAGGGCATGTCGATCAGCTTCGACTTCCACCTCGAGGAGATGTGGCCGGCCTGGGTCGCCGGGGCGGCCCTGATCGCCGGGCCGACCGACTCGCGGCGCTTCGGCCAGGGCCTGGTGGACTTCCTCGCCGAGCACGACGTCACGGTGCTGTGCAGCGTGCCGACGATGCTCACCACGCTGGAGTCCGACCTGCCCACGGTCCGCTGCCTGCTGATGAGCGGCGAGGCCATGCCGCCGGACCTGGTGCGCCGGTTCTCCCGGCCCGGGCGGCGGATCCTGAACTGCTACGGCCCGACCGAGACCACGGTGTCGTCGAGCTGCACCGAGCTGTTCCCGGACCGGCCGGTGACCCTGGGCGTGCCGTTCCCGACCTACGTGTTCTACGTGCTGGACGAGCAGCGGCGGCCCGTGGAGCCCGGCGGTGTCGGCGAGATCTGCATCGGCGGCCCGGGTGTCGGCATCGGCTACCTGAACCGGCCGGAGCTGACCGCGGAGCGGTTCGTGCAGAACCCGATCGCGGCCGACCGGGCCATCGCCCCCCGCGTCTACCGGTCCGGCGACCTCGGCCGGGTCACCCCGGCCGGCGAGTACGAGTACCTCGGCCGGATCGACACCCAGGTCAAGATCCGCGGCTACCGCATCGAGCTCGGTGAGATCGAGCAGCTGATCCGGGAGGACCCGGCCGTGGAGATCGCGGTGGTGAACCCGGTCGAGCGGGACGGGGTGGTGCAGGACCTGATCGGCTACGTCACGCTGCGCGGCGGCGCGGCGGCGCTCTCGCCGGACGACGTCGCGGCCCTGCGGGAGCGGCTGAACACGACGCTGCGCAAGCGGCTACCCGCGTACATGATCCCGTCGTTCCTCGAGGTGCTCGACGAGTTCCCGATGCTCGCCGCCGACAAGGTCAACCGGGCCAAGCTGCCAGCCCCCGTCTCGGCGCCGCTGGGCGCCGGCTCCGGCCCGTACGTGGCTCCCGGCAGTGCACTGGAGGCCGGCCTGGCGCAGGAGTGGGGCCAGGTGCTGAAGGCCGACAAGGTCTCGGTCGAGGACGACTTCTTCTGCGACCTGGGCGGCCACTCGCTGACCGCCGCGCACCTGATCTCCGCGCTGCGCCGCCGCCCCGGGCTCGAGGGGCTCGGCATGGGCGACCTGTACGCCCACCCCACGATCCGGGGCCTCGCCGAGTTCGTCGAGCACGAGCTGACCTCCGCCGAGGACGAGGAGCCCGGCTTCGCCGCCGTCGAGCGGCCGGCCCCGCGCCGGCACTCCGGCCTGAGGATCTGGAGCAGCGGCTTTGCACAGCTCGGGCTGATCTACGGCTGGTTCCTCGCGCTCGGCACACCGCCGCTGGTGCTCGTCTACGCGGTGCTGCTGCGCCTCGGGGTGCCGGCCCTCGGTACCGACCGGTTCGGGCTGCGGGGGGCGCTCGTCCAGCTGTCCGGTGTCGAGCTCGGCGGGGTCGGTGCGCTGTGGGCCCTCTGGTTCGTGCTGACGCTGTTCCTGCTGCCGGTGGTCGGGTCCCGCCTGGTGATGGCCGGGGTGAAACCGGGCTGGTACCCGCTGTGGGGCGTCACCTATCTGCGGTTCTGGTTCTACGGCAAGGTCGCGGCGCTGGCCCCGGTGGCAATGCTGACCGGGACCCCGCTGCTCGCGCCGTACCTGCGGCTGCTCGGGGCGAAGGTCGGGCGGCAGTGCCACGTGTCCGGGCGTATCGACGTGCCGAAGCTGGTCACGATCGGGGACGGCGCGAGCATCGGAACGGCGGCCCGCGTGCAGCCGTTCGTCGTGGCCGACGGCTGGTTCCGGCTGGCTCCCGTGCGGATCGGCGCCGGCAGCTTCGTCGGCACCAACACCGTCGTGCTGGCGGGCGCGGAGATCGGCGAGAACGCCATGGTGGGCGAGCAGTCCCTGGTGCACGCCGACCGGCGCATCCCGGCCGGCGAGTACTGGGCCGGCTCGCCGGTGGCCCGCGTGCAGGCGGTGCCCGCGCACCTGACCGAGATGTCCGAGCGGCCGGAGACACGCCGCTGGCCACTGTCGGTGCTGCTCGGCTACGTCGCGGCGATCGCCATGCTGCTCGTGCTGCCCATCGTGATCGCGGTGCCCAGCGCGGCGCTGGTGGCGTACGAGACGGTGGCAGGCGGGATCGGTCAGGGGCTGCTCAGCACGCTGCTGGCCGCGCCACTGTTCGTGCTGTCGAGCTGCCTGGTGCTGGTCACCGTGCAGCGGATCGTGCGGCCGGGCCGCAACCCAGGTATCTACTCCGCACGCGGCTGGTTCGGGCTGCGCAAGTGGGTGAGCATGAACGTCGTCAGCATGAGCGTCGCGCTGACCCGCACGCTCTACTGCACGCTCTACGTGGTGCCGTTCCTGCGCGGCCTGGGGCTGCGGTTCGGCCAGTGGTGCGAGATCGCCATCCCCAAGTACATCGACCCGGACATGACGGTCATGGGCGGCCAGTGCTTCCTGGCCGAGGGGATCACCACGGCGCCACCGGTGTTCCACCGGGGCCGGATCTGCCTGAGCCAGGCGGAGCTGTCCCGACGTACCTTCGTCGGCAACCTGGCGCTGGTGCCGGGCGGCAGCCGGATGGGCGAGAACAGCCTGCTCGGTGTGCTCTCTCTGGCGCCCTCGCGGCCGATCGACCCGGAGACCACCTGGCTGGGCTCGCCCGCGATCTTCCTGCCCCGCCGGCAGGAGAGCAAGAAGTTCGCGGACAAGCTGGTCTACGCCCCGACCCGGGGCATGGTCGCCCTGCGGCTCGTGGTCGAGCTGCTGCGGGTGAACCTGCCGCAGGTCATCCTGCTGGCGAGTGCGCTCGGCGCGCTCTACGCGACGGTCAGGCTGGCCGCGGTCCTGTCGCCGCTGCAGCTGCTGGCGCTGATGCCAGCGCTCGGGCTCGGCACCGCGCTGGCCGCCACCCTGACCGTGATCGCCCTCAAGTGGCTGGTGATCGGCAAGTACCGGCCGAGGACCGAGCCGTACTGGAGCCTATGGGTCCGCCGGACCGAGCTGATCACCGGGTTGTTCGACTCCGTGGCGGCGCCCGTGCTGCTCGGCCGGCTCGAGGGCACCCCGTGGATGGCACCGATGCTGCGGCTGTTCGGGGTGCACGTCGGCCGCCGGACCTGGCTGGTGTCCACCGGCGGCACCGAGTTCGACCTCGTGCACATCGGTGACGACGCGATGGTCGGCGAGGGTACGGCGCTGCAGACCCACCTGTTCGAGGACCGGGTCATGAAGATGTCCCACACCACGGTCGCCCCTGGAGCCACCGTCGGCACCAACGCCGTCGTGCTCTACGACGCCGAGGTCGGTGCGGGCGGCTCGCTGGACACCATGTCGCTCGCCATGAAGGGCGAGGTCCTGCCCGCCCAGAGCCATTGGCGCGGCATCCCGGCCCGCCAGACCAACGCACCTTCCTGACCGACCTCCCACCACTGGACCGCTCGCGTCCACCACCGCCCGAGGGGCCCACCATGCTCACGCTGCTCACCACCGACCCGACCACCACCGACCCGACCACCCCAGACCGGACCACCACCGACCTGGCCTCCGACTACCGGGGCTTCCGGTGCAGGACGGCGCACGGGGTCGAGTTCGACCGGCTGCGCTTCGCCATCATGCACGGCAACGGGAACGTCATCCTGGTGCTCGACGAGCAGCTCAGCGGCCTGTCCGCCCAGCAGGTCGGCGGTGTGCTGGCCAGGGAGATCTGCCAGGTGTACACGGCGGTCCGGGTGGACGGGATCGCGTTCGTCCGCACGAGCGGCGACCCGGTCCGGATGACCTACTTCGAGCGGGACGGTACGCACTCCACGATGTGCGGGAACGCGCTGCGCTGCGTCACGCGGTACTGCGTGGAGCGGGGCTACCTCGCCGGCGCAGAGGACGTCGTCCGCACCGACGACGGGGTGAAGTGGGTGTCGGCGGCCGGCGGGCGGATCCGGGTCGAGCTCGGCCCGGGACGGGAGTTCCAGCGGGTCAGCGACGGGCAGTACTTCGCCTTCAGCGGGCTGGCGCACCTCGTGCTGCTGACCAGCGACCTGGCCGGCGTGGACGTGCCGGCGGTGGCGCGCCCGCTGCGCTACGACGAGGAGCTGTGTGCCCGACTCGCCCACCCGGAGGGGCTGCACGTCAACTTCATGCAGCGCTGCTCGGACGGGATCGCCGTGCGCACCTACGAGGTCGGGGTGGAGGACGAGACGCTCGCCTGCGGGACCGGGGTGGCCGCCTCCGCCTTCGTCGCGCACCAGGTATGGGGCCTGCCGTTCCCGATGCGCGTGCGGGTCCGGGGCGGGGAGATGACCGTGCACCACAACGAGCGTGGCCTCCTGATCAGCGGCACCACCAACTACCTGTTCAGCAACGTCACAGCGGGCCGGCCCACCACCCGCTCGGCCTGACGTGGTACCCACCGGAGAGGTCCAGACGTGAGCAGCACGGAGACCAGTGTGCGGGGCGGCACCACCGCCACCCTGGCGAATCGCGCCGAGCGGCAGATCGGCGTGGATGTGGCCCGGGGGGTCGCGCTGCTCGGCATGATCGCCGTGCATGTGTTCGACACCTTCGACAAGCACGGCGAACCCACGCTGGCCACGGAGATCGCCGCCGGCCGGGCCTCCACGTTGTTCGCCTTCGTGGCCGGGATCAGCCTGGCGTTCCTCAGCGGGGGCCGGCGGAGCCTGGATGGTCGCGGCCGGGTCGCTGCCTCGGTCGGCATCGCGATCCGCGGCCTGCTGATCGGGGCCGTCGGCCTGCTGCTGGGTGACGTGCTCGGCTCGGCCACCGACGTGGAGCTGATCCTGCCGTACTACGCCCTGCTGTACCTGCTGGCCATTCCGCTGCTCTGGCTGCCGCCGCGCACCCTGGTGGTGATCTCCGCGGGGCTGATCGCGGTGGCGCCGGTGGTGGTGCTCACGGCGCTGGGCGGCTCTACGCCGGCGAGCACCGGGCCGAATGGCAACCCGACCTTCGCGACGCTGTTCGCGGATCCGGGCGGCCTGTTCGCCGCGCTGCTGGTCACGGGCTACTACCCGGTCCTGGCCTACCTTGCCTACCTGTGCGCGGGGCTGGCCATCGGCCGGCTGGACCTGTCCTCACGGCGGCTCGCCACCTGGCTGCTCGGTGGTGGGCTGGCCATGGCGGTGACGGCCCGGCTGGTGTCCGCCGTGGTGCTGTTCCGGCTGGGCGGCCTGGACACGCTGCTGGAGAACGTCGACGACTCGGACTCCGACTCGGCGGCCCGCAACGAGCTGCTGTGGGACTCCGACCCGAGCTCGTCGATCTGGTACCTCGCGGTGCCGTCGCCGCACTCGACGACCCCGATCGACCTGCTGCACACCCTCGGCTCGGCCATGGCGGTGCTGGGGGCCGCGCTGCTGCTGTGCCGGGTCGCGGTGCTTGCGCGGCTGCTGCGGCCGCTGGCGGCGGCGGGGGCCATGACGTTGACCCTCTACACCGCGCACCTCGTGGTGCTCGCGACCGGCGTGCTCGACGATGCGCCGCAGGTGCTGTACGTGCTGCTCGTGGTCGGCGCGCTGGCCTTCGGGTTCTACTGGCAGCGCCGGTTCGGGCAGGGGCCGCTGGAGCGGCTGGTCGCCGAGGTGGCCGGGCGTGCGCGCCTGGCGGTCGCGGCCCGGCCCGCGCGAGATCCCCACGACGCGGGCCGGCCCGCCCCTTCCTCGACCGCCACCCCGGCGCCCATGTCGCCTGGCACGGAGCTGGCGATCCGCCCCCCGTCGAACCCGCCGCGCTAGGTCCGGCCTGTTGTTACCGAGCTGCACAGGAGGCAGGCATTTCGGCGTCAGAACCTGCCTGGCGTGGAGTTCGGTAACAGGAGGCCGGCGGCTACGACCAGTTGGCGATGTTCAGGCTGAAGAAGAAGAGGCCGATCAGGATCGCGACGACGCCCAGGACGATGGCGATCCTGGCCTGCTGGGCGGTCAGTGGACGCTGCGAGCCGGGCACCCCCAGACCGATGGCGGTCAGGCCGAGCACCCAGCCGGCGATCGACACGGGGCTGGCCAGTACGGCCACGATGCCCACGATCAGCGCGGCCTTCGCCATGGTGGGGTTGTCCATGCGCGCGGTCTTCTTGCGCGCGTCGTCGAGCAGTTTGTCCGCCAACGGGTTGTCGGTGGTCATATCGGGGATCCTTTCCGGATGATCGAATTCTCGGCCGCGGTCGACCACCGGATCGCCGGGATGTCGGGGCGCAGCCGAGGTGTTCAACGAGAGGCGGCGGAATGCGGCACTCCGCCAGATCGGTGACGCGTTCGGCCAGATCAGTGACGGTGGGGGACACGCTGCGAATTGATTCGGGGGCGCCCGAGTTGGGGACACTCATTCGAGGCGGCGGCCGGAATATTTGCGAACTCAATGATGAGCGCGACAATTCCCGCGCTCGACGATGATCGAAATAGCTGGCAGTGTCGCGGCGCCGAGGAACAGTTGTTGGCGAAATCAACAATCATTCCCCGGTGGCGGCGTCAGCGGCCCCGGCGCGCGGCACCTGGCGCAGCAATGCGGCGGTGACCACGGCGAGCAGCGCTGCCGTGAGTGCCGCCGCCACCGCCGCGAACTGGAAGCCGACGGTGAACGCCGCCCTGGCGAGCTCGAGTACGGCCGTGCCGACGCGTGCCGGCAGCGTGGTGGCGGCTGCGACCGCCGCGCCGAGGGTGTCCCGGGCGGCGTCGGCGGCGTCCGCCGGCACGTCGGCCGGCAGCGCACCGGACAGCTGCCGCCGGTACACCGCCGTACCGAGGCTGCCCAGCACGGCGATACCCAGCGAGCCGCCGAGCTCGGCCGCCGTCTCGGAGATCGCCGCCGCCGCCCCCGCGCGCTCGACCGGTGCCGCCCCGACGACCAGGTCCGTGGCCAGCGTGCCGACCGGCGCGATACCCGCCGCGAAGATCGTCGAGCCGAGCACGGGAACGAGCAGCCCGCCCCCGGCACCCGCGCAGGCCAGCACCCCGAAGCCGACGGTCGAGGCGGCCAGCCCGGCGGCCATCACATACGCGGGGCGGGCCAGCCGCGCCAGCGCCGGGGCGAGCAGGGAACCGGTCACCAGGCCGGCCGCCGCCGGCAGCGACCACAGCCCGGCCACCAGCGGCGACAGGCCGAGCACGAGCTGCAGGTACTGCGCGATCAGGAAGAACATGCCGTAGCCCGCGAACAGGCTCAGGGTGAACGCGGCGAGCGCGCCGCTGAATGCGGGCACCCGGAACAGCGCAGGGTCGAGCAGTGGCGAGGCCAGCCGCCGCTGTCGGCGCAGGAAGAGCGCGCCGACCAGCACCCCGCCGAGCGCGGCCAGTGCCGCCCAGCGGTCCGGCCCGTCCGCCGCGAAACGTTTCAGGCCGTAGACCAGCGCCAGCACCGCGACCAGTGACAGCGCCGCGCTCGCCAGGTCGAGCGGCCCGGCGTCCGGGTCCCGGAACTCCGGCAGCAGCACCGGGCCGAGTACCAGCAGCAGCACCATGACCGGCACCGCGAGCAGGAACACCGAGCCCCACCAGAAGTACCGCAGCAGCACGCCGCCGAGCACCGGCCCGACCGCGGCCCCCGCCGAGAAGCTCGTCGCCCAGATGGACACCGCCACCGTCCGCTGGCCCGGATCCAGGAACATGCCGCGGATCAGCGACAGGGTCGAAGGCGCGAGCGTGGCCCCGGCGACCCCGAGCAGCGCCCTGGCGCCGATCAGCACCTCGGCACTGCCGGCGTAGGCGGCCAGCACGGAGGTCGCGCCGAACGCGGCGGCACCGATCAGCAGCAACCTGCGCCGGCCGATCCGGTCGCCGAGCGTGCCCATCGTGACCAGCGACCCGGCGATCAGGAAGCCGTAGCTGTCCACGATCCAGAGCAGCTCGGTACCGCTGGGGCGCAGGGCGGCGCTCAGTGCGGGCACCGCGAGGTTGAGCACCTCGAGATCCATCGTGGCGAGCAGGCACGGCAGCGCTAGCACCGCGAGGCCCAGCCAGTCGCGCGGCGTCGCCCTCGGGCCGGCGCGCCCGGCGGGGACGGACATGGCGACCTCCCGGACGGGGGCACCACTATCCCAGCGCGCCGTGCCGACGGCACACAACGCCGTAGCGCCGCACACCGGGCTGGCGGTGTGTGCGGCGCTACGGCGTTGTGTGCGGTGTGCTGTGCGATCGGTGAGCCGGTCACCGCCGGCTCGGCGGGCGGGTTATGGACTACCAGCTGATCCCGACGTACGCGGGGTCCTCCCGGCGCTCGGCGGCGTCGGGCAACCGCACCAGGTCGACGACCAGCCGGTCGGGCCCGGCCTTGCTCATGGCGCCGGCGATCGCCGGTTCGGCCGACCCCGCGATGCACACCTCGGCGTGCTCCAGCACCTGGTCGATGTCGTCGGTGAGCAGGCGCTCGATGTGCGGCAGGTGCTCGGCCAGGTAGTCGCGGTTCGCGCCGGTCAGCCGGGACAGTGCCACCGTCGAGTCGTAGATCTTGACCTGGTAGCCCTTGCCGAGCAGCCGCTCGGCCAGCTCGACCAGTGCGCTCTCGCGCAGGTCGTCGGTGCCGGCCTTGAAGGACAGCCCGAAGATGCCGACCTTGCGCCGCCCGCTGCTGGTGACCAGGTCCAGCGCGCGCCGGATGTGTGCCTCGTTGGACGGCAGCACGCTGGCCAGCAGCGGGGTGTCCAGGTCGCGCCTGCGGGCGGTGTGCACGAGCGCGCGCAGGTCCTTGGGCAGGCAGGAGCCGCCGAAGGCGAACCCGGGGCGCAGGTAGGCCGGGCTGATGTTGAGCTTGGTGTCGGCCATGAACACGTCGATCACCGAGTGCGAGTCGACGCCGACCGAGCGGCAGATCACTCCGATCTCGTTGCCGAAGGCCACCTTCAGCGCGTGGTAGCTGTTGTCCACGTACTTGATCATCTCGGCCTCGGCGAGGCGGACCGCGAAGCGGGGCCCCGGCAGGCCCTCGTAGATGCGCATCACGGCTTCGGCGCTCTCGGGGTCGTTCGACCCGACGACGGTCTTGGGTGGGTTGTTGAAGTCCCAGACGCTGGTGCCCTCGCGCAGGAACTCCGGGTTCACGCACACCCCGAAGTCGACGCCGGCGCGCTTGCCGGAGGCCTCCTCCAGGATCGGGATCAGCACCCCCTCGCAGGTGCCGGGCACCATGGTGCTGCGGAACACGACGGTGTGCCGGGCGGCCTTGGTGGCAAGCGCGGCGCCGATCTCCTCGGCAACCCGGCGCAGGTACACGGTGGACAGTTCGCCGTTCGGCTCGGAAGGGGTACCGACGCAGATCAGGGAGATGTCGCTCTGGTGGACGGCGGTCTCGGCGTCGTGGACCACCGTGAGCGCCCCGTCCTTGACGACTCGGCTGACCAGCTCGCCGATGTGGTCCTCGATGACAGGTGACTTGCCGTCGCGGAGGAACTCGGTCTTGGTCGGGTTCGCGTCGATTCCCAACACGCGGAAGCCGCGATCAGCGAAACACGCCGCTGACACGCAGCCGACGTAGCCGAGGCCGAAGACGCTGATGGCGGGTCCGGTGCGGACACTGTCATTCATGGGGCGCAACGGTAGTCCCCTGGTAGATCATGGTGAGAGCGGCCATCGGTCGTGGCCCGGTTCAAGATCGGGTCAGGTCTGGGCGAGTCCGCCGTCGACCAGGATCTCGGCGCCGGTCACGTACGAGGAGCCATTGCCCGCGTCCTCCTGCGCGGTGAGTGGGGTGTCGATGGTGCCGGGGGCGACGACCGAGGCGCCGTGATCGAGGAGCAGGCCGGCGCTCGCCAGCCCGATGCCGCTGCTGCCGCCGGTCACCACAGCCACCCTGCCTGAAAAGGTGCGCGAGATGAGTTTGTCACTCGATAGGATTTGGCGTGGGCGGTCGGCCGGCTCGCCGACCTGCGCGAGGTGCTGGTCAGCACGTGGATCAGTTCCGACCCGCGCCGCCCGGGCTTTCCCGAGCCGTACCCGGAGGACGACGGGGACGCGCCGGGGGAGGGCGCCATGATCGAAGACGGTGCCGACAGCGACGCGCCCCGGCTGCTGCTCGAGATGGACCCGCCCGAGCACACCGCGTACCGGCGGATGGTCATCCCGGAGCTCACCGTCAAGCGGGTCAACCAGCTGCGGCCGGGCATCCAGGCGTTGGTCGACGGGCTGGTCGACGACATGCTGCGCCAAGGCCCGCCGGTCGACCTGGTCACCGCGTTCTCCCTGGCCGTGCCCTCCACCGTGATCTGCCAGCTGCTTGACCTGGTGACCGGCCTCCCGCCCAGAGAGGACACTCGCTGAAGATCACGAGGTGATCATCAGGACCGCACGGCTGTTTCCGTCGGTCCCAAGCAGCCCTCACGTCCTGATGATCACCGAGTTGGGCCGCGTGCCGGGAGTCGCGTCAGCCACCGATGATGACCGGCAGCGTCAGCACCACCACGACGATGAGGCCCCACAGCGCCGGTGCGGTGCCGAGCAGCTCGGTGCGCCTGCGTTCGGCCTGTTGTGCCTCGAGCGTGCTGCGGGTGAACCACCAGGGGTCGATGCGCTCCTCGAGCTGGAAGTAGATGCCGCCGAGCGCGGCGCCGTAGGCGAGGTGCCCGACGAGGGAGGGAAATCCCAGGTCGAGGGCGGCGGCGTCGAACCGCAACGGCTCGCCGGTGAGCAGCGGCAGCAGGGTCATGTTGCCGAACACCCACCAGAAGAACCCGTAACACACCCCCCAGCCGAGGCCGGAGGACAGGTCGAAGCTCCTGCGGCGGAACAGCACCGCATAGGAGATCCCGATCAGCTGGGCGATCACGAGGTGGACGACGAACCCGGCGACGGGGGCGCTCATCCCGATGATCCTGGCCACCTGCCCGAACTCGTTGACGGCGAGCATCACGACGGTGAACACCAGCCCGCCCACCAGGCCGGCGGCCGCCCCGTAACCGGTGGCCCGAATGCCCCACGACCCGGGTGAGGTCGAGCGCAGCTTGGTGATGTCGTCGACGAAGAGCCACTCGCCGAGGCTTTCCAGCCAGGTGAAGACGAGGGCGATGCCGGCGCCGAGCAGCAGGTACGGCGGCAGGGTGGCGGCCCCCTCCGTCACCACCGCCCGGGACCACGCCGCGCCACCTCCGCCGAGCAGTACCGGCACGACGGCGATCGCCACGAGCCAGGCGAGGAACCCGTAGGTCGTCCCCTGCACCAGCCCGGGCCCCGCGCCGGTCTTGTGGGTGCCGAACAGGAGTGGGTAGCAGAGCCCGGCCAGTGCGCCGGCCGGGAGGAGCCAGCCGAGGTGCAGGCCTCCGGCGTCACCGAGCACCAGCTGCAGGACCAACGCGCTGAGCAGGCCGGCCACCAGGCCCCGCGCCAGCGAGCCCCACCGGGGCCCTGGTGACAGGCACCTCCGGAGCGCGCCGTAGAGCAGCGCGGTGAGCGCGCCGTACAGCAGCAGCCCGAACAGGCTGGGCAGCTGAGCCTGGACGGCCGAGAGGTCCCACGCCGCCGAGCCCTGCCGGGCCAGCGGCAGCAGGGTGAGCGGCCCCAGGAACCACCAGCACGCGCCGTACAGCAACCCCCACAGTACGAGCTCGCCCGACCCGGTCACCCGCTCGCCGAGCAGCAGCCCGAGCAGGCCACCGAGGGCGACCGCCGCCACGAGCTGGGCGGCCGTGGCCAGCGGCGACGATCCCGCGTACCCGGTCAGCGCGGTGACCGGGAGCGTGTCGGCGAGCATGCCCGCGGTGAACAGGACACCGATGGCGAGGCCCGCACCGGCCCCGGTCAGCACGGTCCTCGTGGGGCCCCCTCGGTGTTCGCGGGTCCGGGCGGGAGCGGAGGTCATCGCACCCGCTCCGGCCTCGTCGGCGACTCGGAGCGGGTCACCACGATGTCGCGTGGCAGCACGAGGTCGATCACCCAGTCGAGCAGGACGCGGACCCGCTTCTCGACGCCCGGCAGCTTCGCCAGGTAGATCGCCCGCCACATCATCCAGGCGGCGAACCCCGAGAAGCGGTGCCCCCGGATCTCGGCCGCCGCCGTCCGGTGCCCCAGCGCGACGAGGACGCCGATCGTCCGGAAGCGGAACTCGCGCGGCGTGCGCCCGCGCAACACCGAGGCGACGTTGTCGGCCAACGCCGCGCCCTCCCGCAGAGCGTGCTGCGCGGTCGGCGGGTAGAACGTGTCGGGCCCGCCCGGGTCCGGGATGCGCGCACAGTCGCCGATGGCCCAGACGTCCTCCAGTCCCGTGACCCGGAAACACGAGTCCGTGGCCAGGGCGCCGCCTCGGGCGTGCTCGCCGCCGATGCTCCGCACGAGTGGGCTCGGCCGGTTGCCCGCCGTCCAGACGAACGTGCGGGTCGGGATCGTGCCGCCGTCGTCGAGCCGGACCTCTACGGGGGTGGCGCCCGAGACCCTGGCGGTCAGGCGGAACTCGATCCCTCGCGCGCGCAGTCTTTGCATCGCATAGTCACCCAGCGCGGCCGACAGCTCGGGCAGAATGTGCTCGCGGGAATGCACGAGCACAAATCGCGGCTCGTCCGGCGTGATACCGGGAAAGAACGGCAGCACGCCGTGCACCAGATCGAACAGCTCCGCTACGGCCTCAGCACCGGCAAATCCGCCGCCGGCCACGACAAAGGTGAGCATTCGCGCGCGCTCGGCGGGATCGGGCTCCACGCTGTCGGCCTGTTCGAGTTGTTCGAGCACATGATCGCGCAGCGCCGTCGCGTCGTGCAGGTCTTTGAGGGTCATGGCGAAGTCCTCGACCCCGGGGAGTCCGAGGAAATGGGGGACCGAGCCCACCGCGAGGACCAGGTGGTCGTAGGGGACCCACTCCGCCGGCGCCGCTCCGGGGGCCAGCTCGACCAGCTTCCGGTCGGTGTCGACCGCCGCGACCGTGCGGTTGCGGAACCGCGTGTGAGCCACCGAGGCCCGTACCGGGGCGCTGATGTGCGCCGGTTCCAGCGCCCCCGAGGCGACCTCCGCGAGCATGGGCGTGAACAGCAGGAAGTTCGAAGAGCCGACGAGCGTGACGTCGATCGGGATGTTCCGCAGGGCCAGCCGCTCGAAACGCTTCGCCGCGCTGACCCCGGCAAAGCCGCTCCCCACGATGACCACCCGCCCCAGCGTGGCGGGGGAGTCCTTCGCCGCGTCCGTCCCCGCGCGCAGCGGACCGATGGCACGCAGGAGCTGCACCAACAGGGCGGTGAGGCTCCCGTGCGCCAGGTCCGCGACAAGGACCGGATAGGCGTGGGCCGCGGACACGATCGACCAGTCCAGCCGCTCCCCGCGCAGCCAGGGATCCAGGGTGAGCGACCAGACCAACCAGCCGAGCAACCCCATGACCAGACCGGCCGAGGCGATCGGGACCCTGCCCCGCAGCCGTGGCGCGGTGGCGATGGCGATGAGCGCCCCCATGACCGGCGGATAGGCCAGCAGCACCGGCAGATCGACCGGCCCCGACGCTTGGTGCAGGGCCAGCAGGGCGCCGACCGGCACCGCGGCGGCGATCCCTGCCAGCGCTCCCCACGCCGCGAGCCCAGCCGGCACGGCGCGCACCTTGGCGAGGACCGCCGCCCACTCTCCAGCGCCTGACAAAAGCCATCTCCCTCGGTGTGCGCGGATTCGGTCGGGAGACACAACCGCACGTGGACCGAGCCTGACACAAGGTGCCCAGGAATGGTTCTTACAGGTTAGAGAACTGAACCGGGCAATAGTGACCGTGCGAATGAAGGAGAACGTCATTCATTCGAAATGGTTGCGAGCCGTCGCTCATTTGACGAAACCGGTGTCGACGTAGTTCGAGCCGGCGCACCCGGAGGCGCCGAAACTGGCCGGGGCGGGCACCGGCCGGCCTACCCGGGCTGCGCCCAGTTGGCTGTGTTCACGGGTTCGCGGCCGTCGAATCGCTGGACCGGGTAGTGGGCGACCATCTTCGAGCCGGGCGGGCCCAGCTGCAGGTGGGTCCGGAGGTTGCGCCGGTGGAACAGCCGCACCAGCGTCTCGTCGTGGCGGCCGGTCGCGGCGTCGGCGAGCACGAACCGCTCGAGTTTCTCGTCGCCCTCCCACCAGGTGCTCGGTCGGTGGCCGAGTACCGGTCGGAGGTCGTCGAGGTCGGCCTCGGCCAGCTCGTCCCCGATCTCCGCGACGCGGGCCAGGTGGCGGTTCGTGCGGAAGGCGAGCCGGATGTCGTGCGAGAGGAACGGGTCATCCCCGCGCATCGCGCGCAGCTGCTGGACGAGGTGGGCGTAGGTCGTGTCGCTCCGCCGGCGGCGCGGGGCGGGCACGTCGATCGTGGGCAGCTCGGTCCCCAGGTACTCCGCGAGCGCCTCGGTCGCGTGCAGGTTGGTCTCGCTGGTCCACTGCATGTTGTTCATCAGGTCGGTGCCGGGCACCGGGTCGACGATGGCGGCGCCGAAGATCATTTCGTTGCTCAGGGTGGCGGCGAGGTGGTGGCGCTGCGCGGCCTCCACGTCCACCGCGCAGCCGGAGATCTCCTCGTAGCGGGCGTAGATCTTGCGGAAGTCACCGAAGGGGATGAGGGTGTCGCGCATCCGCCAGACCGTGAGGTCGACGACCGGGTCGCCGATGTGGCCGAACTCCAGGTCGAGCACGGCGGTGAGGTGGCCGTCCCGGTGGTGGAACTGCCCGCTGTCCCACAGCACCGGCGTCTCGCGGCCGTGGCTGCGCGGTGGGTTGCGGTGCAGCCAGCCCAGTGCGAACTCCAGGAACGGGTTCGGCCGGCGCTTGCGGACGCGCCACAGCCGTTCGAGCTCGAAGTGCATCAGCGTGCCGGAGCCTTCGGGGTCCGCGGCCCGCAGCATGCCGGCCCCGACGAACGGCGCGATGTCGAGAGCGTGCAGGTGGGCCAGCTGGTGCAGGTACTCGTCGACGACCGTGTCCCGCTCGGTCTCGGGGACGCCGTCGAAGTCCGGCCGGCCCGGTACGCGCTCCATCGCCACGGCGCCGATGTCGTCGAGCCAGCCGTACACGGCCGGCACCGCGATGCCGCCGCGCTCCAGCAGCCGGTGGAACGCGAACTCGCGCCGCAGCGGCTGCACGGACGTCTCGATGCGGTCGCCCCGCACCACGACCGCGATCGCCTCGCCGTCCCGCTCGGCCTCGACGAACCAGCACGGCCGCCAGCGCGTCTGTCGCTTGACCGACGTGACGGTCATGCCGAGGTTGCGCCGCAGCGACTCGGCCACGTCCTGGGGGCTTGGTACGCGCACGGCGTCGAAACTGGTCACCGGGCCACCTCCACGACCTGTGCCGGCTCGGTTCGCGCCGAATGGTCGTGGCCGGCTATGACCTCGGCGCCGTAGCGGTGCAGCGCCTCGATGCCCCGCTCGACGTCGTCGCCGGGTGGGTCCACCACGAACCAGGTAGCGCCCGCCGAGGCGAACTCGGCGAGCCGGTCCCGGTGGCGGTCCAGGGTGGCGTCCCGGTGCCAGGTCACGCTGTCGGACGACTCCACCTGCACGGCGATGGCGCTCGGGTCGCGGCCCACCTCGGCGGCCAGCTCGCGGATCTCGGCGACCGCGGAGGCCAGCGCGGCGGGGGTGTCGAGCAATGCGGTGCGGGTGACTGCGGCCGCGGCCGCATCGTTGACCAGCGGGGACCACCCCTGGCCGAGCCGCGCCACTCTCCCCCGCACGACCGCGCTGTTGCCACCCAGCCAGAACGGCGGGTGGGGCTCCTGCAGCGGGCGGGGCAGGGCGGTCTGGCCGTAGGCGGTGAAATGCCGGCCCTCGTGGCCGTAGTCGTCCGTCGCCCAGACGCCGCGCATCACCTCGACGGCCTCGGTGAACAGCGCGCCCCGCTCGGCGAAGTCGACACCGAGCGCGGCGAACTCCGAGCGCAGGTAGCCACTGCCCACCCCGAGCACCAGGCGCCCACCGGAGAGGACGTCGACGGTGGCGGCGGCCTTCGCCGCGAGCAGCGGGTTGCGGTAGGGCAGCACGAGCAGCAGCGTCATGAGCAGCAGGCGCCGCGTCACGGCCGCGCAGAACCCCAGGGCCGCGAACGGGTCGAACGCCTCGTGCCCGCCCGCCCGCATCCACTTGTCCGAAGGGGCCGGGTGGTCGGTGAACGCGATCGCGGCGAAGCCAGCCTTCTCGGCGGCCTCGGCGAACCGCGTGACGACCGCCGGGTCGAGGTAGCGCCGGTCGTAGCCCGCGTGCGCGATCGGGTACTGCACGGTGAACCGCATCGGTCTCCTCGACAGGCCGGCGATAAATAGATGCCTATTATGCCTGTATTTCTCGGCGAAGGCCGGCCTACTTGCTGGTCACGACCATGGCGGAGCCGCCGCCCCGGCGCACCGGCTCGGCGGCGGCCTGGACGCGGCCGTCGTGGAGGAACTCGAGGGCCGCGACCGCGCCGATCTCCGGGATGGGGGTGAAGGCCTTCGGCGCGAGCACGAAGTGCTGGCCGAGGCGCTCCAGGGCGGCGCGGTCGGGCGAGCTCAGGAACGCCGGCTCCGCCTCGGTGTTGGCCGCGTTGCGCTGTGAGACCCGAGGGGCGGCGATCGCGTCCGGCAGGGTCATGCCCAGGTCGAGGCGGTTGACCAGCGTCTGCAGCACCGTGGTGATGATCGTGGCGCCGCCGGGTGAGCCGATCACCAGGTACGGCTTGCCGTCGCGCAGCACGATCGTGGGGGAGATGCTGCTGCGCGGCCGCTTGCCGGGGCCGGGCAGGTTCGGGGCCGGCGCGCCGGGTGTACTCGGGGCGAAGTCGAAGTCGGTCAGCTCGTTGTTGAGCAGGAAGCCCCGGTGCGGCACGGTGATCGCGGAGCCGCCGGTCTGCTCGATGGTCAGCGTGTAGGAGACAGCGTTGCCCCAGCGGTCGGCGGTGACGAGGTGGGTGGTGGAGGTGCCCTCGTGAGGTTGCGGGGACCCGGTCCCGGCGGTGCACCCGGTCGGTGGCCGGCTCGGGTCGCCGGGGGCGAGTGGGCTGGTCAGCGCCTTCGCCGGGTCGATCAGGCAGGCCCGTTCCTTGCCGAACACCGGGTCCAGCAGGGCGGTCGTGGGCACCGGGCCGGTCGCCGGGTCGGCCACCCACCGGTTGCGGTCCGCGAACGCGATCCGGCTCGCCTCCAGGTAGTCGTGCAGCGCCTGTACATGGTCGGTGGCGGAGAGCTGGAAGTTGCTCAGGATGTTCAACGCCTCGCCGACCGCGATGCCACCGGAGGACGACGGGGCCATGCCGTACACGTCGAGGCCCTGGTAGACGGAGTGGGTCGGGTCCCTCGGCAGGACGGTGTAGCCGGCCAGGTCGGACGCCTGCAGCCGGCCGGGCCGGAACGTGCGGCCGGCGCCCTGGACCATCGGCGGGTGCTGCGCGGCCGCCGCGATGTCGTCGGCCAGCGGACCCCGGTAGAGGGCGCCGACCCCGTCCCTGGCCAGCAGCCGGTAGGTCGCCGCGAGGTCCGGGTTGCGGAACCGCGAACCGACCACGGGAAGCTCGCCGCCCGGCAGGAACAGCGACGCCGTCGGCGCGATCGCCCGGAACCGCGCCTCGTTCATCGCGGTCTCGGCGCGGAACTGGTTGTCGACGGCGAACCCGTCCTCGGCCAGCCGGATCGACCAGGTGAGCACGTCGCTCAGGTGCATCGTGCCCCAGCTGCGCAGTGCCTGGTCCCACGTCGCCGGGGTGCCCGGTACGCCGACCGAGAGCCCGGAGTTGACGGCGTCGTCGAACGGCAGCGGCCGCCCGGTGGCCGGGCCAGGAAGGCGTCCGGGGTCATCGTGGCCGGCGCGGTCTCCCGACCGTCCAGGGTGTGCACCTGCTGGGTCTTGGCGTCGTAGTAGACGAAGTAGCCGCCGCCCCCGAGGCCGTCGGAGTAGGGCTCGACCACACCGAGCGCGGCGGCGGTGGCGACCGCGGCGTCCACCGCGTTGCCCCCGGCCTTGAGCACGTCGATACCGATCCGCGTGGCGTACGGGTTGACGCTGGACACCGCGCCGTCGGTGCCGACCGCGACCGCGGTGCGGGCCGGCCCCGGCTCGGCCGGCGGCGGGCTGCCACAGGCGGTGGCGAGCAGCGCGCAACACCCGGTCGCGAGCAAGGCCCTGACAACGTTCCGCATGGCGCCCCCCCAAAAACGCCAACCCTAGGGTGCCCGGGGGCGATCATCCAGCCTTCGGGAGCGGAGGGCGGGAGGGGCGGACCGGGCTCGCCCGAGTACGTCGGTGGCCCTGGTTGACCCCCGACCGGGTGACCGCGGAAGTGGCGCGGCGCGTGCCATCCTGTGCGGCCATGGGAGAAAAGCGGCGGGTGTCCTCCTCGACCAAGATCGGTGCGCGGCCGGAGGTCGTATACGCGCTGGTCACGGACCTGACCCGGATGGGCGAGTGGAGCCCGGAGAACACCGGCGGTACGTGGCTGGGTGGTGCGACGCACGCGGTCGAGGGCGCCCGGTTCAAGGGCACCAACGAGCACGGTGACAAGAAGTGGACCACGACCGTCGAGGTGACCGAGGCGACGGAGCCGAGCCGCTTCGCGTTCCGCAACAAGGTCGGCCCGAAGACCGTCTCCGAGTGGAGCTACCGGATCACCCCGACGGACGGGGGACGACGGTGCAAGGTGACCGAGACGTGGGTGGAGGGCGCCGGCCCGATCCTGTCCATCCTCGGCAAGGCCATCACCGGGGTCGAGGACCGGGGCCCGTACACCCAGATGATGATCGAGGCCACGCTGGCGAAGCTGAAGAAGACCGCCGAGTCCGGCGCGTGACCCGCCACCCGAGGGCGGCGGGTGGCCGCATCAGCGGTCGCCGCTCGAGTCGTCGTCGCTGGAGTCGTTCGAGTCGTCGGACCCGTCGGACCCGTCGGAGTTGCTGTCGGGCGCGGAGGCGGAGTCGTCGTGCAGCCCCCGGAGCGGGTCGATCTGGCCAGGCTGCTTGCTGACCGCCGGCTGGCCCTTGTGCCGCGGAATCTCCTGTGAGGCCTTCACCACCTGGACCTGGTCGCCGATGGCCATGTAGTTGAACCAGGCGCGGGCGTCGGGGTCGTTGAGGTGGATGCATCCCGATGAGGAGCGGGCGGGGCTGCCGGAGTGGAAGGCGATACCACCGTCGGCGAAGAACACCGACCACGGCATCGGCGCGGGCTGACCGTTCGGCATCCGCGACTCGAGGCTCTTGTGGTTGGCGTCCTTGCGGTAGACGCGCAGGGAGTGCCCGATCGGGGTGGCCTTGCCGTTGCCGCCCGAGGCGATCTTCACCGGCCCACGCACGATCGCACCGTCCGAGAACAGCCACGCGCGCTGCGAGTCCAGATCCACGCAGGCCCTGGCCGTGGTCGTGCAGGGCGTGCCGGCCACCAGCGGGGCGGCGATGGCGGCGGCGACCGCGTTCTGGTCGGCGCCGGCGTTGTCGTCGCTGTTGTCGTCGTCGGCGAAGGCCGGAGCCGTCAGCGCGCCGACTGTGACCACGGCGAGCCCGAGCGAGACGACCCACCGTCGTTTCGACAGCATGCGGGCCGGTCTGTGCAGCTTCATCGGACTCCCGGGTCAGGTTCGCGTTGCAAGTTACGCCACGGTGTTAGACGAGTGACCGGTGCCTGGGTTACGGGCACCGGGCCTAGGTCACATCAGCCTGTGGGCGAGAATGGCGGCGTGTCAGAGCTAGCCACGCTGGACTCCGTGCCGGACCTGCTGGCGGGCCTGCGGGCCGCGGGGGCCGGGCGTGGTGCCCCAGTTGCGGTCACCCTCGTGCCGGGTCGGGGCCTCGGCCTGGCGGCGGCTGGGGCGGACTGGGCGCTGCCCGACCCGGAGCCGGCGAGGGTGGTGGCGCTGGTCGAGGATGCGCTGCGGCCGCGTTGGGTGTGGTGGTCGCAGGACACTCCGGCCGTGCTGGCGGCGGCGCGGGTCCGGCTGGCGACCTGCTGGGACCTGGCCGCGGTGCACCGCCTGCTGTTCGGCGGCTGGCGGGCGGAACCGGGGCAGCTGTGGGCGGCGCTGCACGAGCTGGCGGCGGGCTCGATCCCGGGCATGGGCCAGCTCGACCTGCTGAGCCCGACCGGGGACGACGGTGACGACCTCGCCAACCCGGTCCGCCCCGACGGGCACCTGCGCCCGGAATGGGTCAGCGGCGGCTGGAGCAGGGACCCCGGGCGGTGGGCGCGCTGGGCCGCGACCGCGCTGGTCGCCGCCGGCCGCCAGCACGACCGCCTGGAGCGGCTGGCGGTGGCCGGGGACCCGCCGTCGACGGCCCGGTCGGAGTCCGCCGTCGAGCTGCTCTGCGCGGAGCTGTTCGAGGTCGGCCTCCCCGTGGACCGCGGCCGCGTCGAGGAGCTGCTGGGCAGCCTGATCGGGCCCCGCCCGCGCGACGAGGCCCAGTCGCGCGAGCTGCAGCGCCGCCGCGACGACGAGGTGCGCGACCTGGTGTCCGGCGCCGGCGAGGCCGACCTGCGCAACCCCGCCCAGGTGAAGCGGCTGCTCGCGGACGTCGGCGTCGACGTGCCCGACACGCGCGCCTGGCGCCTGGAGGGGCTGGCGCACGTGCACCCGGTCGTGCCGGCGCTGCTGGCCTGGCGCAAGGCCGAGCGCATCGCCACCACGTACGGCTACCGCTGGCTGGACGAGCACGTCGGTGCCGACGGCCGGCTCCGGGGGCGGTGGAGCAGCAGCGACGGTGCCGCCGGCCGGATGACCGCGCAGGCGGGGCTGCACAACCTGCCGGCCGAGCTGCGCCCCGTGGTCACCGCCGAGCCGGGCCACGTACTGGTGCGGGCCGACCTCGGACAGATCGAGCCGAGGGTGCTGGCGGCGGTGTCCGGTGACCGGGTCCTGGCGGCGGCCACCGCTGACGATGACCTGTACTCCCCGGTGGCCGCGCGGCTCGGGGTGGCCAGGCCGGTGGCGAAGGTGGCGGTGCTCGCGGCGATGTACGGGCAGACGTCCGGGGCGGCGGGGGAGGCACTGCGGGGGCTCGAGTCGGCGTACCCGACCGCGATGCGCTACCTGCGTGACGCCCACGAGCAGGGCCGGCGCGGCCGTGACGTGCGTACCTTCGGCGGCCGCCTGGTCCGGATCGGCTCGCCGCCCGCCGGGCTGGACGACGCGGCGCGGCGCACGGCGGTGGCGGCGCGGGGGCGGTTCGCGCGCAACGCGGTGGTGCAGGGTGCCGCCGCCGAGGTGTTCAAGGTGTGGGCGGTGACCGTGCGTGCCAGGGCCGCCGCGCTCGACGCCCGGATCGTGCTGTGCCTGCACGACGAGCTGCTGCTGCACGTGCCGGCGGAGCACGGCGCGGCCGCCGCCGACCTGCTGCACGCGTGCCTCGCCGAGACGGCCCGCCGCTGGTTCCCGGCCGCCTCGGTGCGGTTCGTCGCCGACGTCAGCGTGATCCGGCAGTGGTCCGAGGCCAAGGCCTGATCGAACCGCCGAGGTAGGCGG
>DATAYB010000803.1:0-7886 GCA_036272795.1 Pseudonocardia sp.
GCGCGAGGCTCTGCGCCAGACCGACCGGATGGCGCTGGTCAAGGTGGCCATCCGGTCGCGCGAGACACTCGCGTTGCTGCGGGTGCGCGACAAGGTGATCGTGCTGCAGACCATGCTCTGGCCGGACGAGGTGCGCAGCCCGGAGTTCGACATCCTCGACGTCGAGGTCGAACTGCGGCCGCAGGAGATGCAGATGGCCGCCTCGCTGGTGGACAGCCTCGGCGCGGAGTTCGACCCGAGCCGGTTCACCGACGAGTACCGCGACGCGATGCTCGAGCTGATCGACCGCAAGCGCAGCACCGGCGAGACCCGCCCCGCCCCGGTCGTCGAGCCCGGCGGCGACGGCGCCGACAGCATGACGGACCTGCTCACCGCCCTGCAGCGCAGCGTGGAGGCGGCCAAGGCCGCTTCGGGCTCGACAGGGGGCGCAGCCGGCGGGTCCGCCTCGGAGGGCTCGAAGGGAGGCGCGGCGCCATCGGTCCCGGCGCAGCGGACCGGCGCGGCGGACGACGCCGAACCCACGCCCGGCACCACCAAGACCGCCACCAAGACACCGCCCAAGCCGAAGTCCGACCCCAAACCCGAGTCCAGCCCCAAGTCCCGCTCCACCGGCAAGAGCACCAAACGCCCCCGCCGCACCGCCTGACGGCCCCCAAACTGCCCGCGGGTCCGCCGTCAGGTCCCCCGGCGAGTCGCTGGATTGTGCAGGGTGAGTCGCTGGATTGTGCAGGTCCGGGCAGTGGACTGGCGGAACCAACCGGCGGTGGCACTGTCGACGGCCGGCCCCGCGCCCTAGCGTCAGCGCGGTGACCAGTCTCGCCGAGCGCGCCGAGCTGCTGCGCGCCCTACACCGGCCCGGCCGACCGCTGCTGCTGCCCAACGCATGGGACCCGCCGAGCGCCGCCGCGGTCGCCGCCGCCGGGTTCCCCGCCGTGGCCACCAGCAGCGCCGCGGTGGCCGTCTCGATCGGTTACGGGGACGGGCAGCTCACGCCGGCGGCGGAGATGTTCGCGGCGGTGGCCCGGATCGCGGCGGCGGCCGGGGAGCTGCCGGTCACCGCCGACATCGAGGCGGGCTACGGGCTGGACGCCAAAAGACCTGGTCGCCGAGCTGCTCGGGGCCGGCGCCGTCGGCTGCAACCTGGAGGACTCCGACCCGGTCAGCAAGCGGTTGCTCGCCCCCGAGGTGCAGGCCGAGCGGCTGGCATCCGTGCGGGCGGCGGCCGACGCGGGAGGGGTGCCACTGGTGATCAATGCGCGCGTGGACGTGTTCCTGTCGGGCCGGGGTGACGCGCCCGCCGACCCGGTGAGCGACGCGATCGCCAGGGGCCGGCGCTACCTGGCGGCCGGCGCGGACTGCGTCTACCCGATCCTGATCAAGGAAGTCGGCGTCGTCGGCACAGTGGTGGACGGGATCGGCGGGCCGGTCAACGCCACGACCTTCCCGGGTGGGCCGGACGTCGCCGGGTTGACCGAGGTCGGCGTCGCCAGGGTGTCCTTCGCCGGCGGCGTGCATCGCGCGATGCTGGCCTGGCTGCGCGGTCGGCTGGACGAGATCGTCGCTGGTCAGCAGCCCTTCTAGCACCACCGACGGGAGCGCGACTCACCAGCGCGCGGCGTCGGTGCCGTAGCGCAGGGGCAGGTCGGGCCAGCGCAGCGGCGTGCCGTCGAGCGAGCCGGGCGGGGTGACGGTGGTGACCGGGCCGGCGGTGCTGGGTACCTCGGCGAGCCAGCTGGCGTCGGTGGCCGGCACCGCGGGACGGCGCTCGGTGGCCGGCTCGCCGACCAGCCAGTGCGCGGTCCGGGCCAGCGACAGCTCACGTACCCAGGTACCGCCGACCTCGGCCTGGCGTCGCAGCCCGTCCAGCGCCGCGGCGGCACACAGGTAACCGGTGCCATGGTCGAGCAGCTGGCAGGGCAGCGCCCCCGGCCGCGCGTCAGGCTGGTCACCGTCGGGCGACTCGCGCGCCGCGATACCGGACGCCACCTGCACGATGCTGTCGAACCCTCGCCGGTCGCCCCACGGCCCTCGGCTGCCCCAGGCGGACACGGCCACCACGACCAGCCCTGGGTGCCGGCGCGCCAGCTCCGCCCCGTCCAGCCCGAACCGGGCCAGCGCGCCGGGCCGGTAACCGTGGACGACGACATCGGCGCCGGCGAGCAGCTCGTGCAGCCGTTGCAGGCCGTCCGGGGTCGCCGCGTCCAGCAGCGCGCTGCGCTTGCCGACCAGTCCGTCGTACTGGTGCAGCGGCAGCTCGGGGCGGTCCGGCGGGTCGAGCCGCAGCACGTCGGCACCCAGCGCGGAGAGGTACCGGGTGGCCACCGGGCCGGCAATCACCCTGGTCAGGTCCAGCACCCGGACACCGGCGGCAGGCAGTTCCCGTGCCGAGGTGCCGGCGGCAGGGGCAGCTGAGCGCTCGGGCCCGCCGGCGTTGGGAGTACCTCGGCCGGAGGCGGGGCGGCGGCGGGGGGCGCCGTTCGGGTGGTGGGTCGTGGCGACCAGTGGCTGTCCGGCGACCACCGCGCCGTGCGGGTGGGCGAGCCACTGTTCTGGCCGGCGGAGGGCGGCGGCCACCCCACCGGCGGCGACGACCAGGTCCTCCACCTCGGTGGCCGGCAGCGCGGCGATCGCGTTCGCCACGGCGTCGACGGACGGCTCCGCGTCGAGGGACGGCTCCGCGTCGAGCCTCAGCGCCGCGAGCAGCGCCTGCCGGTGCCAGGGATAGTTGGCGTGCGTGCGCACCCAGCCGTCGGCGGCGCGCCAGAACCGGGACAGCGGCGCGAACCCCGGGCCCAGCGTCTCACCGTCGACCCGCAGGTACGCCTCGCTCCGCACCGCGGCCGCCACCTGCTCCGCGCGTAACGAGACGACCCGCCGCCCGTTGTCGGACCGACCGCCCGACCGCTGCACAGCCAGCGCGGCCGCCGCGAGCAGCGCCGTTGCGGTACAGGCCAGCGCGGCGTCCGCGACCGGTAGCGTGGACGGCAGCTCACCGGTGGGCGGTCCCTCGACGTGCAGCTCGGCCGGTACCGCCGTCTCCCCGGCAACCGCCGACCACGCCCGCTCCAGCATGGTCGGCCACCGCGCATCAGTCACGCGGTCGATTCTGCTGACCCCGCCCGCCTGCCGCCCGACGAAGCTCCGTGCGGCGGCCCGCGGAACCTAGCGACATGGCCCGCGGAATCCAGCGACACGCCCTGCACAATCCAGCGACTCGCGGGAGGTTGGGGACCGGCCGGGGATGCCGGGCAGGGACTTCGGCGGCCGGTTCACCCGGGGCCGGGGTCCCCGGACCCGCGCTAGTTGAGGGCCGACTTGGGGACGGGCTGGTCCTTGGCCAGGGCGCCGAAGAGGGCCTTGGCGCGGGTGGTGTCCCAGCGCAGTACGGAGCTGCCGTTGACGGTGGCGAAGCCACCGACCGGCACGGTCGTCGTAGTCCCGCCACCGCCCGACAGCTCATGCATCGCCAGGCCGAGCCAGACCAGGTTCCAGACGTGGTCGCCGCTGTCCACGGTGAGTGCGCCCGGCATCGCGCGCACGAGCCCGACCACCCGGAACGGGTTGAGCAGCGTCCACGGGCTCGCCACCTGCTTCATCAGCGCGGAGAGGAACTCGCGCTGGTGCTCGACGCGGTCGAGGTCGGCACGCGGGGTGGCGCGGCTGCGGACGTAACCGAGGGCGGTCTGGCCGTCGAGGCGCTGGCAGCCGGCCTTGACGTCGAGCCCTGCCAGCGGGTCCTTCATCGCCTGCGGGATGCACATGTCGACGCCACCGACCGCATCGACCACGTTCACGAAGCCGTCGAAGCCGATCTCCGCGTAGTGGTCGATGCGCAGCCCCGTCGCCTGCTCCACCGTCTGGATCAGCAGCTTCGGGCCGCCGAACGAGTACGCCGAGTTGACCTTGTTCTTGCCGTGGCCGGGGATGCTCAGCAGCGAGTCCCTCGGCAGGCTGACCAGCGTGGTGCCGGCGCTGCCGGTGTGCAGCAGCATCACGGTGTCGGTGCGCTTGCCGGCCGCGTTGCCGGTGGCGAGCTGCTCCTCCTGCTGCTCGGTGAGGTCGGCGCGGCTGTCGGAGCCGACGATCAGCCAGTTGGTGCCGTCGCTGTCGGGGCGGCCGGAGTAGTCGGCGAGCGCGGAGACCCTGGTGATCTGGGAGTCCACGTAGACACCCGCCCCCAACAGCGCCACCGCGAGCACGACCAGCAGCACGCGCAGCCGCCGTCCCCAGCGCCCGGGTGCGGCCGGCCGGTTGGGCCGAGTGGCGGCGGGGCGGGGCGGACGCGGCGGACCGGGCGGACGGCCCCGACCCGGAGCCCGGCCACCCGGAGCTGGCGGGTACCCCTGACCAGGCGCGCCAGGCGCATATCCCCGAGGACGGCCCGGCGCAGGCGGGTAGGCGCGGTACTCCTGGCCGGGTGGCATCACCGTGGTCGGCCGGGGTGCGCCGCGCTGGCCGGGCGCCGGCGGACGGTACCGGGGCGGGGTGGAAAGCGGCGCGCCGGGTGGCGGCCCGAGAGGCCGCTGCCCCATCGGACGAGCTCCGCCACCGTTGCCATTCATGTCCCGCACCACCCGTCTCGGTCTACCTGTCGCGGGGCGGTGTGCGTGTCACGACACGCAGACCGTCCCAACTACAGGAGACGTGTGGGCCGGGTTCCGGTTGCCCGAGGGCCACGGAACCGCCCGACCGGCCCAGTCGACCCGGCCGCTACCCGCAAGCCATGGGGGCGAACTAGACCGATCCGAGGTCCCCGTGCGGCACCCGCTCGGCGGGAATCTGGCCGAACCGGCCGGCCTGGAAGTCCTCGAACGCCTGCAGCACCTCGGCCTTGGTGTTCATCACGAACGGGCCGCCCCACGCGACGGGCTCCCGGATCGGCGTGCCGCCCAGCACCACCACGTCCAGCGCGGAGTAGCGCGACTCCTGGTGGTCGGCGCCGGCGACGGTGATCACGTCACCGGGCCCGAACACGGCGAGCTGACCCGTGTGCACCGGCTGGCGCTCGCCGCCGACCCGAGGCCCTACCGAGCCGGCGCCGGAGAGCACGTAGACCAGCGCGTTGAAGTCCGGGCGCCACGGCAGCCGCAGCTCGGCGCCGGGGCTGAGGGTGGCGTGCACCATGGCCATCGGGGTGTACGTGGAACCGGGACCGGGGTGGCCGGCGACCTCTCCCGCGATGACCCGCAGCAGCGCGCCGCCGTCGGCGGTGGTGAGCAGGGCGGCCTGACGGGCGCGCAGGTCCTGGTAGCGGGGGGCGGCGGTCTTCAGGGCGCGCGGCAGGTTCACCCACAGCTGCAGGCCGTGGAACAGCCCACCGCTGGCCACGAGCGCCTCGGTCGGCTTCTCGATGTGCAGGATGCCGCCGCCTGCCGTCATCCACTGCGTGTCGCCGTCGGTGATGGTGCCACCGCCGCCGTGCGAGTCGGCGTGCTCGAAGGTGCCGTCGATGATGTAGGTGACGGTCTCGAAGCCGCGGTGGGGGTGCCACGGGGTGCCCTTGGGCTCACCGGGGGCGTACTCGACCTCACCCATCTGGTCCAGGTGGATGAACGGGTCGAGCTCCGTCATCGCGACGCCGGCGAAGGCGCGGCGCACCGGGAAGCCCTCACCCTCGACACCGCTCGGCGCATCGGTCACCGACCGCACACCGCGCTCGGCCGCGTCGAGCGCCGGCTCGGGGATCCGGGCCAGGGTGCTGAAGTCCGAGACGGTCACGGCCGGCATGGCTACCTCCCAGGTAGTTCAACGTTCAATAGTCACCAAAACGTCCTACTGGGTCGAGCCATTCCGGCGTGTGACGCAGCCGGACTAGCCGTCCAACCGCTCGATATCTCCGCTGGTCAACGCATCGCGCACGGCGCGGGCCACGGACGCCCGGAGCGGGATCCTGGGCAGCAGCGTGGCCTGCACGGCGTGGTAGGCGTCCGGCTTGCCCGGCCACACCGTGCCGCTCGGCCGGTTGTTGCGGTCCAGCTCGTGGTGCCAGGAGCCGAGCTCACGGTCGACCAGGTACCGGTTCGCGTAGTCCCACCAGATCGGCTCCCAGCGCCGGTACTCCGTGTCGCCGGTCACCGTGCCCAGCGTGTGGGCCGCGCCGATGCCCTCGGCGAGCACCCAGTGCATCCGCTGGTGCACGACCGGCTTGCCGTCCCAGTCCACGGTGTAGACGAAGCCGTCCGCGCCATCCACCGCCCAGCCGTCCCGCACCGCGCGGTCGAACAGCTGGCGCGCGTCATCGACCAGCCACGACGGCGCCCCACCGTCGGGGCCACCGAGGGCGGCGTGCGCGTGCAGGCACAGCCGCGACCACTCCAGGCCGTGCCCGACGGTCGACCCGTACGGCCGGAACGGGTCGTCGGGACGGTCGCGGTTGTAGTCCCGCAGCGGGTGCCAGGAGCTGTCGAAGTGCTCGGCGATGCGCCAGGAGTTGGGCTCGGCGAACTCGCGCGTCACGCGGCTGATCATCCGCACCGCGCGGTCGAGCCAGAGCGTGTCACCGGTGGCGTCGTAGGCGGCCAGGAAGGACTCGACGCCGTGCATCGCCGCGTTCACGCCCCGGTACGGCTCGGCCTCGGTGAACAGCTCGTCCCAGGTCTCCACGACCATGCCGTCGGCCTCGGACCAGAACCGCTGGTCGATCACCTCGAGCGCGTCGGTCACCAGCTCGGGCGCGCCGGGGTGTCCCGCGATCATCGAGCTCGCGGCCGCCAGCAGCACAAAACTGTGCTGGTAGAACGGCTTGTCGGTGTGTACGGGGCCCGACGAGTTGACCTCCGGGTACCAGCCGCCGTGCTCCTGGTCCCGCAGCCGGCCGCGCAGCGCGGCCAGGCCGTGCTCCACCAGCTCCACGCTGCCCGGGTGGCCGAGCAACGCACCGAGCGCAAAGCAGTGCGTCATGCGGCCGGTGATCCACAGCTCTATGGAGCCACCGGGCTCGAGCACGCCGCGTGCGTCCTGGGCGCCGAACCCGCCGAGCGGGTGCCACGACCCCTCGGCGAACTCCAGCAGCCGAGCGGTCTCCCTGGCCAGCCAATCCGACTGACCGGGCTGGTCGACGTCGTCAACGCCACGCTGTTCGAGCACAGTCGCTCAGCGTACCGGCGCGGAGGCCACCGACGTGTTTGCGGAGGTGAGCGAGTCGGGTTGCGGCATCGTCTCGGTGCCCGAGTTGAACAGCAGGCCGAGCAGGACACCGACAGCGGCAATACCGATCGTGAACTTGGACATGCCTGGTCATCGGCGCCTGCCCGGCCTGTGTTATCGCCGACCGCACAAATGGGTGATCACCCGGAGGGTGGGGTCGGGGTCACCCTGAGTCGCGGTCGGAGATCGTGCGGGGTCGGAAGTCGGGGTTGGTCTCCGGATCCAGGTCGGGGTCGGTGCCGAGGCCACCGGGGCGGGGCGGCGGCGCATCGGGGTCGGGCCACTGCTCCGGTCGCACTGCCGGCGTGGGTCGGGCCGCCTCGGCCGCCTCGCGCTCCAGTTCCTCGTCCATCCGGGGTCCGTGTTTCGCGCTGCCACGTTCCATGCCCACAGGGGTAACCGGGTCCATCCGGGCCGAAACACGCCCAGGTCGGGGCGCGAGTTCGGCGGTGGTCCCGGGGCGCTGGCCGACGGAATCCGCGACTCCGCGACTCGCGGGAAGGGGGTCAGGCGGGCGCGGTGAGGGCGGCGGTGAGCATGGTGGTGAGGTCCCTCGTGAAGGCGGTGTGGTCGAGGAGCAGGCTGCGGTGCTCGTCGATGCGCCGGGCGCGGTCGGCCAGGGCGGCGGTGAGCATCACGATGGCGATGGCGATGCGCTCCCTGGCGACGGGTTCGGCCAGGTGGTCGCGGCAGCGGGCGTGCAGCAGGGTGAGCTGGCCCGCGAGCGCGGTGCCGGCCAG
>DATAYB010000804.1:0-7690 GCA_036272795.1 Pseudonocardia sp.
CAATGAGCATGTCCGACGAGCTCGACCAGGTGACCACTGTGGACGGTGGCGCCCTCCGGTTTCGCGCCGAGGCGGTACGCCGGCGGGACGACAGGGTGCTCGGCGGGTTGGTACGCAGCGAGTACGTCCAGCCGTTCGGCATGTTCGCCGGCACCCTGCCGGGGCGGCTCGAGCTGGCCACCGGCTTCGGCGTGCTGGAGCGGCACCGCGCCCGCTGGTGAAGGACCGGTGGGGCGTCCACCGGGGCGCCGGGTGGTGTCAGTCGGCGATCGGGGCGTGGCGATGCGTAACCGGTGCACCCCGATGGAGTTGAATGGGCACGGTTCGCGCGCGCGCTCCCCCATGCCGGGCCCGCGGTCCAGAGCGGAAGGTCAGATCCGTTGTCGTACGACGTGATGAGTGTGTACACCCTGATCTTGGGTGATGAGTACGGCCCCTCGACGGTGAGCGTGCACTCCACCGCGGACGAGGCCTGGCGCGCGCTGGACCGTGAGGTGCGGGCCCGTTGCGGGTTGCGCCCGCGACCACGCCGGGTGATCGACGAGGGCGCGGCCACCCGGTTGGCGGACGCCTGGCGCTCGGGTGACCCGGAGACCCGGTTCTGGCAGATCTGCCCGCACCAGTTGCCACTGATGGTTCCCGAGATCGGCCGCCCGGTCTTGCCCGCGCAGCACTGAAGCTCGTCTCGGCCCGACGTCTCGTCGGTGTCGGCTTCGTGGCTCCCCGGCGGCCCTCAGGCGCCTGAGGTTGGCCCTCAAGGCTCCTTGTGTGGAGAACCGTCGTTCTCTACGCTGGCTACCGAACGGTAGAGCGATCGTTCTCTGCTCGTCGTGGCCCGTGGAGAGGAACCCGAAGTGAACCAGCGCCCGCCGCTCCCCCCGTTCTCGCACGAGGACGCCCTGAAAAAGGTGCAGGCCGCCGAGGATGCCTGGAACACCCGCGACCCCGAGCGGGTGGCGGGCGCCTACACCGAGGACTCGGTCTGGCGTAACCGCGACCAGTTCGTCACCGGGCGGCCGGCGATCGTCGCCTTCCTGACACAGAAGTGGGAGCGCGAGCTCGACTACGCGCTGCGCAAGAACCTGTGGGCCCACGACGGCAACCGGATCGGGGTGCGCTTCCAGTACGAGAGCCACAACGCCGACGGCCAGTGGTTCCGCAGCTACGGCAACGAGCTGTGGGAGTTCGACGAGAACGGCTTCATGCGCCGCCGCGAGGCGAGTATCAACGACCTCGCCATCGACGAGTCGGACCGGCGGATCTTCGGCACGCGCCCGCAGAGCGAGCACGGCCAGGAGTTCCCGCTCCAGTGACCCCGCGGGGGCCCGGGGCAAACCGGGCCCGGCCGGGTGTTACCGAACTACACACCAGGCAGGTTGCGGGCACAAAATTCCTGCCTGGTGTGCAGCTCGGTAACCACAGGCCGCCGGGGCCGGGCCAGCGGCGTCAGCTCTGGCCTCGGCCCGCCTTGACCGCGCTGATCCGCAGCTGGGGGCCGGGTGGGGTGCCCGCGCAACCGGTGCCGTCGGTCGGCACGAACACCGACGCCGTGTCGCCCGGCGGATACACCCGCAGGCCCCGCACCGGGGTCGGCCGGCAGACCGACTCGTCGTAGTTGAGCACCTGGACCCTGGCCAGGGTCGCCGAGGCGACCGCCCTCGGCGCGAGCGTCACCGGCCCACCCTTGGTGCCGTCGCGCTCGGCGGCCGCGCCGACCTGGGTGCCGTTGTCCCCGGTCACGTAGGAGACCCCAGCGAAGCCCTGGATCACGCACGCCCGGCTGCCCTTGTTAGTGAACAGCAGCTGCACGTAGCTGGTGCCGGCGGCGGCGTCCCCGGAGCCGAGGCTCACCGTCAGTGTGTTCGCCCGGCACGGCGTCGGGCCGCTCGGCTGGGCCGGAGCAGCAGTGCCACCGGTCCCGCCGCCGGTCGCCGGACCAGCACCGCCAAGTAGGTCCGCGCTGCCCGTGCTGCCCTGACTCGGCGACTCGGTCGGCGCCGCCTCGGCGGCCGAGGACGGGCCCGCGCTGGCGCTTGCCGGCGTGGTGACGTTCGGCGGCCCGGCGCAGCCGGCGACGGCCAGCGCCAACGCCAGGCCGGTGCCGGCCGCGGTCAGCGCGGCGCGGCCGGCGGGGCGGCGGCTCGATCCGGCCCGAGGCGAGCGGCCACGGCTCAGCCCGGTGTGGCCGGCGGAGCGGCGGCCGATCCGATAGCGGTACATGCCCTTCCCCCCTTGCGCTCCGGGGGCGCGGCCCGCGCGGGCGCTCCGGTGGGCGTTCGCTGCCCCGAAGGGTGCGGAGGCTACCGCCGTGTCACGAACGAATGATCAGCCGCGGGTCTGTTGCCGGGGCGGGGCGCCGCTGAACGGCCGGCCTCCTGCGCCGACCGGTTGCTGGGCCGTGAGCCAATGGTCCAGCGTGCGGCGTACCTCGGACAGCGCCGGCCGGGCCGCCGGATCGCTGGCCAGGCACGCGGCGAGCAGCTGGCGGTGCACGCTGCGGCGGGGCAGGTTGGTGGGCGAGGCGCTCGCGGCGGCGGCGCGCAGGCCGGAGACGGCGTTGGTGTGGTCACCCCGGGGCGGCACGCCGGTCAGTGCGAAGGAGATCGTCGCGGCGAGCTGCCAGGAGTCCGACGACGGGGTCGCCCTGTCACCCCTGGCGGTCTCCGGGGCCAGGAAGTCCGGCGTGCCGATCACCATGCCGTGCATGGTCAGCGTCATGTCACCCGGGGCGCGCGCGATGCCGAAGTCGATCAGGTGCGGCTCGCCGCGCGGGTCGAGCACCACGTTGCTGGGCTTGACGTCCCGGTGCAGCACACCCTGCTGGTGGGCGGCGGCGAGCGCGCCGGCGGTGCGCAGCCAGATCCGGGCCGCGGCCAGGTCGTCCACGGGGCCCCGGGCGGTGATCAGGTCACCGAGCGACTGACCGTCCAGGTACTCCATCACGATCACCAGGCCGCGCAGCCCGGCGAGCCCCGGATAGGCCTGGCTGTCCACCAGGTCGAGGATCCGGACGCAGTTGGGGTGCACCACCGCGCCGAGCGCCCGCGCCTCGCGGCGGATCCGCAGCTCGGTGTCAGGGTCGGGGGCGTGCGCCGCCTTGACGGCGACCCGCTGGCCGAGCCGATGGTCGTTGGCCAGCCAGACGCCGCCGAATCCGCCCGCGCCGAGCTGGCGGATCAGCTCGAACCGCCGGTTGTTGCCGTCCGCCCGCTCGACCAGGGTGGCCGGCGGGCGAGGCCTGGGTACCGCTGCCGCGATCGAGGCGGGCACCGGCCCGGGGTTGGCGGCCAATGGCGCACTGGCCGGCGGTGCCTGCGCCGCCGAGCTCTTCGGTGGTGTGCTCGGAGCCGCTTTCGGGGCTGCCGGTTTGGACGGGGTCGCCGCGCTCCCCGAGGCATGGGGAGTGCGCCCGACGGGCGCCCGTGCTCCGCCCAGCCCGGCGTTGGCGATGGCATTCACCGCCCAGGCCTTGGCCGCCACGATCGCGGCACCCGCTTGGCCGGCCACCGAGTCGGCGGGCTGGGCGTGCGTCGACGGCTTCGAGGGCGGCCCGGGCGGCTGCTGGGACCGGCCGGCGGGCTGCTGGGACCGGCCTGCCGAGGCGGGCTGTGCGGCCGGGGGCTTCCTGGTGGGGGTCTTGGCGCCCGGGGTCCTTCCGGCCGGCGCCTTCGTCGCCGCTGGGCGGGCCGGCGCGGATCGGGTGCCGGAGCGCGGCGAGATGGGCGCGCGCTGCGCAGGGATGGCGTGTGCCGGCGGCACCGGGCGCCGGGCCGGCGCGGGCACGAGCAGCAGGACGAACACACCGCCGACCGATGCGAGGAGCGCACCGAGCCACAGCTGCGCCGTCGACCCGGCGGGCATCGGCCCGCTGACCAGCGCCACGAACAGCACCGGTGCCCAGAAGTACCGGCCCGGCCGGGTTTTGCCGCGGCGCAGCGCCAACCTGGCCTGCCACCACACGAAGAACGCCGTGACCAGGGGGAAGAACACCAGTGGCACGGCGAACAGCGCCGTGCGCACGGCGCCGTGGCCGAGTGCGCTGGACACCGGGACCGAGCCCAGGTAGGCGCGCTGGGAGACGCCGAGGCAGGTGGCCTCGGCGAGAGACGCCCGGTCGGCCGGGGTGAGCCCGAAACCGGGGATCCGGGCGGTCCGGAACACCGCTCCGGTGGCGCTGAACGCCAGCCAGGGCAGCACGCCGCAGGTGAGCACCCCGATCGCAGGCACCAGCGGCCCGCCGGCGAGCGAGCTCCCACCCCGTCGGCGCAGCAGGGCCACCGACACCGCGCCCGCCGTCGGCGCCAGGCCGACCGCCACGCCGAACGCCGTGGTCGTCCAGGCCCAGTCACCTGGGCAGACATCTGCTCCGAAGATCGACCGCAGCCAGGAGAGCACCGCGCCGACCAGCGTCACCAGTGCGTCCACCGGTCGCCCACGCTCCTCCCCTGCCGTCTGCTGCGACCCACTATGGCACTGGCGTCACTCGATAGAGGCGCTCATAGGTACGTCACAGCGCAACGTGTCCGGCACGAAGGAGTCAACCACCCCCCCAATTCGGGTGATGCCCCGCCCGGCCTTCGTGTTACCGAACTCCACACCAGGCAGGTTCTGGGCGCGAAAACCCTGCCTCCTGTGCAGTTCGGTAACAGGAGCCCACTTCCGGTGGGAACAACGCCCGGCGCCCGGTGGCTCTTAGGAGGAGGCTAGTGCGTAGCCACCAGGATCGAGAGGATCACCATGACGCTCACCCGGCTTCCCGGGCCGCTGGCGGGTACCGACGACCAGCTCACCAACTACCGGATCGACGGTCCGAAGCACCGGCTGCTGATGCACCCCTTCCCTCGGCGGGTCCGCGCCGAGTTCGCCGGCGAGACCGTGCTGGACACCCGCAACGGGGTGCTGGTGCACGAGACCGGGCTGCTGCCCCAGCTCTACGTTCCGGAGGCCGACCTGCGGGGCGACCTGCTCAAGGCCACCGACCTGCACACGCACTGCCCGTTCAAGGGCGACGCCTCCTACCGCTCGATCCACGTGGGTGACCAGGTCGCCGAGAACGCGGTGTGGCACTACCCGGAGCCGATCGGCACGGCGTCCTGGCTGATCGGCTACGCGGCGCTGTACTGGGGCCGGGTGGACCGCTGGCTGGACGAGGACGACGAGGCGATCGGGCACCTGCCGGACCCGTTCCACCGCGTCGACATCCGTGCGAACAGCCAGCATGTGCGGGTGCTGGCCGGCGACACCGTGGTCGCGGAGTCCGACCGGGCGCTGCTGCTGTCCGAGACCGGGCTGCCGAACCGGTACTACCTGCCGGAGGCGGACATCCGGACCGACCTGCTGGCCGCCACGGCGACCCGCACGGTGTGCCCGTACAAGGGCTGGGCCAGCTACTGGACCCTGAACGTCGACGGCCGCGAGCTGGCCGACGTCGCCTGGGGTTACGCGGAGCCACTCGCGGAGTCCGCCCGGATCAAGGGCTACCGCAGCTTCCTGCACGACGAGCTGACCACCGAGGTGGACGGGCAGAGGCTCTAGCCCCCGAAGCCTCCGACCGGGGCCACCGGCTCGGCCGCGCAGATCTCGCGGAACGGGTCGGTGGCCCGCAGGTGGGGCAGCACGTGCTCGACGTACGTGTCCAGGTTGCGCTGGGCGACCTCCGGTGCCATGCCGCCGAAGCCGAACACGTTGATCACACCGCCGGCGTCCAGGGCCCGGACCCGCTCGACGGTCTGCTCGACGAGTGCGTCCGGCGTGCCGCCCATCTGCAGGTCGGCCAGGAAGCGGTTGAACCTGTCGAGCCCGTGCTTCTGGATGTTGCGCCGCAGCCCGGCGTAGTACTCGTAGCCGGGGATGTGCTCGAGGCGCTCGTTGGTGAACTCGTAGTGGTCGATCGTGGAGCGCGCGTAGGCCATCGCGTACCGCTCGTGCAGCTCCTCGGCACGGCCGGCGTCCGGGTCGACCGTGGTGAAGTTGACCAGCACCGGGCGCGGTGGCGGGTAGCCGTTCAGCTCGAGGAACAGGTCGCGGTAGGCGGCGGTCTCCTCGACGGTCGTCTGCCACGGCTTCTGCGCGATCAGGATCAGCCCGTAGCCGAGCTTCGCCATGATCTTCGCCGACTCCGGGGAGACCGCCGAGGCGTAGGTGCGGCCCCGGAAGCTGGCGGCGGCCGGCGGGTGCAGCGCGGCGGGTGGCTGCCGGTAGAGCTCCCCGTCGGAGGCGATGACCCCGGTCTCCAGACCGTCCGAGATCGCCGTCGCGTGCTCGACGAACCGCTGCCGCGACTCGCCCATGTCCAGCCGGAAGTTGTCGAACTCGATCGAGCCGAGGCCTCGCCCCAGCCCGAGCACGACCCGGCCACCGGACACCGTGTCCAGCCACGCGATCTCCTCGGCGACGCGGACCGGGTCGTGCCAGGGCAGCACCATGACCATCGTGCCGAGCCGGGCCGTCCGGGTGCGGCCGGCCATCCAGGTCAGGAACTGCGCCGGGTTGGGCATCATGTGGTAGCGGGTGAAGTGGTGCTCGGCGGTCCATACTGAGCCGAAGCCGCGCGGTTCGGCCTGGTCGGCGAGCCGCAGCTCGTCGCGCACGAGGTCGCCGTCGGGTCGGGGCGAGTCGAGGCCCTGGAAGAACACACCCATACCGACGTGCATCGCGGCCTCCGCTCCCCTGCGAGATTTTTCTACTTTACATTAGAAAATAGCGCTCCGCTCGCTGGGCCGGCCACGTTTGAGCAGTGGCAGCACGCGGTCGCCCAGCAGCCGCACCCCACCGGCGTCCGTGAGCCCGTGCGGCGTGCCGAACTCCACCCGGTGCACGCCGGCGTCGATCAGCCGCTGTGCCTGGCCGGCCACCTGCTCCGGGGTACCCGAGAAGGCGAAGACGTCCAGCACGTCGTCCGGGACCAGCTCGCCGGCGCCGGGCTGGTCGCCGGCGGCCACCCGCCGCCGCACCTCGGTGACCAGCCCGGCGGGCAGGGTCACCGTCGGATCCAGCTCGGCCACCGTGCCCAGGTACAGCGCGACCTCGGTGCGTGCCTTCGCCCTGGCCAGCCGCCCGTCCTCGTCGACCACGGTCACCGCGCCGACCACGATGCCCACCTCACCCGCATCCCGGCCGGCCTCGGCCGCGCCGACCGCGATACGGGGGCGCAGCACGTCGACCATCGCCGGGTTCGCGGTGCCCCCGATCTTCAGCTCGTCGGCGACGCGGCCGGCCAGCGCGGCCATCCTCGGTCCCCAGGCGCCGACCAGCACCGGTACTCGGGGGCGCTCCGGCCGGTAGCGCAGCCGGGTGCCGGCGGCCATCGGGAACAGCTCGCCGGTCAGCTCCCGGTCGTCGCCGGCCAGCAGCGCGGTGACCATCGCGACCGCCTCGCCCAGCGCCCGCACCGGCCGGCGCCTCCGGATGCCGACCGCGTCGAGCCAGGCGCCCTGCGCCAGCCCCAGGTACGCGCGCCCGCCGGAGGCGAGGTCAAGGCCGGCGACCTGGCCGGCGATCTCGTACGGATGCACCGAGAACGGGTTCCAGCACGCCGCCCCGAGCCTCACGCGCGAGGTCGCCGCCGCCATCTCCAGCAGCGGCACGATCGGCGGCTGGAACATGAAGTCGCCGAACACGCTCAGCACGTCGAAGGGGTAGCTCTCCGCCAGCGCGGCCAGCCGGGCGTAGTCGCCGGGGCGCTTGTCCC
>DATAYB010000805.1:0-1752 GCA_036272795.1 Pseudonocardia sp.
CTCCACTTCGCACACCGTCCCGTCACTTCGCATACTCCGCAGACTGTGCGAAGTGAAGGCACGCCGTGCGAAGTCGGGCCGTCGCCGGCCTGCGTGGAGCTGCCGCCACCCGCATTCCGCCCTCGCACGGAACGTCCAGCCGCCGGCCGGGACCATCGACCGGCCCCTACGCGCCGCACTCACAGATCGTCTCGACGTCCACCAAGCGCCGGACGGCACTCAGCTGAGCGCGGTTCAACCAGCGATCCGGGCCACACCGTCGTAACGTAACCGGGTGGCCGAGTCGCTCCCGCTGTTCCCCCTCGGGACCGTACTCATGCCCGGAACGTCCCTGCCGCTGCACGTTTTCGAGCCGAGATACCGGCAGCTGACCATCGATCTGGTCACCGGAACCGTGCCCGGCCGGGAGTTCGGGGTGATCGCGGTCCGCGAGGGCTGGGCGCCGGACGACGACGGTATCCACGGCCTGCACCGGGTGGGCTGCACCGCCGAGCTGCGGGACGTACGCAAGCTGCCGGACGGCCGGTTCGACATCGTCACCAGGGGTTCGCGCCGGTTCCGGCTGATGGAGCTCGACGCCGAGTCGCGGCCGTACCTGGTCGGTACCGTGGAGTGGCTGCCGGACGTACCCGACGAGGGCACCTCCGAGGAACGCGTGCTCGGCCTGAGCAGCGCCGCCCGCGCCGCCCACCAGCGCTACTGCCAGACCGCCTGGCGTGCCGAGGAGTGGCGCGAGCCCGCCAACGACGTGGACAGCGACACCCTGCCCCACCTACTCGCGGCCGACTGCCTGCTGCCCATGCGCGACCGCCAGCTGCTGCTCGAGCAGACGTCTCCCACCCACCGGCTGCGCATGGTCCGCGCGCTGCTCTGCCGTGAGGCCACGCTGCTCGCCGAGCTGCGCGCGGTGCCGGCGCCGCTGTCGAGCTACGCCGTCGAGCACAGCGACAACTGACACGGCGCTCCCGCCGCGCCGGATCCTCAGCTGTCGGCGCTGCGCCGCTCGCCGTGCCGGCTGCAGCGGGCCGTCCAGCCGGTCGGGGTCACCTGCACGACCATCCGGCGCGCACAGTCCGCGCAGTACCTCGGTGGCTCCAGCGCCCGGCGGGCCGCGCAGCGCTCGTGCCCGCCGGCGTCGGCGGGCGCCCCGCACTGGTCGCAGTATGCGGCGCCGGGCGCCCCGCCGGCCGGACCACCCGCCGGGGAGTCCACCGCGACGTTCACAGGGTCTGGTTGAGCGCCTTGACCGGCATCGACAGCTCGCCGAGCAGGTCGATGTCGGACTCGGCGGGCCGCCCGAGCGTGGTCAGGTAGTTACCGACGATCACCGCGTTGATGCCGCCCAGCAGGCCCTGTCGCGCGCCGAGGTCACCCAGGGTCAGCTCGCGGCCGCCCGCGAAGCGCAGCACGGTCCGGGGCAGGGCCAGCCGGAACGCCGCCACGGTGCGCAGCGCGTCCGCGGCCGGCATCAGCTCGAGGTCGCCGAACGGGGTGCCGGGGCGCGGGTTGAGGAAGTTCAGCGGCACCTCGTCGGGCTCCAAAGCAGCCAGCTCACCAGCAAATTCAGCCCGTTGCTCGACCGTCTCCCCCATGCCGACGATGCCGCCGCAGCAGACCTCCATGCCGGCGTCGCGGATCATCCGCAGGGTCTCCCAGCGCTCCTCCCAGGTGTGCGTGGTGACCACCTCGGGAAAGTAGGAGCGCGCGGTCTCCAGGTTGTGGTTGTAGCGGTGCACGCCCATCGCGGCCAGC
>DATAYB010000806.1:0-6927 GCA_036272795.1 Pseudonocardia sp.
TGGCAGAACGGGATGCCGCAGTCCATGCACCGGGCGGCCTGCTGGCGGGTCTGGTCGCGCACCGGCAGCGTGGTCTGGTCCTGGTAGACCTCGCCCCAGTCGGCCAGCCGCTCCGGTTTCGGCCGCTTGGGCGCGTCCACGCGCTGGTAGTTCAGAAAACCGCGCGGGTCAGCCACGTGCCGCCTCCATGATCGCTTCGTCGGGGTCGCGGCCCTCGGCGGTGGCCAACCGGACCGCCTCGAGCACCCGCCGGTAGTCCCGGGGCATGATCTTGGTGAAGGCGCGTGAGCGGCGTGGCCAGTCACCGAGCAGCGAGGCCGCCACTCCTGAGCCGGTGAGCTCGCGGTGCCGGGTGACCACGCCGTGCAGCAGCTCGAGGTCGGCCTCCGTCGGCACCTCCAGGTCCACCAGCTCGCGGTTCACCCGCCCCTGGTTCAGGTCCAGCACGTAGGCGGTGCCGCCGGACATGCCGGCCGCCACGTTGCGCCCGCACGCACCGAGCACCACGACGGTGCCGCCGGTCATGTACTCGCAGGCGTGGTCGCCCACTCCCTCGGCGACGGCCAGCGCGCCCGAGTTGCGCACGCAGAACCGTTCGCCAACCACCCCGCGCAGGAAGATCTCGCCGGCGGTGGCGCCGTAGCCGATCACGTTGCCGGCGATCACCTGCCGGTCGGCGACGAACCGGGCGTCCGGGTGCGGCCGCACGATCAGCCGGCCGCCGGAGAGCCCCTTGCCGACGTAGTCGTTCGCGTCCCCGACCATCTCCAGCGTGATGCCCGGGGGCAGGAAGGCGCCGAGCGACTGGCCGGCCGAACCTTCGAGCCGGACGTGGATGGTGCCGTCCGGCAGGCCCTGGCCGCCGTAGCGGCGGGTGACCTCGGCGCCCAGCAGGGTGCCCACGGTCCGGTTCACGTTGCGCACCGGCAGCTCGAGGCGGACCTGGTGGGCGTCCTCCAGGGCGGCCTCGGCGAGCTGGATCAGGGTCTGGTCCAGCGCCTTGTCCAGGCCGTGGTCCTGCTCCCGCACGCGCCGCCGGGCCGCGTCCGGCAGGTCCGGCACGACGAACAGCGGGCTGAGGTCGAGGCCGCGCGAGGTCTTCCAGTGCTCGACCGCGGTGTCGGTGTCGAGCAGCTCGGCGTGCCCGACGGCCTCGTCCAGCGTGCGGAAACCCAGCTCGGCCAGGTACTCCCGCACCTCCTCGGCGAGGAACCGGAAGAAGTTCTCCACGAACTCGGGCTTGCCGGTGAACCGGGCACGCAGCTCGGGGTTCTGGGTGGCCACGCCGACCGGGCAGGTGTCCAGGTGACAGACCCGCATCATCACGCAGCCGGCCACGATCAGCGGGGCCGTGGAGAAGCCGTACTCCTCGGCGCCCAGCAGCGCGGCCACGATGACGTCCCGACCGGTCTTCATCGCGCCGTCGGTCTGCACGACGATCCGGTCACGCAGGCCGTTCAGCATCAGGGTCTGCTGGGTGTCGGCGAGCCCGATCTCCCACGGCGCGCCCGCGTGCTTGAGCGAGGTGAGCGGGGCCGCGCCGGTGCCGCCGTCGTGCCCGGAGATCAGCACCACGTCGGCGTGCGCCTTCGAGACCCCGGCCGCCACCGTGCCCACCCCGACGGACGACACGAGCTTGACGTGGATCCTGGCCCGCTCGTTGGCGTTCTTCAGGTCGTGGATCAGCTGCGCCAGGTCCTCGATGGAGTAGATGTCGTGGTGCGGCGGCGGCGAGATCAGCCCGACGCCCGGGGTGGAGTGCCTGGTCCGCGCGATCCATGGCCAGACCTTGTTCGGCGGCAGCTGGCCGCCCTCCCCCGGCTTCGCGCCCTGCGCCATCTTGATCTGGATGTCGGCGGCCTGCACCAGGTACTCGCTGGTCACACCGAACCGGCCGGACGCGACCTGCTTGATCGCACTGCGCCGGCGCGGGTCGTGCAGCCGGTCGATGTCCTCGCCGCCCTCGCCGGTGTTGGACCGGGCGCCCAGGTTGTTCATCGCGATGGCCAGCGTCTCGTGCGCCTCGGCGGAGATCGAGCCGTAGGACATCGCGCCGGTGTTGAACCGGGTCAGGATCGCCTCGACCGGCTCGACCTCGTCCAGTGGCACCGCCGGCCGGACCCCGGTGCGCAGCGCGAACAGCCCGCGCAGCGCGCCACCCTCGGCGGCCAGCCGGTCGCACTCGGCGGTGTACTTGCGGAACACGTCGCGCTGGCCGGTCTTGGTGGCGTGCTGCAGCAGGAACACCGTCTCCGGGGTGAACAGGTGCAGCTCGCCCTCGCGCCGGTAGGCGTACTCGCCGCCGACGTCCAGCCGCCGGTGCACCCGGTCGGTCGGGTTCTCCGGGTAGGCGCGGCGGTGCCGGGCGGCGACCTCCTCGGCGAGCACGTCCAGCCCGACCCCGCCCAGCTGGGACGCGGTGCCGCTGAAGTACTCGTCGACGAGCTCGTGGGACAGCCCGATGGCCTCGAAGGCCTGCGCGGCGGTGTAGGCCCCCACTGTCGAGATGCCCATCTTGGACATCACCTTGAGCACACCCTTGACCAGGGCCTTCACGTAGTTCTTGATCGCGGTCTGGGCGGCGATGCCGGTGATGTCACCGCTGGCGATCAGGTCCTCGATCGTCTCGAAGGCCAGGTACGGGTTGACGGCGGCGGCCCCGAAGCTCAGCAGCAGCGCCACGTGGTGCACCTCTCGGCAGTCGCCGCTCTCCACCACCAGCGCCACCCGGACCCGCTCGCGCTGGCGGACCAGGTGGTGGTGCACCGCCGAGGTCAGCATCAGCGACGGGATCGGCGCCATCCGGTGGTCGGAGTCGCGGTCGGACAGGACCAGGATGCGGGCGCCCTCGGCGATCGCCTCGGAGGCCTCCCGGCGGACCCGGTCCAGCGCGGCGGCCAGCGCAGCCTCTCCGCCGTCCACCTCGTAGAGGCCGCTGATCACGGCGGCGGCGAAGCCGGGCAGGTTGCCGTCGTCGTTGATGTGCAGGATCTTGGCCAGGTCGTCGTTGTCGATCACCGGGTAGGGCAGCCGCAGGTGCCGGCAGGACGCCGGCGTCGGCTCCAGCAGGTTCTGCTCGGGGCCCATCACCCGGGCGATGCAGGTGACGATCTCCTCGCGGATCGCGTCCAGCGGCGGGTTGGTGACCTGCGCGAACAGCTGGGCGAAGTAGTCGTAGAGCAGCCGGGGGCGCTGGGACAGCGCGGCCACCGGGGTGTCGGTGCCCATCGACCCGATCGGCTCGGCCGCCGAGGTGGCCATCGGCGCGAGCAGGATCCGCAGCTCCTCCTCGGTGTAGCCGAAGGTGAGCTGGCGGCGCAGCACGGACTCGTGGGTCTGCACCACGTGCTCGCGGGTGGGCAGGTTGCCGACCTCGAGCAGGCCGGCGTGCAGCCACTCGTCGTAGGGCAGCGCGGCTGCCAGCTCGGACTTGATCTCCTCGTCGGCCACGATCCGGCCGGCCGCCGTGTCCACCAGGAACATCCGGCCGGGCTGCAGCCGCCCCTTGGCGACCACCTCGTCCGGCGGCACGTCCAGCACGCCGGACTCGCTGGCCAGCACCACCCGGCCGTCGGCCAGCTGCCACCAGCGCGCCGGCCGCAGCCCGTTGCGGTCCAGCACCGCGCCGACCAGCGTGCCGTCGGTGAAGGTGACACAGGCCGGGCCGTCCCACGGCTCCATCAGGCTGGCGTGGAACCGGTAGAAGGCGCGGCGCGCGTCGTCCATCTCGGCGTGGTTCTCCCACGCCTCCGGGATCATCATCAGTACCGCGTGCGGCAGGGCGCGTCCACCCAGGTGCAGCAGCTCGAGAACCTCGTCGAAGGAGGCCGAGTCGGACGCACCCTCGGTACATATGGGGTAGAGCCTGTCCAGGTCGCCCTCGATGAGGTGGCTGGTCAGCAGCGCCTCACGGGCGCGCATCCGGTTCCGGTTGCCCTTGATGGTGTTGATCTCACCGTTGTGTGCCACGTACCGGAACGGGTGCGCCAGCGGCCAGGACGGGAAGGTGTTCGTCGAGAACCGGCTGTGCACCAGCGCGATCGCGCTCTCCAGCCGCTCGTCGGTGAGGTCGGCGAAGAACGCGGGCAGCTGGTGGGTCGTGAGCATGCCCTTGTAGACCAGTGTCCGGCTCGACAGGGAGGCGAAGTAGGTGCCGCAGCCCATCGCGGCGCTGTCCCGCTCGGCGCGTTTGCGCAGGCAGAAGGCGAGGCGGTCCAGCGCGACACCGGTGGCGGGGGCTTCCCCGTCGACCGGCTCGGCAGCCACGAACAGCTGCGCGAAGCGGGGCATGCAGGACCGCGCAGACGGGCCGACGTCGGCCTCGTCGGGGCGCACCGTCAGCTCCCGCCAGCCCAGTACCCGCAGGTGCTCCTCGGCGGCGATCCGCTCGACCAGCGCGATGGCCTTGGTCCGCTGCTCGTCCTCGACGGGCAGGAACGCCAGCCCGACCGCGTACGCCCCGGCGCCGTCCTGGCCGGGCTCCGGCAGCTCGAAGTCGACCTCGGCGCGCAGCAGCGCGTCGGGTACCTGTACCAGGATGCCCGCACCGTCGCCGCTGGTCGGCTCGGCGCCGGCGGCACCCCGGTGCTCGAGGTTGGCCAGCGCGGTGAGCCCGTCCGCGACGATGGAATGGCTGCGACGCCCCTGCGTGTCGGCCACCATCGCGACGCCGCACGCGTCGTGTTCGGCGCCCGGGTGGTAAAGCCCCTGCGCGCGCGGTAGGCGAGAAAAAATCACCGCGAGTACCTCCCTCGACACTGTGGCTACATGTCGGGACGACGGTGGCCCGCGGATTTCCGAGACTGTAACAGGCTGGAAACAGGCAGGCCCAGGCTTCGCCGATGAGGAGTTTTCAATCGCCGGCGACCGCTGAGCCGTACCTCCGCACTCGCCTCGCGCCACCCCGCGATTCGGCGAGCACCTGCCATGGACCCATCGCCACGGCGAGATGCGACCCGCGCCAACGATACGACAGCGGGGCTGATTTGTCCGGACCCAGCAGGGTCAGCTCTGGGTGGACTCCGGCTTCGACCAGCCGGGATCGGCGACCGAGCCGGCGGGCTCCTTCTCGGCCGGGTCGGCCGGGGGAATGTCCGCTGTCCTGTCCCCCACCTTGTCCGCCGCGTTCTCGGCCTTCTGGGCGGGCTTGTCCGGGGACTTGTCGGGGGACTTGTCGACCGGCTTTCCGGGCTTGTCCGGCGGATTGGCGGTCGATTCCGCGACCGGTTCGGGAACCGACTCCGTTGCGGTTCTGTCGCCCGACTGCGACGCGACCGAGCGCGCGCTCGGGGTACCGGCCGCCGCGAAGGTAGCCGGGTCCTCACGGGGCTTGCGCACCAGCACCAAATAGGCGACCGCGCCGAGGAAGACCACGGCGGACACCACGGTGTTGATCCGGACGTCGCCGAAGACCCTGGTGGCCGGGTCGGAGCGCATCTGCTCGATGAAGAATCGGCCGAGCGTGTAGCCGGCCACGTAGACCGCGAACGCGCGGCCGTGGCCGAGCAGGAACTTCCGGTCCGCCCAGACGACCAGGGCCGCCACCAGGAGGTTCCAGATCAGCTCGTACAGGAACGTCGGGTGCACCACCACGATCGGCGTCCGGTCCACGGCGACGCCGCCGAGCGGGTCCGGGATCGAGGTGCCCGGCACGACCCTGGCGTAGATCTCCAGGCCCCAGGGCAGCGTGGTCGGGCCGCCGTAGAGCTCCTGGTTGAAGTAGTTGCCCAGCCGCCCGATCGCCTGCGCGGCGACGATGGCCGGGGCGACCGCGTCGGCGAAGAACGGCAGCGGCAGGCCGCGCCGGCGGCAGCCGATCCACGCGCCGACCCCGCCCAGCGCGATCGCGCCCCAGATACCGAGACCGCCCTGCCAGATCTTCAGCGCGTCGATCGGATGGCCGCCGGGGCCGAAGTACGTTTCGTAGTCCGTGGCCACGTGGTAGAGCCGCCCGCCCAGCAGACCGAACGGCACCGCGAACACCGCCACGTCGACCACCGTGCCCGGCTGACCGCCCCGGGCCACCAGCCGCCGGTCGCCCCAGATCACCGCGACCACGATGCCGGCGATGATGCACAGCGCGTACGCCCGGATCGGGATCGGGCCGACGTGCCAGACACCCCGGTCAGGACTGGGGATGTTGGCCAGGAACCAGGGGGTCAACGCGGTCGGCACGCAACCACCGTACTTGTCGGCCCGATGACCGGATCAGGCCGGCTGGGTCGAGGGGTGCCGGACGCCGTCGGCAAGCTCGGCGGCCAGCTGGCACATCGCCGCCTCGCTGGTGTTCGAGGCGCTGACCAGCGCGGATCCCACGATCACGGCGTCCGCGAAGCCAGCGACGGCCGCAGCCTGCGCCCCGGAGCGCACGCCCAGCCCGACCCCGATCGGCAGCGTAGTGTGCGGCCGCGTGCGTGCCACCAGCTCGGCGGCGGCGGGCCCCAGCGCGTCCCGCGCACCGGTCACCCCCATCACCGACGCGGCGTACAGGAAGCCGCTGCCGGCCGCCGCGGTGCTCGCGATCCGCTCCTCGGTGGACGAAGGGGCGACCAGGAAGATCCGGTCCAGCCCGTGCTCCGCCGAGGCCGCCAGCCAGTCGCCGGCCTCCTCTGGGATCAGGTCCGGAGTGATCAACCCGAGCCCGCCGGCCGCCGCGAGGTCACGGGCGAACCGGTCCACCCCGTAGCGGAACACCGGGTTGTAGTACGTCATCACGACCGCCCGGCCGCCCGCCGAGGCCACCCGCTCGACGACGCTGAACACGTCCCGGATCCGGGTGCCGCCGCGCAGCGCGACCTCCGCGGCGGCCTGGATCGTCGGCCCGTCCAGCACCGGGTCGGAGTACGGCAGGCCGACCTCGACCAGGTCCACGCCGGACTCGATCAGCGCCGTGAGCAGCCGAGCCGAGCCGTCCACCGTCGGGTAGCC
>DATAYB010000807.1:0-5217 GCA_036272795.1 Pseudonocardia sp.
GCCCAGTACAGGTCGGGATTCTCGTCCTCGGCGGCCCGCACGACCCGGCCATCGGCGAGCACCACCTGGGCGGAGATCAGGTTGTCGCAGCTCAGGCCCATCAGGTTGGTCAGCCAGCCGAAACCGCCGCCGAGGGAGAGCCCCGCGACGCCGGTGTGGCTGATCGTGCCCATGGTCACGGCGAGGCCGTGCTCCTGGGTCGCGCTGTCGAGGTCGGCGCCGGTCGCCCCGCCGCCGCAGCGCGCCCGCTTCGCGACCGGGTCGACGACAACCTGGCGCAGCAGGCTGAGGTCGATCATGAGGGCGCCGTCGGCCACGGCCGCCCCGGAGAAGTTGTGCCCGCCGCCGCGCACCGAGATCTCGAGGCCGGTGGTCCTGGCGAAGGCGATCGCGGCGGACACGTCGGCGGCGTCCGCGCAGCGCGCCACCACGGCGGGGCGCCGGTCGATGTCGCCGTTCCAGACCGAGCGCGCGATGTCGTACTCCGGGTCCTCGGCGGAGATCACACGGCCGCCGAACGCATCCCGGAATGCCTGCAGTCGTGAATCGAGTACCTGTGACACAGGAGGCCCTCTCGGAGGTGTCCGGCGGCGGTCGCCGCCTCGCCGAGGCATGACTCTAAGTGCAGGTAGCCGGTCCGCCTGCCGGCTTTTCTGGCGCGGGGGATTCCCTGACGGGGCGCGCGGGACGGGTGTGGTTGCTGATGGTGATCGTAGCGGTGCTCGAACTGCCCCTTCCGGGGGGTCGGGCTTCCTCGGTGTGAGTCCCGCCGCCCGTGGCGGCGCGGGTCCCCGCCTGCGCTATACGCTGCGCCGATGGGTGGGGAGTGCGGCGGGCTCAAGCGCATCGGGGTGATGGGTGGCACCTTCGATCCGATCCATCACGGCCACCTCGTTGCGGCCAGCGAGGTGAGCTCCCGGTTCGACCTGGACGAAGTGATCTTCGTGCCGACCGGGGAGCCGTGGCAGAAGACCGGCCGGGTGGTCAGCTCCGCTGAGGACCGCTACCTGATGACCGTGGTGGCCACCGCGTCGAACCCCCAGTTCTCGGTGGACCGCGCCGACATCGAGCGCCCCGGCGCCACCTACACCGTCGACACCCTGCGCGAGCTGCGCGACCGCTACCCCGGTGCCGAGCTGTTCTTCATCACCGGTGCCGACGCGCTGGCGCAGATCCTGTCCTGGCACAAGGTCGAGGAGCTCTTCGAGCTGGCGCACTTCGTCGGGGTCACCCGCCCCGGCTACGAGCTGGGCGACGAACACCTGCCGGAAGGCTCGGTCACGCTGGTCGAGGTGCCCGCCATGGCGATCTCGTCGACCGAGTGCCGGCGCCGTGTCCGGGAGGGCCGGCCGGTCTGGTACCTGGTGCCGGATGGGGTCGTGCAGTACATCTCCAAGCGCTGCCTGTATCGCGACTGAACCGTCGCATTCGCATGGTACGGCCGAATTTCAGGCCGACCCGCGAGCGGCGCGCCCGATCACGCGGGTATCACGGCCCTATCTCGGCGCCCTGCGCGTACTTATCTCGATGTTATTTCGCAGGTGGGCGGCCGTGTCGCACGGTGACGAGATACCTGCCTCGAAGGGCACTCGAGGGCGCATCGAAAGTGGCGCTTCCTGCGGAAATGCCGGCGCGGCGGTCACTATCTGCCAGATCAGGGGTCACCGGAAAGAGGGAATGGTGCGCTCTCAATTTTACTCTCAGATCTCGGCGTGACTATGGTCTGCGCATCCGCTCCCCAATCGGAAGGAAGTTCCAATGTCGCGCACTGTTCGCGTTGTCATCGCTGGAGTTGTCTCGGCTGGCATCCTCGTTGTGGGAGCCGGTGCCGCATTCGCCGACTCCGACGACGACGGCCAGGACTACGGCAGCAGCGCCGACAACAGCAGCAGCTCCCAGGACTCCGGCGGCGGCCTCGGCCTCGGTGCCGTCACGGGTCTCGTCGGCAGCCTCACGAGCGGCCTCGGGATCGGCCTGTAACTGGCCGTCCCCCTCAGTCGAACCCCTCTCGCCCCGGACCTTGCGCGTGACCGCGCGAGGATCGGGGCGGGTTCGCGACCGGAGCCGGCGCACGCGTCCGCACTGTCCTTCGCACCGCGCTTCCCCACCGGCCCGGACACCGGCGGCCCCGGTGTCTGAACCGCCCGGTCAACGCCCGCGCGGCGGCTCAGTACCCTTAGACCAGACGAGACGGGACAGACCGGGGCACTCCCGGTCGCCCGGGCGGAGGGAGTGCGGTGAGCGCGTCCGCGCAGGCACTGGAACTGGCGAGGGTCGCGGTGGGCGCCGCGGCCAACAAGAAGGCGCGCGAGATCGTAGTACTCGACGTCTCAGAGCAACTGGTCATCACGGACTGCTTCGTGATCGCCTCGGCCCCCAACGAGCGGCAGGTACAGGCCATCGTCGACGAGGTCGAGGAGCGGCTGCGGCTGGCCGGCAGCAAACCGATCCGCCGCGAGGGCGCCCGCGAGGGCCGCTGGGTGCTGCTCGACTTCGTCGACATCGTGGTGCACATCCAGCACTCCGACGAACGCGGCTTCTACGGGCTCGACCGGCTGTGGAAGGACTGTCCCCGGGTGGAGTTCCCGGAGGCCAGGGTCGACCCGCTGGCCGACGAGGACGACGACGGCGACGGGTACTCGGGGTGACGCTGCGCCGGCTCGTGCTCGTGCGGCACGGGCAGACCGACTACAACGCCGAGGGCCGGATGCAGGGCCACCTGGACTCCGAGCTCACCGAGCTCGGCGTGGCCCAGGTGCGCAGGGCGGCACCGGCGCTGGCCAGCTTCAGCCCTGTGCGGCTGATCTCGTCGGACCTGTCCAGGGCGGCCCGCTCCGCCGAGGAGATCGGCCAGGTCGCCGGCCTGCCCGTCAAGCTGGACGCCCGGCTGCGGGAGACCCACCTCGGCGAGTGGCAGGGCCTCACCCCGGACCAGGTCGAGCAGGGCTGGCCCGGCGCGCTGGCCACCTGGCGCGCCGACCCGACCTGGGCACCGCCCGGCGGCGAGTCCCGGGTCCAGGTGGCGGCGCGCGCCCGGCCGCTGGTCGAGGAGCTGGACCGGGAGTTCGCCGACGACCCGCCGAGCACCGTGCTGCTGTGCGCGCACGGCGGCCTGATCACCGCGCTGAGCTGCGCCCTGATCAACCTGGAGCTGGCGAGCTGGACCGCCCTGGGCGGCATGAGCAACGCCTGCTGGGTGAGCCTGCGGCGGCGCTCCGAGTCGGGCACCCGGTGGCGGCTGACCGGGTTCAACGTCGGTGTGCTCTAGCTTGGCCGTTTCTTCCGGACCGGCGGGCGCCGGGGAACCGCCGGGCGTGCGCGTGGCGGCGGGCCCGCGATGAGTGGTCCGGTGCTGCTGGTGCTGGCCGACTCGCTGTCGTTCCACGGGCCGACCAGGGCCGAGCCCGCCGACGACCCCCGGCTGTGGCACAACGTGGCCGCCGCCGAGCTGGGCGGCTGCGCCGAGCTGCTCGCCGGCTACGGCTGGACGGCCCGGCACGCGTGGCGCGCGCTCACCCGTGACCCCCGGATCTGGCCGGTGCTGCCGACCGTGGACGCGCTCGTGCTCGGCGTCGGCGGGATGGACACGCTGCCCTCGCCGCTGCCCACCGCGCTGCGCGAGCTGATCCCGTCGGTGCGCCCGCCCGGCCTGCGCCGCGTCGTCCGCGACGGCTATCTCGCCGCCCAGCCGGGGCTGTCGAAGGCGCTCGCGCTGCTGCCCGGGGGTGGGCCGGTCGGGCTGCCGCCCAAGCTCACCGTGCAGTACCTGGAGTCCTGCCGGCGCGCGGTCACCACGATCCGGCCCGGCATCCCCGTGGTGGCGCTGCTGCCGGGGGTGCACCGGGCGGCGGCCTACGGCTACGTGCACGCCGGCCGGCTGCGTGCCGAACGGGCTACCCGCGCGTGGGCGGCCGAGGTCGGCGCCGCCACCGTCGACGTCGCCGCCCTGATCAGCGCGCACATCCGCGCCGGCGAGGGCAACCCGGACGGCATCCACTACGGCTGGTCCGGACATCGGCGCGTCGGCGAGGGTCTGGCCACCGTGCTGGCGCCGGCCCTGTTGCCGAGGTGACCGTTGTTGTGGTGGCCGTCGTCGTAGTGGCCGTTGCCGTGGTTGCGGTGGCCGTTGTCGGGGAGCCCCGGTGACCGTCGCGGTCGTGACCGACTCGACGGGTTACCTGCCGCCCGGCCTGGCCGCCGAGCACGGCATCCACGTGGTGTCGCTGCAGGTCAGCCTGGGGCAGCGGCTCGGCAGGGACACGATCGACGTCGGACCAGCCGAGATCACCCAGGCCCTGGCCGACCCCGCCACTCCGGTCGGCACGTCCCGGCCGGCGCCCGCCGAGTTCGCGGCCCGCTACCGCGAGCTGCTCGACGGCGGAGCCAGTGAGGTCGTCTCCGTGCACCTGTCGCAGCGGCTGTCCGGCACGTGGGAGGCCGCCAGGATCGCCGCCGACGAGGTCGACCCGACCCTGGTCCGGGTCGTGGACTCGCGCTCGACCGGGATGGGACTCGGCTTCGCGGTGCTCGCGGCTTCCCGGGCAGCCTCGGCCGGGCAGGCCGGCACGGAGGTGGAGGCGGCGGCCGCCGAGGTGGCGGCGCGCAGCAGGGTGTTCTTCTGCGTGGACTCCCTGGAGCACCTCCGTCGGGGTGGTCGGATCGGCGCGGCCGCCGCCTGGCTGGGCGGCGCGCTCGCGGTCAAACCTGTACTCCATGTGACCGACGGTTTGATCGAGCCGCTGGAGAAGGTACGCACCGCGGCGCGCGCGATGACCCGGCTGGTCGAGCTCGCGGTGCGTGCCGCCGGACCGGGGGACGCCGAGCTGGCCGTGCACCACCTGGGTGCCGCCGAGCGCGCCGAGGAGCTCGTGCGCCGGCTGTCCGATCAGCTGCCGGCCGCGCGGCCCTGCCTGCTGTCCGAGGTCGGCGCTGTGTTGGGGGCGCATGCGGGCCCAGGGCTGCTCGGTGTTGTCGTGGTGCCACCCGCTGTGGGGTGACCGCCGTCGCTCGGGCGGGCCGTTGACCGCTCCGGCGTTCGGGTGACCGGCATCGTCGCGCGGGCGCGCATTGTGCCCGGCCGGCCGACAGTTCGTGGTCCCGTCCGACAGATCCGGGCAGGTTGTGCACATCGGGCCCGGTTGTCCACAGGTGGCCGGTGACCGCCTTCCCCGGGGCCGATTTCCTTCTACGTTCGATCTCGTGGCGACGGCACAGGTG
>DATAYB010000808.1:0-5972 GCA_036272795.1 Pseudonocardia sp.
CACCGACTACGTGGACCTCACCGACGAGGCGTCGATCGCCGCGCTCGGGGAGCGGATCGGCACGCTGGACCACGTCGTGTCGACCGCATCCGCCCGCGCCCGGGGCAGGCTGGCCGACCTCGACCGCGCCGCGGTGCAGGCCTCCTTCGACACCAAGGTGATCGGGCCGTTGATGCTGGCCAAGCACCTGTCCCCGCGCATGGCGGCGGGTGGCTCGTTCGTGCTGTTCTCCGGCGTGGCCGCGTTCAAGATCGCCGTCGGCACTCTCGCCGTGGCGATCACCAACGGGGCCGCCGACACCCTGACGCGCTCGCTCGCGCTGGAGCTGGCGCCGATCCGGGTCAACGCGATCTCCCCCGGCGTGATCGACACCGGCGCCTGGGACGCGCTCGGCGCGGACCGCAAGGCGGACTACTTCGCCCACATCAGCGAGACCAACCCCGCCGGCCGGATCGGGACCGCCGACGACGTCGCGCAGGGCGTCCTGTTCGCCATGACCAACACGTTCCTGACCGGCGTCACCCTCGGCATCGACGGCGGCGAGCCCCTCAGCTGACCTCCCGCCCGGCCTCGGCCGGGCACCCCGGAAAGGAGCACGACAATGGGTCTGTCCTGGCAGCAGGGCCCGCTCGGCGGGCGTCCGGTTGGCCGCTTCCTGGTGGCCGAACCACTGCCCGAGCGGCTGCTGTTCGCCGAGCCGCTGCGCCAGCGGATGCGGGTGCGGTTCGGCGGGGAGTGGATCGCCGACAGCGAGGACGTCGTGCTGCTGCACGAGCCCGGCCGCTACCCGGTCGCCTATTTCCCGATCGCCGACGTCGTGCCGAGTGCGCTGCAGCGGGTCGACACCGTCACCACGCACCGCGACCTGGGCAAGACCGCCTGGTTCGGCGTGTGCGCCAGCGACCGGACCGCCCCGCGCGGCGCCTGGCAGCACACCGACCTGCCGCTGCACGCCAGCGAGCTCACGGACCGCGTGGCGTTCGCGTGGCGTTCGATGGATGCCTTCTACGAGGAGGACGAGCGCATCGTCGGGCACGCCGCCGACGCCTACCACCGCAACGACATCCGAGCGACGTCCCGGCACCTGGTCGTGCGCGTGGGTGAGCGGGTGATCGCCGACAGCCACGCGCCGCTGGTGCTCTTCGAGTCGGGTTTCGCGCCGCGCTGGTACGTACCGAGGGCGGACATCGACGAGTCGGCGCTGACCCCGATCGAAGGCCAGACGTTCTGCCCCTACAAGGGCCTGGCCAGCTACTACGACGTCGCGGGCGTCAAGGGCGCGGCCTGGTACTACCCGGAGGCGTGGCCCGAGGTCGGCCGGGTGCGCGACCTGGTCTCCTTCGAGCAGGACAAGGTCACGGTGCTGCTCGACGGCAAGGTCCTCGAGCTCGAACCCGGCCAGCAGGTCAGCCCGCACGGCGTCGACCGGGGCCTCGACGTCGACGAGATCGCCCCACCCGGCGGGCCTGACTCGTCCAGCTGACCCCGAGCACGGCGACTACGCCGGCTTCGCGGCGCTCACCGATCCGGACGGCAATACGTGGACACTGCAGGAGCGCGGCTATCCAGCTGGTGGCTCGGACTGGGCCTGGCGCGCACCGAGGAAGGAGGTCCGCATGGCGACGTTGCTCTCGCTCAACGTCGGGCTGCCCAAGAACGTCCCGTGGCGCGGCCGGTCGGTCCACACCGGGATCTGGAAGCAGCCGGTGGTGGGGCCTCTCAAGGTCCGGCGGCTCAACATCGACGGTGACCGCCAGGGCGACCTGGGGGGCCACGGTGGGGAGAACCGGGCCGTGCTGGTCTACCAGGCCGACTCGTACACGCACTGGCGGAGCCACTTCGGCCGCGACGACATCGAGTTCGGGGCGTTCGGCGAGAACTTCACCGTCGACGGGCTCGGCGACGACCAAGTCTGCATCGGCGACCGGTTCCGCATCGGCGACGCGGAGTTCGAGGTCACCCAGCCGAGGGTGACCTGCTTCCGGATCGGCATGCGACTGGGCGAGCCCGACCTGCCGTCACTGCTCGTCGCCCACCACCGGCCGGGCTTCTACCTGCGGGTAATCACCGAGGGCGAGGTCAGGGCCGGCGACGAGATCGTCCAGATCGGCGACGGCCCGCAGCGCATGACCGTCGCCGAGATCGACGCGCTGCTCTACCTCCCGCACCGCGAGACCGCCGACCTGCGCCGCGCGCTCGAGATCCCGGCGCTGAGCCTCGGCTGGCAGGGCTCCTTCCGCGAGTTGCTCGAGGGGCCCGCGCATCCCGGGGCCGCCCCTCCCACGGCCGTCTCGGCATGGCCCGGTTTCCGGCGGCTGCGCGTCCGTTCCTCGGTCGTCGAGAGCACCACGATCACCTCGTTCCTGTTCGAACCAGCGAACGCCGAACCAGCGGACGGCGAACCAGCGGACGCGCCCCTGCCGGCCGCGCAACCCGGCCAGTTCCTCACGCTGCGTCTGGCCGACGCCGGCACCCCCGCCCCGGTGCGCAGCTACTCGCTGTCGTCCGCGCCCGGGGCGCCCGGCTACCGGATCAGTGTCAAGCGCGAGCCACACGGGCTGGTCAGCCGCTACCTGCACAGCGCGCTGCGCGTCGGTTCGATCGTCGAGGTGGCCGCGCCGCGTGGGGACTTCGTGCTCCTGGACGGCGCCAACCCGGTGCTCCTGATCTCCGCCGGCGTGGGTGTGACCCCTGTGCTGGCCATGCTGCACGCACTGGCCGACCAGCACAGCGGGCGTGACGTCTGGTGGCTGCACGCCGCCCGCCGCCCCGCCGAGCACGCCTTCCGCACCGAGGCGAGCGACCTGCTCACCACGCTCGACCACACCCACCAGCACGTCTTCTACACCGCCGCCACCCCACCCGAGCTCACGAGCACCGGCGCCCACGGCGGCCGGCTCGACGCGGCCGCCCTGGCCGGGCTCGGGCTACCGCTCGATGCCACCGCCTACGTCTGCGGGCCGGACGCCTTCATGACCGATATCCGTGCGGGGTTGGAGACACTGGGCATCACGGACGTGCACAGCGAGCTGTTCGGCGCGCTGGGCGCGATCAACCCCGGCGTCGTCGACCAGACCGTCGTCCCGCCGCACGCTCCAGAGGGGCCACCCGGCACCGGTCCCCTGGTCACCTTCGCCCGCAGCGGGCTCTCGGTGCCCTTCGACGGGTCCACCAGCGTGCTCGAGTTCGCCGAGTCGTGCGACGTGCCCACCCGGTGGTCGTGCCGCACCGGCGTCTGCCACATGTGCGTGACCCCGTTGCTGTCCGGCCGGGTCAGCTACCGGCCCAGCCCGCTCGAACCGCCCGCCGAGGGGTCGGTGCTGATCTGCTGCTCACGCCCGGACTCGGACCTCGTGCTCGACATGTAGCGCGCCGCGCCGCGCCGTGCCCACAGCTCAGTGCGACAGGCCCATCCGGAGCTGCGAGACGAGGATCCCGGAGGCCGTGTCGGCGGCCGCGCGGCGCTGCTCGCTTGTCATGCTCGCGCAGGCGGCGAACATCGCGCTGTTCGCGCCGTCCACCCCGGCGCCCGCGAGCCGCCGGAACTCCCGTCCGACCGGGCCACCGGCGTCCTCCGACGTCATCGTGGTGGGCAGCCCGCCGAGCAGCTCGCGGGTGGAGATGCAGGCCAGCTCCACCAGCCGCGCGGTGGTCGGCGAGTCCTCGGCGACGAAGGTGAGCAGCGCGTCGCGGCAGGAGCGACAGCCGGCGACCGACGCGCCGACGAAGTCCCCCAGCAACCGGTGATCAACCGCCCTACCGGCGGGATCGATGTAGGCCAGCGGGATGTCGAACCCGCCGTGCTCGTGATCGCCGTTCACTACGATCGTTCCTCGGTCGCTGTGATCCACTGTGGTCAGCGGCCACCCTAGCCACCAGTGGCCCCAACCACCCCATCAAAAAGATCAAAACTCCAGCTCGTCAGCGGTCCGTCGCCGAGAGATCGCCGTCGCGTAACTCTCCGGAAACCTTCCGCCGCGAGATCGTCCGGCTGGCGCGGGATGCCCGACTGCTCGACGTCGCGGCCGGCTCGGGTGAAACTTTCACTCCGGCCCGGACGCCTACTTGCCCAAGCGTGGTGTGAGGGAGCCTTCGCGCGGGCGCCGCCAACAATCCCCGCTACGACGAACGTCGAGTGGTCGAGCTCCCCGTCACCGGACAACGTCTATCGCACGATTAACCCCCTCGGCTGTGAATTTCTTCGCACGAGAAAGCAAATCTGCCGCACCAACACAAAAGCCCCCGCGGCGGGTCAGATCTACCTGACCCGCCGCGAGGGCGAGAGATCAAGAGCCTCCGAGCGGAGGCTCACCGTCGCGTAAAGCTCAGTGGTGCGCCGGAGCCGGCTTCGCGGCGGGCTTAGGGGCGACCGTGGGCTTAGCGGCGGGCTTGGCGCCCGAGTTCTTGGTCAGCTGGAAGCGGGTGCCCACCTTGCCGCAGGTAAAGCCGTACTGCGTGTAGTCCTTGGCATTGGCCTGCTGGCACTGCTGGCCTGCGGCGAGGCATTTGGGCTGGCCACCGATGGTGCCCTGGGTGTAGTTGGCGGCACACGTCTTAGCAGGCGGCGCCGCCTGGACGGAATAGCCGGACGCGGCCAGCGGAGTGCTGACACTGGCGAGCGCGACCTGCCCACTGGCACCGCCAGCAATAAGCGCACAGGCCGCGGCGGCCAACACTGACACAGACATGCGACGAATCATGGTCCGGACTCCTAAAAATGTTGTTCGATACAACAACGATGTCCACGGCAAACCGCGCACCTGCCGCAATGCTCGGGGGAACATCGCGGGGCGCAGAACAGAACGGCGCCTGCCGTCGCGGCGTACCATAGCGACCTCACAGCCGACCCGTAATTTGGCGACACGCTTGCCTGAGAGATCCTTCAGACAACCCGCATCAGGCGCGTCCCTCTCGAACTTTGACTGAGAGTTCGAGCGGAAATTGTCAGTAAACGGCGTGGCGCAGCGATTATCGTCGGTCAGCAGCCGCTCGAGGTGGGCGCGGGCGGGCGCGCGACGCCGCCGCCGGGGTCAAGCTGCCGCACCAGCCGCCGATCTGGGAGACCGCTGCTCAGGTCTGGCGAACGGCCGCCCGTCGGACAGGAACTGGTCGACACCGCTCGTGGTCGACACCGCTCGGGGCCGACCAGTTGGGCAACGCGGCCGACTGCGCCTTCGCGGTCTGCACCGAGCTGGGCGGGTCCACGTCAACGGTCCGCTCGTGGTGCTCGCCACCTATCTGGCTCGGTCGTAGCCGGTATCCCAGGTTGGCCGGGCGCGCGCCCTGAGGGGTGGCTGCCGTCTCGTGCTCCGTCGGGAGCCTGCGGCGTCCCGACGGCTCGAATAATTCGGTCACCTCAGGACGGCTGGTCAATTCGAAAAGCGTCTTAGACGGGACCAGGGCCGACTGGGCTCGGCTGTACCGGCCTGATCAGTTGGCCCGGCTGGCCGTGGACGTGATCGAGAAGCTCGATCAGGACGGGCCGGCGCCAGAGGATGAGGATCAGCTGGTCAATGAGCTGTACCTGGCCAAGTCTCGTAATGGCAGCGGTGGCCGGATCAAGGGTCGGCTTGACGCCACGACGTTCGACGCGGTCTGCCGGGCGATCCAGGCCGCGCTCACCCCGAACGACCCCGATGAGCTCGGTCCGGGTAGGTCGCTGGGTGAGCGCCAGGCCGATGCTGGGCCCTTCCGCGAGTCGCTAGATTATGCTCACTGAGTCGCTAGATTGTGCGGAATTCGTCGGGTGCGGGCTGTGGTCGGACGGCGGCTGTGCTCAGCGGCGCCTGAGTACAGACGGTGCCTGAGCTCAAGCGGCTCTGCTCAGATAGCTCTGGTCAGACGGCGCCTGGGCCGGCGGCGCCTCGGTTGCGGTGCAGCACCTGGATGTCGGTGTAGGCGTGCAGCCCCCACGGGCCGTTCTCCACGCCGAGGCCGCTCCACTTCAGCCCGCCGAACGGGGCGTCGGGGGA
>DATAYB010000809.1:0-11080 GCA_036272795.1 Pseudonocardia sp.
AGGTCGGCGACCAGCCGGGAGGCGTGCGCGAACAGGTAGTCGCCGGTCAGGATGGCCACCGAGTTGTCCCAGCGCGCGTTCGCACTCGGGGCGCCGCGCCGCATGGTGGCGGAGTCCATCACGTCGTCGTGGTAGAGCGTCGCCAGATGGATCAGCTCGGTGACGGCCGCCGCGGTGATCACGTCCGGAGAGTCACCGCGCGGCCCGACCTGGCCGGCGAGCAGGGTGAACAGCGGCCGGAAGCGCTTACCCCCGGCCTGCATCAGGTGCAGTGAAGTCTCCGTGACGAAGTCGTACTGGCTGCTCACCTCCTGGCGTAACAGCTCCTCGACGCGCACCAGCCCGCCGTCGACCACCTCGGCCAGGTTGGCGTCGAGGAACTCGACACCGGCCACTCGATTAGCCCCGCTCGCCCCACTCACACCCGTCAGCTTACGAAGGGCCCGCCACCGGCCCACGACAAGGCCAGCGCCGGCGCCACCCCGAGCAGCAGGGTGATCAGCACGCCGAGGGTGATGGCGGCGGTGGTGAACGCTCCGGGCACGGTCACGGTGGGACCGTCGGCGGCCGGCTCGCTGAAGTACATCAGCACGATCACCCGCAGGTAGAAGAACGCGGCCACCGCGCTGACGATCAGCGCGATCACCACGAGCGGCGCCATGCCGTCCGCCAACGCCGCCGAGAAGACCGCGAACTTGCCGGTGAAACCGCTGGTCAGCGGGATGCCGGCGAGGGCGAGCAGCAGGAACGCCATGACACCGGCCGTGATCGGCGAGCGCTTGGCGAGCCCCGCCCACTGGGACAGGTGGGTCGCCTCGCCGTTGCCGTCGCGCACCAGGCTGACCACACCGAACGCGGCGAGCGTCGTGAAGCCGTAGGTGAGCAGGTAGAACATCGTGCCGGACAGGCCGGCGGCCGTGATGGAGATCGCACCGATCAGGATGAAGCCGGCGTGTGCCACCGACGAGTAGGCGATCATCCGCTTGACGTCGGTCTGCGTGAGACCGATCACGGCACCGATCACCATGGACACGATGGCCACGGCCCACAGCACGCCGCGCCACTCCCACCGGGTGTCACCGAAGCCGACCGTGAGCACCCGCAGGATCGCGCCGAACGCGGCGACCTTGGTGGCCGCCGACATGAACGCGGTGACCGGCGTCGGGGCGCCCTGGTAGACGTCCGGGGTCCAGGTGTGGAACGGGCCGACCGACGCCTTGAACAGCAGGCCGACGATGAGCAGCGCGAGCCCGCCGAACAGCAGGGTGTCGGAGCGCTGCGAGGCCGCCGAGGCCGCCGCGATGTCGGACAGCTTCACCGAGCCCGCGTAGCCGTAGAGCAGCGCGAGCCCGTACAGGAAGAACGCCGAGGCGAACGCCCCGAGCAGGAAGTACTTGACCGCCGCCTCCTGCGAGAGCAGCCGCCTGCGCCGAGCCAGCCCGGACAGCAGGTACAGCGGCAGGCTGAGCACCTCGAGCGCGACGAACATGGTGAGCAGGTCGTTGGCCGAGCAGAAGGTCATCATGCCGCCCAGCGCGAACAGGGTCAGCGGCAGCACTTCGGTCTGCATGCCGGCGCGGCCGGCGGTGATCCGGTCCTGCGGCGTACCGGCCGGCACCGGGCCGTCGGTGACGAACGCGCCGCCGGGCTCGACCGAGCGGTCCGCGATCAGCAGCACGCCGCCGAGCCCGAGGGCCAGCAGGGTGCCCCACATGAACAGCGTCGGCCGGTCCACCGCGATCGCGTCGGACACCGTCTTGATCGGCGCCGGGCCCGAGCTCGCGTAGACGCCCAGCAGGATGCCCGCCACGACGAGCGCGACCAGGGTCAGCGAGACCTGCGCCGCCCACCGCTGCGGCTTGGGCAGGAACGCCTCCACCAGCACGCCGAGGCAGGCCGCACCGAGGATGACCAGCACCGGGGACAGCGCGAAGTAGGCCACCGAGGGCGCCACGATCGGCCCTTGGGCCAGCACAGCGGCCGAGCTGGTCAGCTCAGTCAGGCCGGCCTGCGTCAATGCCGAGACCGTCACCGGGTCACCCCTCCAACTGGGTCGGCAAGGCCGACCTCCTGCATGGTCGCCGTCACCGACGGGTTGATCACGTCCAGCACGGGGCCGGGGAAGAAGCCGAGCAGCAGGATTAGCGCCACGAGCGGGGTGAGTACCCCGATCTCCCGCTTGGTGAGGTCGGCGAAGGTGCTGCGCACCGCGCCGGCGACGGTGCCGGGGTCGGCCAGCGAGCCGGGCCCTGCCACCGACGCCATGACCGCGTCACCGCGCACCGGGCCCTGGAAGACCCGCTGGTAGACCCACAGCACGTACAGCGCGGCGAAGATGATGCCGACCGTGGCGATGATCGTGTAGACGGGCTCGCGCGGGAACGAGCCGATCAGCACCAGGAACTCGCTGACGAAGGAGTTGGTGCCCGGCAGGGCCAGCGAGGCCAGCCCGGCGAGCAGGAACACCCCGGCCAGCGCAGGCGTCAGCTTGGCGACACCGCCGTAGTCGCTGACGAGCCGCGAGTTGCCGCGCGCGATCAGCATGCCGACCACGATGAACAGCAAGCCGGTCGTGATGCCGTGGTTGACCATGTACAGCACCGAGCCGGCGAACGCCTGGGTGGAGAAGGCGAAGATGCCCAGCGAGATGAAGCCGAAGTGCGCGATCGACGTGTACGAGACGAACCGCTTCATGTCGTTCTGGCCGACCGCGAGCAGCGCCGCGTAGATGATCCCGATCACCGAGAGCACCAGCACCAGCGGCGCCAAGACCTTCGAGGCGGCCGGGAACAGCGGCAGGCAGTAGCGCAGGAAGCCGAACGTCGCCACCTTGTCCAGCACGCCGACCAGCAGCACGCCCGCCCCGATCGGGGCCTCGGCACCGGCGTCGGGCAGCCAGGTGTGGAACGGCACCAGCGGCGCTTTGATGGCGAACGCGACGAAGAAGCCGAGGAACAGCCAGATCTGCACCGACTCGGGCACCTGGCCGGCGATGGACTGCAGCTCGGTCCAGCTGAAGGTGCTGGCCGCGAGGTGCTGGCCGCTGACGACGTACACCCCGATCACGCCGGCCAGCATGACCAACCCGCCGAGCAGCGAGTACAGGAAGAACTTGACCGCCGCGTACTGCCGCTTCGGGCCGCCGAACCGCCCGATCAGGAAGTACATCGGGATCAGCATGACCTCGAAGAACACGTAGAACAGGAACACGTCGGTCGCCGCGAACACCCCGACCAGGGTGGCCTGGGTGGCCAGCAGCAGCCCGTAGAAGCCGGCGGCCGTGCGGCCCTCCGGCAGCTTGTCCGCCCACGAGGAGCCCATCACGACCGGCACCAGCACCGCGATCAGCGCGAGCATGACCAGCGCGATGCCGTCCACGCCGAGGGTGATGCGGGTGCCGAAGCTGGGGATCCATGGCGCGTCGAAGACCAGCTGGAACCGCTCGGTCGCCGCGCCGGCCACGGAGTAGGAGAACCAGGTCACGACCGTGAGCAGCAGCTCGACCAGTGCGACGGCCAGTGCCAGTGACTTGGCCGCCTTGGGGTTGTCGCGCAGGGGCGCCACGGCCGCCGCACCGACAGCCGGCAGCAGCAGCAGGATGAGCAGGAGCACGCTGTGTGAGCTATTCACGCCAACCTCACTGGGTCCCGAACCGGACGGCCAGCAGCGCCGCAATGACCAAAACCGTGCCGCCGAGCATGCTCAGCGCGTAGGACCTGACGAACCCGGTCTGCAGCCGGCGCATCCGCCCCGACGTGCCGCCGAGCAGCGCGGCCGTGCCGTTCACGATGCCGTCCACGCCCTTGTTGTCCACGAAGACCAGCGCCCTGGCGAGCCAGGTGCCCGGGCGGGCGATCAGCGCCTCGTTGATGGCGTTGGCGTAGAGGTCGCGCCGCGCCGCCTGGACCGGCCAGGCCACCGGCTCCGGCCGTGTCACCGGGGTGGGCCGCCGGCCGACCACCAGGTAGGCGATCAGCACGCCGAGCCCGGAGAGCACCAGGGTGCCGATCGCCACGCCGGACCCCGAGAGCGAGCCGCCGTGCTGCTCCTCGAGCTCGCCCAGCGTCGGCGCGAGCCAGCCGGCCAGTGCGTGGCCCTGGGTGAGCAGGAAGCCCGCGAACACCGAGCCGAAAGCCAGAATGATCATCGGGATGGTCATCGAGGCCGGCGACTCGTGCGGGTGGTAGTCGTGCCCGTCCGGAGCCTTGAGCTTCTGCCAGCGTTTCTCGCCGAAGAAGGTCATGATCACCAGGCGGGTCATGTAGAACGCCGTGAGCCCCGCGGCCAGCATGGCCAGCCCGCCCATCACCAGGCCGCGCCAGCCGGGCTGGGCGGCGGCGGCCTCGATGATCGCGTCCTTCGAGTAGTAGCCGGACAGGAACGGGAACCCGATCAGCGCGAGGTAGCCGAGCCCGAAGGTGGCGAACGTGATCGGCATGTGCTTGGCCAGCCCGCCGAAGTGGCGCATGTTCACGTCGTCGTTCATGCCGTGCATCACCGAGCCGGCGCCGAGGAACAGCCCGGCCTTGAAGAAGCCGTGGGTGAGCAGGTGCGTGATGCCGAGCGCGTAGCCGGCCGGGCCGAGGCCGACGGCCAGCATCATGTAGCCGATCTGGCTCACCGTGGAGTAGGCCAGCACCTTCTTGATGTCGTCGTAGGCACAGCCGATGATCGCGCCGAGCAGCAGCGTGATCGTGCCGATGATGGTGACGATCAGCCGGCCGTTCGCGCTGACGTCGTAGATCGGGTTGCACCGGGCAACCAGGTAGACACCGGCGGTGACCATCGTTGCCGCGTGGATCAGGGCGGAGACCGGGGTCGGGCCCTCCATGGCGTCCGGCAACCAGGCCTGCAGCGGGAACTGGCCGGACTTGCCGCAGGCGCCGAGCAGCAGCAGCACGCAGACCGCCAGCACGGTGCCCGGCGACAGCTGGCCGATCCGGGCGAAGACCTCCGTGTACTGCACCGTGCCGAGGTTCGTCCAGAGCAGGAAGATCGCCAGCGCGAGGCCGACGTCGCCGACCCGGTTCATCAGGAAGGCCTTCTTCGCGGCGGTCGCCGCCGACGGCCGGTCCTGGTAGAAGCCGATCAGCAGGTAGGACGCCAGGCCGACGCCCTCCCAGCCCAGGTACAGCATCACGAAGTTGTTGCCGACGACCAGCAGCAGCATCGCCGTGACGAACAGGTTCAGCTGCGCGAAGAAGCGCCGCCGGCCCGGGTCGTGGCTCATGTAGCCGATCGAGTAGATGTGGATCAGCGAACCGACGCCGGTGATCAGCAGCACGAAGGTCAGCGAGAGCGGGTCAAGCCGCAGCCCGAAGTCCACGTGCAGCGAGCCCACCGAGATCCAGGAGTACAGCTTCAGCTCGGCGGTGCGCTGCTCCGGTGCCAGGCCCAGGGTGTGCAGGAAGATCGTGAGGCCGACCACGAAGGACGCCACCACGGTGAGGCAGCCCAGCAGGTGTCCCCAGGCGTCGGCCCGCCGGCCGGCCAGGAACAGCACCAGGGCACCGAAGGCCGGCAGCACGAACAGCAACCAGGCGAGCCCGGTCACACCTGTCGCCGCCTCGACCTGCGGGGTGGCCGCGAGGAGTTCGGTACTCATGCCGCCACCACGGCTGGGGAGCTACGCACGGTCGGTTCTCCTAGTACTTGAGCAGGTTCGCGTCGTCCACCGAGGCAGACCGACGGGTGCGGAAGATGGACATGATGATCGCCAGGCCGACCACGACCTCGGCGGCGGCCACCACCATCACGAAGAACGCCATGACCTGGCCGTCCAGCTGGCCGTTGATCCGGGCGAAGGTGACCAGGGTCAGGTTCACCGCGTTGAGCATCAGCTCGACGCACATGAACACGACGATCGCGTTGCGCCGGACCAGTACGCCGACGGCGCCGATGGAGAACAGCAGGGCCGAGAGGAGCAGGTAGTACGTCGGGGTCATGACTGGGTACCCCCGGTCAGCTCGGAGTCGGTGGACTCGGGGCGGGCACCGGCGAGGGCGTGCGCGTCCACCGGGGGCGGTGGCGGCTCGTCGGCCGGCGCGGACTCGATCAGCACGGACAGCGACTCGGGGGCGATCGAGCCGTCCGGCAGCAGCGCGGGCGTGGCCACCGAGTTGGCGGTGGCGAACACGCCGGGACCGGGCAGCGGCGAGATGCGGTCGTGCTCGCCGCGCAGCCGGGCCTCCACCGTGGCCCGCTGGCCCTTCTTGGCCTCGTTGCGGGCCTGCGAGAAGGCCAGCAGCATGGCGCCGAGCGCGGCGGTGATCAGCAGCGCCGAGGTCAGCTCGAACGGGAACAGGTACTGCGTGAACACCAGCCGGCCGATGCCGCCCACGTTGCCGCTCGGCGCCGAGTTGACGGCGCCGAGGCCGACCGGCTGCACCGAGACCAGCGAGTTGGCGAGCGAGCCGATCAGCAGGACCACGAACGCCAGTCCGAAGATCGCGCCGGCCAGCCGCTGGCCGCGCAGCACCTCGACCACCGAGTCCGAGCTGTCCCTGCCGACCAGCATCAGCACGAACAGGAACAGCATCATCACCGCGCCCGTGTAGACGATGATCTGCACGAAGCCGAGGAACGGCGCCTGCTGGACCATGTACAGCGCGCCGAGGCAGAGCATGGTGACGACGAGCCACAGCGCGGAGTGCACCGCGTTGCGGGCGAACACCATACCCAGTGCGCCGGACAGCGCGACGACGCCCAGTACCCAGAAGGCGATCGACTCGCCGAGGCTGACCGGGCCGCCCGTATCGGCGGCCCCCTGGGCGAGCGCGGTGATCAGGTGGCTCATTTGACCTGTTCCTCGACGGCGTCGGTGACGTTCGGGTCCGCCGCGTGCGCGGGCGCGTACACGTAGTAGTCCTGCTCGTCGTCACCCAGGCGCATCGGGTGCGGCGGCTGCTCCATGCCCGGCAGCAGCGGCGCCAGCAGGTCTTCCTTGGTGTAGATCAGGCGCTGCCGGTCGTCGTCGGCCAGCTCGTAAAAGTTGATCATCGTGAGGGACCGGGTCGGGCAGGCCTCGACACACAGCCCGCAGCCGATGCAGCGCAGATAGTTGATCTGGTAGTCGGCGCCGTAGCGCTCCCCCGGGGAGAACCGCGCCTCCTCGGTGTTGTCGCCGCCCTCGACGAAGATCGCGTCGGCGGGGCACGCCCAGGCGCACAGCTCGCAGCCGACGCACTTCTCCAGCCCGTCCGGGTGCCGGTTGAGCTGGTGGCGGCCGTGGTAGCGCGGCGCGGTCGGCCGGAAGTCCTCCGGGTACTGCTCGGTGACCACCTTCTTGAACATGGTGCCGAAGGTGACGCCGAAGCCCTTGATGGAATCAAGCATCGTGCGAGCTCCTTCCCTGCCCCGGGGAGGGCGCGGTCGGCGCCGCGGCGAGCGCCTCGGGGTCGGCCGGTTGCTGCCGGGAGTCGTCGGCCGCGACGGCAACCCGCTGACGGTGCTTCGGCAGCGTCGGCACCGTCAGGTCCAGCGGCGGCACCGGGTAGTCCGAGGCCGGCTCGACCTCGGGGGACTGCGGTTTGCGCATGTCGGGCACCAGAGCCATGAAGATCAGCAGGGCCACCACGAGCACCCCGATCACCACCACCGCGGTCAGCGCGGTGTGGCCGGTCTGGGCCCGCCAGGTACGGATTGCGAAGATCATCAAAATCCACAGCAGGCTGACCGGGACCAGCCCCTTCCAGCCCAGCTTCATGAACTGGTCGTAGCGGATCCGGGGCAGCGTGCCGCGCAGCCAGACGAACACGAACAGGAAGACCATCATCTTGATGAAGAACCAGAGCAGCGGCCACCAGCCCTGGTTCGCGCCGGCCCACAGGCTCAGCGGCCACGGGGCCCGCCAGCCGCCCAGGAACAGGGTGGACGCCATGGCCGAGACGATCACCATGTTCACGTACTCGGCCAGGAAGAACATCGCCCACTTCAGCGAGGACGCGTACTCGGTGTGGAAACCACCGACCAGCTCGGACTCGGCCTCGGCCAGGTCGAACGGGGCCCGGTTGGTCTCGCCGACCATCGAGATGCAGAAGATCACGAAGCTGGGGACCAGCAGTCCGCCGTACCAGGCGCTCTGCTGGGCGTCCACGATCCCGGCGGTGGACAGCGTGCCGGCGTAGAGGATCACCGCCACGATGGAGAGCCCCATCGCGATCTCGTAGGAGATCACCTGGGCGGCCGAGCGCAGTGCGCCCAGCAGCGGGTACGGCGAGCCCGAGGCCCAGCCGGCGAGCACGATGCCGTAGACACCGATCGACGAGCAGGCCAGCGTGACCAGCACCCCGACCGGCAGGTCGGTCAGCTGCAGCACGGTGTGGTGCCCGAAGATCGACACCTCCGGGCCGAACGGCAGCACCGACAGGGCCAGGAACGCCGGGATCGCCGAGATCACCGGGGCCAGGAAGAAGACCACCTTGTCGGCGTTGGCCGGCATGATGTCTTCCTTGAAGGCCATCTTCAGCGCGTCGGCCAGCGCCTGGAGCCAGCCGCCGGGGCCGGTCCGGTTCGGGCCCGGCCGGTGCTGCATCCGGCCGACCACCTTGCGCTCGAAGGCGACCAGGAACATCGGCATCAGCAGCGCGAAGACGAACAGCGCCACCACCTTGACGATGATCAGCCAGAGCGGGTCCTGGGCGAGCAGCTCCTGGGTGCGCTGTTCATTCGCAGCCAGGTAGCTTGCGGACTGGCCAGACAACCCAGCCAGGTAGCTTGCGGACTGGCCAGACAACCCAGCCAGGGACAGGGGGTTCATCAGTTCCCTCCCGAACTGACCGTGACCAGGTCACCGTGCCCGGCGCCGAGCGTCAGCCTCAGCCTCGAGCCCGGCGAGTTGGCCGGTAGCCACACCACGTCGTCCGGCAGGTCGGCCAACCGGACCGGCAGCGTGACCGCGCCGTGCTCGGTGGCCACCACCGCCGTACCGCCCTCGGTCAACCCGAGTGCCTCCGCGGTGGCCTGGTTGACCCGGATCTCCGGGGCTCTGGCCGTGCCGGCCAGGTGCGGTTCGTCGATGGTCAGGCTGGAGATGCCGAGCAGCTGTCGCCAGGTCGCCAACACCGCCTGCCCACGCTCCGGCGTACCGGCCCGGGCCGGGTTCCCGGCCGTCACCGGGCCGCTGGGCCGCGCCGCGCCGACCAGACCGACCTTGGCCAGCTCGGCCGAGGCCGCCGCCGGGGTCTGGGTGAACAGGTCGACGTCCATCTCGACGGCCAGGGTGTCCAGCACCCGGCAGTCCGGCAGCATGCCCGGCGCGGCCAGCGTGATGCCGAACGGGCGGCGCCGGCCCTCCCAGTTCAGGTAGCTGCCGTCCCGGTTGACGTCGGGCGCGATCGGCAGCACCACGTCGGCCAGCTCGGTGACCGCGGACCGGTGCAGCTCGAGGCTGACCACGAAGCGGGCCGCCCGCAGCGCGGCGACGGCCAGCGCCGGGTCGGCGGTGTCGTCGGGGTCGAACCCGCCGACCACCAGCCCGGCCAGCTCCCCGGCCGCGGCGGCCGCCAGCATCCCCGCGGTGCCGCGCCCGGGCTCGGACGGCAGCTCGTCGGGACCGCTGAGGCCCCAGTCGGCGGCCAGCACGCCCCGCGCGGCCGCGTCGGTGACCGAGCGGCCGCCGGGCAGCAGGGTCGGCACCGCGCCGGCATCCAGCGCGCCCCGGTCACCGGCCCGCCCCGGCACCCAGCCGATGGCGGCCCCGGTCCGCACGGCCAGCGCGGACACCGCCGCGTACAGCCCGGGGACCTCGGCGGCCCTCGGGCCGACCAGGATCGCCGCGCCGGACTGGCCCAGCGCGTCGAGCACCTCGCCCGACAGCTCGCCGAGCACGGTCGGTTCGGTGCCCGGCACCGCCCTGATCAGCGTCGCGCCGGTCTTCAGCACGCCGGGGGTGCTCCACTGACCGAGCTGGAAGACCCGCAGCCCGCCCTTGCGGTGCGCCTTGCGCAGCCGCAGGAAGACCGTGCTGGCCTCCTCCTCGGGGTCCAGCGCGACGCACAGCACCGCCGGCGCGTGCTCCAGCCCGGTGAACGTGAGCCCGCCGGTGTCCGGGGTCTGCCCGACCACGTGCGTGGCCAGGAACTCCAGCTCCTCGGCCGAGGTGGCCTCGTGCACGCCGACCCGGAAGTCCACGTCGTTCGTACGGGCGGCCAGCCGGGCGAACTTGGCGTAGGCGTAGGCGTCCTCGCGGGTGAGCCGGCCGCCGGCCAGCACCCCGATGCCCTTGGGCGCGGTGGCTGCCCCGCCGTCCTCGTTCGGCTCGACCGGGTACTCGCCGTCCCGGGCCCGCAGCAGGCCCTCGGCGGCGGCGCGCAGCGCGTCGGTCCAGGACGCCTCGGCCAGCTGACCGTCCGCGCCGCGCACCTGTGGGCGCAGGATCCGCCCGGTGGAGGTGAGGTAGCGGAACGCGAAGCGGGTCTTGTCGTCGATCCACTCCTCGTTGACGTCGGGGTCGTTACCGGCCAGCCTGCGCATGACCCCGCCCCGGCGGGTGTCGATGCGGATCGCGGCACCGCCGGAGTCGTGCTCGTTCACCCCCGGCGTCGAGACCAGGTCGAACGGCCGGGAGCGGAACCGGTACGCGGCGCTGGTCAGCGCGCCGACCGGGCAAATCTGGATGGTGTTGCCGGAGAAGTAGGACTGGAACGGCTTGTCCGCCGCGACGCCGATCTGCTGGTTGGCGCCCCGCTCGAGCAGCTCGATGAACGGGTCGCCGGCGATTTCCTCGGAGAACCGGGTACAACGCTGGCAGAGCACACAGCGCTCGCGGTCCAGCAGCACCTGGGTCGAGATCGGCAACGGCTTGGGGAACGTCCGCTTGCGGTCGATGAACCGCGAATCGGCCCGGCCGCCGCTCATCGCCTGGTTCTGCAGCGGGCACTCGCCGCCCTTGTCGCAGATCGGGCAGTCCAGCGGGTGGTTGATCAGCAGCAGCTCCATCACGCCCTGCTGCGCCTTGTCGGCCACCTTCGAGGTGTGCTGGGTCTTGACCACCATCCCGTCGGCCACCGTCATGGTGCAGCTGGCCTGCGGTTTCGGCATCGGCCGGCCACCCAGCTCCACCTCGACCAGGCACTGCCGG
>DATAYB010000810.1:0-1677 GCA_036272795.1 Pseudonocardia sp.
CCGGGTGGTCTACGTCGGGACACGGCTTGACCGGCCGGGCCTGGCCCGCACGCTGCTCGGTGCGGTGGCCGAAGCGAGGATCTCCCCGGTGGTGGCCGGCGCGCCGGAGTTCATCGAGGCGGCCCGCCGAGCGACCGACAGTGCCGAGTACCTGTTCCTGCTCAACCATTCCGGTAGCGAGGCGGCCACCGTTTCGGTCGCACCCGAGGGCACCGACCTGATCACCGGACGCCAGGTCACCGGCCCGATCACGTTGCCGCCGCTGGCGGTCGCCGTGCTCGCTTACCCAAGGTGAGCGGACAGGAAACGGTTCACGGCGGCGGCCGCGACGCGCAGATCCTGGTCACTGGCGAGGCCAGGATGGTACAGGCGGATCTCGGTCGCGCCCGCGGGCGGGTTGAAGTCAGGGTTGCCGGCGGCGGCGGAGATGATGTGGTGGATGGCGGCGAGCGCCTTGCCGGCCGGGAGCGTGCCCGCCGGGGTAGCGTCGGCCGTGACCGCATCGACGGCCTCGGCCCAGGCGACCAGGCCGTCGGCGTCTTCGAGTGCCTGGCCGGCCAGCACGCCTGAGTCCGCGCCGGTCCGGTACGGTGCGGGGTCGGCGCGCAGCACGATGCGGCAGCCCGGCGCCTGAGCGCGGACCGCGGCGATCACCTCCTGCCGCAGCCGCCTGGCGGCGGCCACCCGGTAGGCGAGTGTGGCCTCGGCGAGCTCCAGACCGAGAAGGTCGCGGACCGTCTCCCAGCCGTAGTCGTCCTTGGCAGCGGAATCGGCACCGGAGTGCCAGAGAGGTTCAAGTGCTTCGGCGACCGCCTTGCGGAGGCGGCCGGGATCGACGCCGTGGCGGGCGTAGCCCTCCTGGCAGGTGCGGCAGAAGCAGAGCGAGAGCAGGTACGCCCCGGCTGTGCCGAGCCGGACGCCGTCGGTCTTGTCGTGCGCGTGCAGGTGCTGACAGCCGTACCAGCCGCAGGCCTCAAGTTCCACGCCGGAGGTGCCGGGCCGTGTGGCGGACTCGGCGGCGAGGGCCGCCGCGTACGCGCGGACCTCCGGCTGTGCTGCGCACAGCGCCCACCCGTAACGGTCGCCGTAGGCGTTGCGGATGGCCTGCTCCGGGTGCGACTGCGCCAGCAGCGAGTTATGGGTGAGCACTACCCAGGCGTGTACCGCGAGGCCCGCGTCGCGCAACTGCCCGGCGGCAGCGCCGTACGGGTCCTGTGTCCCGGTCCAGGATTGCGCGGCTGGCCGCAGCGTCGAGTCCTGCCAGCGAGCCGGGTCTGGCGGGTAGTAGACCGCCGAGTGGCGGGCCTGGACGATGCGGTGCACGGGGTGCCTCGGGGTGATCGCCGTGGTGGAGTGGTAAGCGGCGGCGAGCACGGCGGTATCCGCCCCGAGATCGCGCAGCCGTCCGGCCGCCCGCGGGTCGCCGATGACGTCCCACGGAAATGTGAACGCCGCGACAAGCGTCACGCGTACGGCCCGGTGCTGAAGTACCCAATTGTCACCAACACGTTTTATGGCACGGCCGCAAGCAGGGGCAACCTCGGGTTTCGCCTTACATTCGCCTGTTCGCCGCGTGTTATCGCCGGAGCATTGGCTGTCGATGGATACCTTGGATAGGACTATGGGTGGAGCTAACAGGCGCAGGGTCCGTCGCCAGGGACCCGTGACGTTGCGCGA
>DATAYB010000811.1:0-10072 GCA_036272795.1 Pseudonocardia sp.
CTCCGGGCGGTGCTCCTGGCGCGGCTCGGCGTAGCCTCCGCGTTGGTCGTCGTAGTACCCGGTCTCGTCGTAGTCGTCGAGGTACGCGTCCATATCTTCGGCCGGAACCATCCCGAAGTACGCCTTCAGCCGATATAGCGCGCTCATGGCCACGCCCCCTTCCCGACAGCCTCCCGAGGTAACGCGGGCAGCACAATCACCCGTCACCAGGCCGATCTACGTGCCGGTGACACCGCGTTATCGCTCATGGCGAGGCTAACGGCCGGTCACCCAGTAGGGCTGCTCCGACACGCACACAGGTCGATCCGTATCGGATCGCCCGTTCGAAGTCAGCTGTCATGCCGGCGGACACCACCAGGGCGTCCGGATGGTCCCTCCACAGGGCGGCCGCGGCCGCCCGGAGGGTGTCGAACGCACGGTCGGGATCGGTGCCGAGCGGGGCCACCGCCATCACCCCGTGCAGCTCCAGCCCGGCGCTCCCGGCCACCCGGTCGGCAAGCTCGGCGAGCCCGGGAACCGGCACCCCTCCCCTTGCCGCGTCACCGTCGAGGCTGAGCTGGATCAGCACGGGCAGCGGGCCCCGTCGTTCGCCCTCCTCCCTGGCCCGCAGCGCGGCCGAGGCGAGCGCGTCGGCCAGCCGGGCCGAGTCCACCGACTCCACCCGGGCCGCCCAGCGGGCCACCGCCCTGGCCTTGTTGCGCTGCAGCGTGCCCACCAGGTGCCAGCGCGGTGTGATGTCGGGTCGCAGTACGGCCAGCTCGGCGACCTTCGCGCCGGCCTCCTGCGGCCGGTTCTCGCCGAAGGCCCGCAGGCCCAGGTCCGCCAGCAACGCCAGGTCGCCGGCCGGGCGGGTCTTGGTCACCGCGAGCAGCTCGACCTCGTCGGTCGAGCGTCCGGCGGCCGCGCAGGCCTTGGCGATCCGGTCGCGGACCTCCTCGAGCCGGGCGGCCAGCTCGGCGCGCCGGTCTTCCTGGGCCGTGCCGTCCTCCGGTGCCCCCGTCCGAGGGTGGGGACCGGTCATCGCGGGTCGAGCCAGGTCACGGCCGCGAGCCGGCCGGTCCGGCCCTCGCGGCGGTGTGAGTAGAGCGTGGGGTCCTCGACGGTGCAGCGGGGGTCGGTGTCCACCCTGGTCACGCCGAGCGCGCCGAGCTGCCTGCGCAGGCCGGCTCGCAGGTCCAGCGCGGGGGTGCCGGTCCTGGTCACGCAGGCGCTCCCGGGCAGTCGTGCGTCGACCTCGGCGCGCATCGCCGCCGGCACCTCGTAGCAGGCACCGCACACGGCCGGCCCGAGCAGCACCTCCGTGCGCTCCGGGCGGGCACCGAGGCGGAGCATCGCCGCCAGCGTGGCCGGTAGCACGCCGTCCGAGGCGCCGACCCGGCCCGCGTGGGCCACGCCGATCACGCCGGCCTCCGGGTCTGCCAGCAGCACGGGCACGCAGTCGGCGGCGAGCACGGCCAGCGCGAGCCCGGGGCGGTCGGTGACCATGGCGTCGGTGTCGGCCAGGTCCTGCTCGGGTGGCGCCTCGAGCGTGGCGGCCGAGGTGCCGTGCACCTGCCGCATCCAGGCCACCGAGCTGAGCGGCAGGCGGACCCCGGCGGCCAGCCTGCGCCGGTTCGCGGCCACCGCCGCCGGGTCGTCACCGACCCCCACCGACAGGTTGAACCGCTCGAAGGGCGCGCGCGACGCGCCGCCCGCCCTGGTGGTCACCACTCGCCGAACGCGCACCGCCACCACCCTAGTGGGTGGTGGCGGTGGCGGAGAGCGGACGAGCTGGGTGGTCAGCGGCGCATGAACGGCGGTACATCGACGTCGTCGTCCTCGAAGTCCATGACCTTGCGCGCCGCGGTCACCGGGGGCTGCGCCAGGTGAGGCGCCGGCGGGGACACCGGGGCGCTGTGCCCGTGCGGCGCCGTCGACTGCGGCGGGATGGACGGCGCCGGGTGGCTGGCCGCCCTCGGCGCGGGGCCCGGTGCCGAGGAACGGGAGGCCCCGTTGCCGTTGTTCATCGAGCTGCCGCCGGTCCCGCCGTTGTACGAGCTCCCCGCGCTGGGACGGGCGGGGGTGCCGCTGTCCGGTCGGGGGGCGCGAAAGGCGGCCGGGTCGAGCTTCTTGTGCGTCGGGGTGCCCGAGTCGAACCCGGCCGCGATCACGGTCACCCGCACCTCGTCGCCGAGCGAGTCGTCGATCACCGTCCCGAAGATGATGTTCGCATCGGGGTGGGCCGCCTCCTGGACGAGCGACGCCGCCTCGTTGATCTCGAACAACCCCAGGTCGGAGCCGCCGGCCACGGACAGCAGCACGCCGTGCGCGCCGTCCATGGAGGCCTCCAGCAGCGGCGAGTTGATCGCCTTGCCGGCGGCCTGCACCGCGCGACCCTCGCCCCGCGCCGAGCCGATGCCCATCAGCGCGCTGCCCGCGCCGGACATCACGCTCTTCACGTCGGCGAAGTCCAGGTTGATCAGACCGGGCGTGGTGATCAGGTCGGTGATGCCCTGCACCCCGGAGAGAAGCACCTCGTCGGCCGAACGGAACGCGTCCATCAGGGACACACCCACGTCCCCGAGCTGGAGCAGGCGATCGTTCGGAATCACTATCAGGGTGTCGCACTCGTTGCGGAGCTGGCTGATGCCGTCCTCGGCCTGTCCCGCGCGGCGCTTGCCCTCGAAGGTGAACGGGCGGGTCACCACACCGATGGTCAGTGCGCCCAGCTTGCGGGCGATGCTGGCCACGACGGGCGCGCCACCGGTACCGGTCCCACCGCCCTCGCCGGCGGTCACGAAGACCATGTCGGCGCCCTTGATGACCTCTTCGATCTCTTCCCGGTGGTCCTCGGCGGCCTTGCGGCCCACGTCGGGGTTCGCCCCGGCGCCGAGCCCTCTGGTCAGCTCGCGGCCGATGTCCAGCTTCACGTCGGCATCGGACATGAGCAGGGCCTGGGCGTCCGTGTTCACCGCGATGAACTCGACACCCTTGAGCCCGTGCTCGATCATTCGGTTGACCGCGTTCACGCCGCCGCCACCGATTCCGACGACCTTTATAACCGCAAGATAGTTGTGCGGGGGCGTCATGCGCGGCACCTTCCTTACTGGCCTAGCACTGTTACTCTCGACCAGAGACTGAGAGTTACGTCAGCCATCTGCCTCGCACGAGAACGGTAGGGTCGGGGTCGGCCCTGGTCCAGCAGGCGCGCCGGGGCCGGACGGCCCGGAAATAACACGCGCGCTCAGCGCCGGATGGTCGGAAGATCGGGCGCGGTGACGTCGAAGATCGTCCCCGGCTGGGTGAGCAGCGCGGCGAGCACCGCTCCCTTGCGTGCCGAGTCGTCCACCGACCCCCACCGGACCTGCTTGTTGCCGACCAGGCGCAGGGTGATCTGGCTGGGTGCGGCGACCTCGACGACCTGTAGCTTCTCCCGCACGGCCGGGCTCAGCGAGGCCAGTACGGCCAGGCCGGCGGCGGTGTCGGGGTCACCGGGCGCGACGCGGTCGGCGGCCAGCCTGGGCAGTGCCGGGGCGGGTTTGGGCGCGGCCTCGTAGGCGTACCCGGTGCTGTCGACCAGCTGCGGGCCGGCCGCCGACGCCGCCAGTGCCACCGGGGTGCGCTCGGTCACCGTGAGTTGCACCGTGCTCGGCCAGTGGCGGGTCGCCTCGACGGAGGCGAGCAGTGGGATGGCGGCCACCCGCTGCTGGACCTCCTCGGTATCCACCTCGAGCAGCGGTACACCCACCTGGACCCCGGACACCGCGCGGATCCACGCCGGGTCGACCTGGACCGCCCCGAGCACGTCGATCTGGCTGACTCGGAACCGCGCCGCGTGCATCAGCGCCACCCGTCCGCCGGCCAGCACCGCGCCGCCGAGCAGCACCAGCAGCAGGCCCAGCGCCAGCAGCCTGCGGCGCCGGTACCGCGCCATGGCCTCGCGCTGGCTGCCCGGCCCACGCCTCGGCGGCCGCGCGGCCACCCGGGGGTCGGGGCCGCCCGTCCGGTCCGGGTCGGTCCGGTCCCGCGCCGTGTCGACCGGGCTCACCGCGCACGCTCCGCACTCTGGGCGTCCAGGCTCGCCTGCGCACCGGCCCTGCCCTGCTCGCGGCGGCCCAGCTCGGTGAGGATCTCCGCACCGAGCACGGTCACGTCACCGGCGCCCATGGTCAGCACCAGGTCGCCGGGGCGGGCCAGCCCGGCCAGCACCTCCGGCACCGCCGACCACTTCGGTACGTAGTGCACCCGCTCGGCCGGCAGGGTGACAGCGTCGGCCACCAGCGCGCCGCTGACGCCGGGCTCCGGGTCCTCCCTGGCGGCGAACACGTCGAGCACCACGACCTCGTCGGCCAGCGCGAGCGCGGCACCGAACTCACGGTGGAACGTGCGGGTCCGCGAGTAGAGGTGTGGCTGGAAGGCCACCACCAGGCGTCCCTCGGCGACCGAGCGGGCCGCGGTGAGCTGCGCGGCGACCTCGGTCGGGTGGTGGGCATAGTCGTCGTAGACGGCCACCCCGTCGGCGCGGCCCTTGAACTCGAACCGCCGCCGCACGCCGGAGAACTGGGCCAGCCCCTCCAGCAGACCGCCGACCGGGGCACCCAGCTCGAGCCCGGCCAGCAGCGCGCCGAGCGTGTTGAGAGCCATGTGCTCACCGGGCACCGCGATGGTCACGGTGTGCTCCTCGGCGGCTGCGTCGGTACCGGTGCCGGTCAGCCGCACCCGGAACCGGCCACCGGTGCCGGCTGGCCGGTGCTCGAGCAGGATCGCGTCGCCCGCCGCGCCCGGCGCCGTCCGGCCGTAGCGGCGCACCCTCAGGCCGCGCTGCTCCGCGTGCCGGGCCAGCTCCTCGGCGCCCGGGTCGTCCGCGCAGCTCAGCAGGGTGCCGCCGGGGGTGATCCGGCCGAGGAAGTCCACGAAGATCTGGGCGTAGGCGGCCGCGCTGCCATGGTGGTCCAGGTGGTCGGCCTCCACGTTGGTGACCACGGCGACCGTCGGGGCGAACCGCAGGAACGAGCCGTCGCTCTCGTCCGCCTCTGCCACGAAGATGTCGCCGGCCCCGTGGTGCGCGCCCGAGCCGGCGGCGGCCAGGTCACCGCCGATGGCGAAGGACGGGTCGAGCCCGCAGTGCTGCAGGGCCACGGTGAGCATCGAGGTCGTGGAGGTCTTGCCGTGGGTGCCGGTCACGCAGGCCACCCGGCGCCCGGCCATCAGGGCGGCGAGTGCCTCGGAGCGGTGCAGCACCAGCAGGCCCCGGTCGCGCGCGGCGGCCAGCTCCGGGTTGTCCTTGCGGATCGCGGTGGAGATGACCACCGTGGGCGGCCCGTCCAGCTGGTCCAGGTTCGCCGCGTCGTGGCCGAGTGCGATGTGCGCGCCCTGGGCCCGCAGCGCCAGCACGGTGCGCGAGTCCTTCGCGTCGGACCCGGACACCGGCACGCCCCTGGCCAGCAGGATGCGCGCGATGCCACTCATCCCGGCGCCCCCGATGCCGATCAGGTGCACGCGGGCCAACTCGGCGGGCGGCTCGGTCGGGGTGGTCATCTGGGCTCTCCCCCACTCACGGCGGTCACCGACCTGCCACGTCGAACACGATGGTGGCCAGCGCCTCGTCCGCGCCGGTGTGCCCCGAGCGGCGGGCGGCCGCGCTCATCGCGGCCAGCCGGGGCGGGTCGGTGAGCAGCCCGGTCAGCTCGTCCAGCACACGCTGCCCGGTCAGCTCGGCGTCCGGCACCAGGGTGCCCCCACCGGCCGCGACCACGGGTGCCGCGTTCAGCGCCTGCTCACCGTTGCCGTGCGGCAGCGGGACGTACACCGCGGGCAGCCCCACCGAGGACACCTCGGCCACCGTCATCGCCCCGCACCGGCAGAGCACGGCGTCGGCGGCGGCGTAGGCCAGGTCCATCCGCTCCAGGTAGGGCAGCCCGACGTACCGACCACCCGAGGCGCGCGCCCCGGCCGGCACCGGGACCTGGTTGCCGGCCCCGTGCCCGTGCAGCACGGCGATGCCCGCATCGGCCAGCCCGTCGAACGCCTCGGCGACCGCAGTGTTCAGCGACCGCGCGCCCTGGGAGCCCCCGAACACCAGCAGTACCGGAGCGTCGGCCGGCAGCCCGTAGTGCTCGCGGGCGGTGGCGCGCCCGGCGGCCCGGTCCAGCGTGCTGATCTGGCGGCGCAGCGGGATGCCGATGATCTGCGCGCCGGCCAGCCCACTGTCGGGGACGGCGGCCGCGACCCGGGCGGCGAACCGCGCGCCCACCTTGTTGGCGAGCCCGGCCTTGGCGTTCGCCTCGTGCACGACGATCGGCACGCGGCCACGGGCGGCCAGGTAGGCCGGCAGCGCGACGTAGCCGCCGAAGCCGACCACCACGTCGGCCTCGACCCGGTGCAGCACGGCCCGGGTCTCGCGCACCGAACCGAGCACCTTGGCCGGCAGTTTGAGCAGGTCAGGTGTGGGTTTGCGGGGCAGGGGCACCGGTGGGATCAGCTCGAGCGGGTAGCCGCGGGCCGGGATCAGGGTGCGGTCGAGGCCGCGTTCGGTACCCAGCGCGGTGACCCGGGTGTCCGGGCGCAGCCTGCGGACCGCGTCGGCGAAGGCCAGCGCGGGCTCGATGTGCCCGGCCGAGCCACCACCGGCGATCACCACGGACAGTGGGCCGCCGCTCATCGCCGACCCCGCTGCCCCGGCACCTGGCGGTGCCGGTCGCGCTGCCCGTCGCGCTGGCCGGGCACCTGCCGCTGGGCGCCGCGCCGCGACCCGGCGCCCCATCCCGACGACGAGGACGAGGACGAGCTCGCGGAGCCGGACCGCTGGGCCGGCGGGCGGGCGTCACGGGGGCTCCTGGGGCTCGGCGCGGCCGACGACCTGGCCGACGAGCGGGAACCCGGCGAGCGGTAGGGCTCGGGCAGCCGCAGCCCGAGCAGCTTGGCCACCCGGCCCTGGCCGTGCGTGCGCAGCGCGGCGATCGCCTCCGGCTCGTGCCGGGCGGCGTTGGCCAGCAGGCCCCCGACGAACATCGCGGTCACCAGAGCGGAACCTCCTGAGGACACGAGCGGCAGCGGAATGCCGGTCACCGGGAGCAATCCCACCACGTAGCCGATGTTGATCGTGGCCTGGCCGACCATCCACACCGTCAGGGTGGCCACGACCAGCTTCAACCACGGGTCGGTGTTGCGCGTGGCGATCCGCAGCCCCACGTAGGCGAGCAGGCCGAACAGCACGAGCACGGCGACCGCGCCGACCATGCCGAGCTCCTCGCCGATGATCGCGTAGATGAAGTCGTTGTGCGCGTTCGGCAGGTAGCTCCACTTGGCCCGGCCCTGCCCGAGGCCTACGCCGAAGAGCCCACCGTCGGCCAGCGAGTACAGCGCCTGCTTGGCCTGGTAGGCGGAGCCGAGCGGGTCGCTGGCGTTCGGCGAGAGGAACGACATGATCCGGCTCTGCCGGTAGCCGGCGCTGAACCCGAGCACCACCGCCCCGACCAGGCCACCGACCGTCAGCGCGCCGAGCAGGCGCAGCGGCGCGCCCGCGAAGAACAGCAGCGCGTAGACCACGATCGCCAGTGACACAGCGGTACCGAGGTCGGGCTCCACCACGATCAGGGTGAACAGCACGAGCGCGACGGGCAGCAGCGGCGAGAGCAGCTGGCGCCAGTTACCCAGCACCCGCTGCCGGGCGGCCAGCACGTGCGCGCCCCAGAGCGCGAGCCCGACCTTGGCGATCTCGGCGGGCTGGATGGAGATCGGGCCGACCACGAACCAGCTCCGCGCGCCGCCGCGCACCTGGCCGAGCCCGGGGATCAGCACCGCGGCGAGCAGCAGCATCGAACCGACCAGCAGGGCGGGCGCCAGCGCGCGCAGCACCTTCGGCGGGATCCGCATGCCGAACCAGAACACCGCGAGCCCGGCTACGCAGAACAGCAGCTGCCGGCGGAACACCGAGTACGACGAGCCGACCTGCTCGAAGGACTCCACGCTGGACGCCGAGAGCACCATCACCAGGCCGAGCAGCGTGAGCAGGCCGAACACCCCGAGCACGATGTGCAGCGAGGTCAGCGGGCGGGCCAGCCAGGCGGTCAGTGCGGCGCGGGCCTTGGCGGCGTTCCTTGCGGCGTTGGCCGCCGCGGCGGAAGCGCCGTCCGCGGCGGCTGAAGAGCCGGGTTGGGTAAGTCGTGGGCCGCCGGGTCGGGACCCGGTCACCTGGCAACCGCCGACAGGGCCGCCACGGCGGCCGCGAAGGCCCGACCGCGGTCGGCATAACCGGCGAACTGGTCCAGGGAAGCAGCGGCCGGAGCGAGCAGCACCACATCACCTGGCGCGGCCATCCCGGCGGCCATCCGTACCGCGTCAGTCATGGGGGCATCTTGACCCGCCGCGACCTCGGCCGTGGGGACCTCGGGTGCGTGTCGCAACAGTGCGTCACGGAACATCCCCCGATCGGTGCCCAATAGGACTACTCCAACCAACCTATGTGCGTGTTGATGGATCAGTTCTGTAACCGACGCGCCCTTCAGCTGGCCGCCCGCGATCCACACCACCCGCTCGTGGCCGGCCAGTGCGGCGGCCGCCGCGTGGGGGTTGGTGGCCTTCGAGTCGTCCAGGAACCGGACCCCGCCGAGCTCGCCGACCACGCCGCCCCGGTGCGCCGCCGGCGTGAACGCCAGCAGCCCGGCCCGGACCTGCTCGGGGGTGACCCCGGCGGCCCTGGCCATGGCGGCGGCGGCCAGCGCGTCCTGCACCCCCGGCGGCCCGCTCGGGCGTACCTCGGCGACCTCGGCCAACGGCACCGGGCCGGCGCTGAACGCCCGGTCGACCAGCACGCCGTCGTGCACACCCAGCTGCCCGTCGGCGGGTTCGCCCAGCGTCACGCCCACCCGGCGCAGCGCGGGCGAGTCGGCAAGCGCGGCGGCCACCATCGGGTCGTCCACGCCACCCACCGCGACCGCGCCGGTCAGCACGCGTGCCTTGGCGGCCACGTAGCCGGTCATGCCGCCGTGCCAGTCCAGGTGGTCCTCGGCGATGTTGAGCAGGCAGCCGGCCGCCGGGCGCAGCGACGGTGACCAGTACAGCTGGAAGCTGGACAGCTCCACCGCGAGCTCACGCACCCGCCCCGGCGTGGCGCCACGCACCGCGTCGATCACCGGGGTGCCGACGTTTCCGCAGGCCACCGCATCCCGGCCGGCGGTGAGCAGGATCGACTCGAGCATGCCGACCGTGGTGGTCTTACCGTTCGTCCCGGTCACGGCGAGCCAGCGGACCTCGGTGTGACTCCCCGGGCCGCCGGGTTGCGTCCACCGCCAGGCCAGCTCGGGCTCGCCTATCACCTCGATGCCGGCGCGCGTGGCGGCGACCAGCAACGGGGCGTCCGGGCGCCAGCCTGGGCTGGTCACCACGAGGGCAGTGCCGGGCGGGGGCTCGGTGAGCCCGAGCGCGCCCCGGGCGCCGGCCGGCAGCTCGGCGAGCCGCTCCGCCACGCCGTCCGCGACGGTCACCTCGGCGCCCAGCTCGACCAGCGCGGCGGCGGCGGACAGCCCGGACACCCCGGCGCCGGCCACCAGCACCGGGCGGCCGCGCAGCGCGCTCAGCTCAGACAGCACTTCCTTATCCCCCGGAGGCGGCGGCCAGCCACTCGCTGTAGAAGATGCCCAGCCCCAGCGCGCAACAGATCGAGGCGAGCAACCAGAAGCGAATGATCACGGTCGTCTCGGCCCAGCCGGCCAGCTCGAAATGATGGTGGAACGGCGCCATCCGGAAGAGTCTTCGCCGCGTCGCCCGGAACACCACGATCTGCAGCGAGACCGACAGCGCCTCGACCACGAACACGCCTCCGATGATGACCAGCAGCAGCTCGGTGCGGGTCACGATGGACAGCCCGGCGATCAGCCCGCCAAGAGCCAGCGAGCCGGTGTCCCCCATGAAGATCCGGGCCGGCGCGGCGTTCCACCACAGGAAGCCGATACAGCCCCCCATCGCGGCGGCCGCCACCAGCGCCACGTCCAGCGGATCTCGGACCGAGTAACAGCCGGGGTGCGGCTCCAGCAGCGCGCACGTGTAGCGGAACTGCCAGAACGAGATGATCACATAGGTGGCCAGCACCATG
>DATAYB010000812.1:0-12380 GCA_036272795.1 Pseudonocardia sp.
CGACGCCGCCGTGCTGCGTGAGTTCGGCGAGCCGGTGTGGATCATCTCGCAGGGCCCGCAGGTGCTGCTGGACGCGCAGGTCACCGAGCTGCACGGCGGCGTGCTGGTGAACTGGGACGTGCGGGAGAACCTGCTGATGCCCGGGGTCGCGGACGCCATGTTCGACGCCTTCGGCACGCTGCTGGACCGGTTGGCCGGCGGCGACGAGGCCTGGGGCGGCCCGGTCACCGACCTGCTCGGCGCCGACCAGCGCGCGGTCCGGGCCAGGGTGAACGACACTGCCGAGAGCTTCCCGGCGCGCTGCCTGCACGAGCCGTTCTTCGCCCGCGCCGAGCGGGTGCCGGACGCGCCCGCGCTGCTCTGGGGCGAGACCGGTACGTGGAGCTACGGCGAGCTTTCCGACCGAGCGCTGCGGGTCGCCGCCGCCCTGTGCGAGCACGGCATGCGCGCCGGCGATGCGGTCGCGGTCAACCTGCCCAAGGGCGCCGAGCAGGTGGCGGCGGTGCTGGGTGTGCTGGCGGCCGGCGGCACCTACCTGCCGATCGGGTGGGACCAGCCGGACACCCGCCTTCGGCGGGTCATGTCCATCGCGGACAGCACGTTGATCATCACCGGCCGGCCGTTGAAGACCGACGAAGCAGGAGCGGGGCTCACCGCGCTGACTTCGGCCACCGCGCTGGACTGGCCGGACCGGCTGCCCGCCCCCGAGTTCGCCGACCCCACCTCGACCGGGTACCTGCTGTTCACCTCCGGCTCCACGGGTGAGCCGAAGGGCGTGGAGGTCTCGCACGCGGCCGCGATGAACACCATCGACGACCTCGTCCGGCGCTACGCGATCACCGCGACCGACCGGGCGCTCGGCGTGTCCGCGATGGAGTTCGACCTGTCGGTGTTCGACGTGTTCGGCCTGCTCACCGCCGGCGGTGCGGTCGTGCTCGTGCGCGAGGAGGAGCGCAAGGACGCCAGGGACTGGGCCAGGCCGGTCCGCGACCGCGGTGTCACGGTGCTCAACTGTGTGCCGGCGCTGCTGGACATGCTGCTGGTGGTCGGGTTTGCGGACGGGCTGGGCTCGTCGGTGCGGCTGGTGCTGCTCGGCGGTGACTGGGTGGGGGTCGACCTGCCGGGGCGGCTGGCCGAGCAGCTGCCCGCCTGCCGGTTCGTCGGCCTCGGCGGCACCACGGAGACTGCCATCCACTCCACCGAGTGCGAGGTCGTCGACGCCGTCGTGCCGCCGCACTGGCACGCCGTGCCGTACGGGGTGCCGCTGCACAACGTGGCCTGCCGGGTGGTCGACGAGCAGGGCCGGGACCGGCCGGACTGGGTGGTCGGCGAGGTCTGGATCGGCGGCGCCGGCGTGGCCACCGGCTACCGGGGCGACCCGGAGCGCACCGCGCAGAAGTTCGTCACGGTCGGCGGTCGCCGCTGGTACCGCACCGGTGACCTGGGCCGCTACTGGCGGGACGGCACGCTGGAGTTCCTCGGCAGGGCCGACCACCAGGTGAAGCTGCGTGGGTACCGGGTCGAGCTGGGTGAGGTGGAGGCCGCGCTGGCCGCCCAACCCGGGGCCCGGCGGGCGGTGGCCCGGCTGGTGGAGCGGCGCGGCGGCTCGCTGCAGGCGGTAGTCGCCGCCGATCCCCGCCTGACCGGGCTGGCCTCCCGCGACGCCGAGGCGGCACTGCGCGACGGGGTCGCCGACCTGCTGCCGAGCTACATGATCCCCGACCGGATCGTCGTGCTCGACGAGCTCCCGCTGACCCGCAACGGCAAGCCCGACCGCAAGGCCATCGCGGCGCTGCTGGACCAGCAGACCGACGGCACCACGGCCGGCCCGGTGCAGCCGCGCACGGCGCTCGAGACCGTGCTGCTGACCGCCTGGCGGGAGACGCTCGGCAACGACTCACTCGGCAACGACTCACTCGGCATCGAGGACGAGTTCCTGGCCAGCGGCGGCGACTCGGTGCTGGCAACCCGGATCGTGGCGAACCTGCGGGAGGCCTTGCAGAGCGGCGACGTCCGCGTGCGGGACCTGTTCACGGCCCGCACGGTGGCCGCCCTGGCCGCCACGATGCTCGCGGCGGACCCGCGCTGGGAGGAGATCGCCACGATCTCGCTCGAGGTCAGCGCGTTGACCGACGAGGAGTTGGAGCTCCAGCTGGGCCAGTGACCGGAGGTGGACGACCGCCATCCCTCGCGCGAGGGAACTACTACTCGTCGGCCAGCTGGAGCACTGTGGCGGCCAGCACGTTGATGCCGTTGGCGCTGGCCTCGGGGGTGGAGTACTCGCGGGGACTGTGGCTGATGCCGTCGTACTCGCCCGGAATGAAGATCATCGCGGTTGGGCAGAGCGCCGCGATCTCCTGCGCGTCGTGGCCAGCCCCGGACAGCAGCGCGAGGTGGCTGAGTCCGAGGTCGTCGGCAACCTGGGCGATGGCCTTGCGCACGGGGTCGTCGAACGGGCCGTAGCCGGTCCGGGCCAGGCGTTGGGTTGTGGTGCTCAGCCCTGTGCCGTCGTTGGTCAGGTCGCGGACGAAGTCCGCCAGGTCGAGCTCCGCGCGGGCCATCTGGGTGTCGTCGGGGTTGCGCAGGTCAACGGTCAGCTCGGCGCGGGCCGGCACGATGTTGGTCAGGCTCGGGTGCAGTGCGAGGTGGCCGACAGTGGCGCGCAGGTCACCGTACGTGCCGGAGTCGACCATTGCGCGCAGCTGGACCGAGATCCGGGCGGCGGCCAGCCCCGCGTCGGCGCGCAGCGAGGTCGGGGTGGTGCCGGCGTGTGCGGCGCGGCCGTTGATGATGATCTTCTGCCACGAGATGCCTTGGACACCGGTGACCACGCCGACGTCGACACCCGCGGTACCGAGCACGGGGCCCTGCTCGATGTGGCACTCGACGTACGCGTGCGGCGGGTCGAGCCGCGCCTCGACAGGCCCGCCGAAGCCGGTGCGGGCCAGCTCGGCGCCGAGGGTGACGCCGTCGCGGTCGGTGAGGGCCCGTGCGTGGTCGAGGGTGATGCGGCCGGCGGCGACGGCGCTGCCGAGCATGTCGGTGCCGAAGCGGGCGCCCTCCTCCTCGGTGAACACGACGACCTCGATCGGGCGGCGCGTGTCGATGCCGCGTTCGTTCAGGGTGCGGATGACCTCGAGCGCGCCGAGCACGCCCAGGCAACCGTCGAACGCGCCACCGGTGGCGACGGTGTCGAGGTGTGAGCCGGTCAGTACGGGCCGGGCCGCGGGGTCGGCGCCGGCCCTGCGGCCGTAGATGTTGCCGATCGCGTCGATCCGCACGGCCAGGCCGGCCTGCTCCAGCCAGGAGATCACCAGGCGACGCGCGGCGACATCGGCATCGGTCAGGGCCAACCGGCTGACCCCGCGCAGGCCGGTGTCGCTGTCGGGGTACGCACCGACCTCGGCGAGCTCCATCAGGGTGCGCCAGAGCCGGCCGCCGTCGACGGTGATCCGTGCCCGCTCGGTCATGACCGTGCCTCCGCCGGAAGGGCCGGGTTGGCGGCGCGGCCCTCGGTGCTGAGCAGGACGACGGTCGCGGTCGGGCCGAGGCCGAGGTCGGCGCGGCGGCGGGTGCTGCCCGGCCCGGTCAGGGCGGCGTCGGCGCCGGCCAGGGCCGCCGCTCCGCACGGGCCACTGGAAACGCCGAGCCCGGTCAGCTCGCGGGCCGCCGAGTCGGCGTCGCGGTCGGTCACCGCGACGGCCGCGTCGAGGCCCCCGTGGAGATAGGGCCAGGCCAAGCTGGACGGCGTGCCGCAGTTCAGGCCGGCCATCGTCGTGGTGGCGGTGGGCACGCTGACCCGCCGGCCCAGGCGCAGGCTGGTCAGCACACAGGCGGCGGCCTGCGACTCCACCGTCAGCAGCGCGGTGGCCCGGCCGCCCGGGCGGGAGCGGTAGTGGGTGACGGCGGCCTGCGCGAGCGAGCCCACCCCGGCCGGGACGACGAGCAGCGCGGCCGAGTCGGTGCCCAGCTGCGCGTCGAGCTCGGCGAACAGGGTGGCGTAGCCCGACACGATCCAGCTCGGGACCTGCTCGTAGCCGGGCCACGCGGTGTCCTGCACGAGCACGGCACCGGGGTCCGCGGCCGCCACCGAGGCGGCATGGCGGACCGTGTCGTCGTAACTGCCCCGGACCTCGGTGACCTGGGCTCCCTCGGCGGCGATCGCGGCCACCGCCGTGGGATGCAGGCCACTGGGAACGAACACGAGCGCGCGCTGGCCGTGCCGGGCCGCCATCCGCGCCACGGCCCGCCCGTGGTTGCCGTCGGTTGCGGTGACCAGCAGTACGGGTCCGCCGGCCCGCTCCGCCAGCACCCGGTGCACCGCCCAGGACGCCCCCAACGCCTTGAACGCGGGCAGCCCGAGCCGGCTCGACTCGTCCTTGACCAGCACCCGGCCGACCCCGAGCCGGGTGGCCAGCGCCGGCAGCTCGGTCAGCGGGGTGGCCGCGTAGTCGGGCAGCGCCGCGTGGAACTCCCGCACGTCGGCGGGGGTGGGGGCGCAGGTCCAGTCGCGGGCGGTCGGGTTGGCGAACCACGGCGGCGGCGACACCGTCCGCCGGTCGGCGGGGCGGAGGTCCGGAAGCAGGTCAGCAGCGGTCACAGGCACACCACCACCGTGCGCCGACCGCTACGGTCAGTCCAGCGAATGTTTTCGACCAGTAATCATCAGATCTTCTGACCGATGAACACGGTCTCCATGCCGCCCGCTGTGCCTGCCGACCCGCCAAGACACCGAGGGCGGCCAGTGACGGCGACCCCTGTGAGTGGTATTGGTCGCTCTTGGCGACCAATACCACTCACAGGGTCAGCCGGGTGCCGAGGTCAGCAGCGGTACCAGGCGCTGGAGGGCGTACGGCACGCTGAGCACCGAGGCGTTGGACAGCGCGAGTGAGACGTCGAAGTCCTCCACGACGGCCAGCCGGCCTTGCGCGGTCGCCGGCAGCGCGGCCAGCAGGGGGTAGCGCGCGAGCGCCTCGGCCCGGTGCAGGCCCTGTTGGGTGAGCAGGAGTACGACGTCGGCGTCCGCGTTGCCGATCAGCTCGGGGGACAGGCCGACATAGAACTTGGACGTGTCCAGCCCGGCGGCATAGGGCGTGGGGCGCAGACCGAGCGCGGTCACCACCTGCATGCGGCTGTCCACCACGGTGTACAGGCTGAGCTGGTCGCCGGAGCCGAGCAGTACCGACACCGTGCGGCCGGCGAGCTCCGGGTGGGCGGCGGCGGCCTTCGCCAGCGTCGCATCGGTGGCCGTGACCAGGGCATCCCCGTCGGCGGCCCGGCCCACCGCGGTGGCGATGATCCGGGCGGAGTCCTGCCAGCGCACCGTGTTCGGCGCGGTGTGCGGCGGCAGCCCGATGGTCGGCGCGAGCTGGCTCAGGGTGCGGTACTGCGCCGCGTCACCGGTCGACTGCACGTCCAGGATGAGGTCCGGCGCCACGGCCGCGACCTGCTCGAGGTTGACGGGGTTGGTGAGCACCACAGGGTTCGCGATGCCGAGCCGGTCGCGCGCCCACACACCGACGCCCCTGCTCATCGACGGCACGAACTGGTACACCGTGGCCGGCACGATGCCCAGCGCGAGCAGCACGTCGTGGTCGGTGCGCCCCACCGAGGCGATCCGCGCCGGCGGGCCCTCGACGGTGACCTGGCCGAAGGCGTCGGTGATGGTGACCGGGAAAGCAGCCCCAGCCCCGGCGCCCGCAGCGGGAGCCGCCGAGCCGTGAGGCCCACCGCAGCCGGCCAGGCCCGCGGCCCCGAGACCGGCCCCGAGACCAGCGCCGAGACCAGCGCCGAGACCAGCCAGGCCCAGCAGCCGCCGACGACTCAGAGAGCCGCCCAGCAGCCCGCTCATCGGCTGTCGTGCCAGGCTGCCCACAGCTCGGCGTAGCGCCCGCCGGCGGCGACCAGCTCGTCGTGGCTGCCCTGCTCGACGATCCGCCCGCAGTCCAGCACGACGACCGTGTCGGCCGTGGTGGCCTGGGTGAGCCGGTGGGCCACCATCAGCCCGGTACGCCCGACCAGGGCGCTCAGGGCGGCCGTGTCGAGCACCCTCGCGCCGGCGCTGCCGGCCTCAGCCGTGGCCTCGTCGAGCACCGCCACGGGCGGGTCGGCGAGCACCAGCCGGGCCAACGCGAGCTGCTGGGACTGCACCACGGTGAGCGAGTGGCCGCCTCCGCCGACGACTGTGTCCAGCCCGCCCGGCAGCGCCTCCGCCCAGTCCAGCGCGCCGACCGTGGCGAGCGCGGCGCGCAGCTGCTCGCCGGTCGCGTCCGGGTGGGCCAGCCGCAGGTCGTCGGCCAGTGGACCGGCGAACACGTGCACCTCCTGCGTGATCAGCGCGACCGATCGCCGGGCCGGCGCCGCACCTTGCTCGGACAGCTCGACGCCCCCGATCCGCACGGAGCCCCGGGTCGGCCGGTGCACCCCGGCGACCAGCTTGGCCAGGGTGCTCTTCCCGGCCCCGCTCGCGCCGACCAGCGCGACCCGGCTGCCGGCCGCCACGTCCAGGTGCACGTCGTGCAGCACGTCCGGCCCGCCGGGGTAGGCGTGCCCCAGCCTCGTGAGCTTGACGGAGCCGTCCACCGGCTGGGCGGGCTGTAGCGGCTCGGTCTGGCCTCGGCCGTCCGCCACGTCCAGCACGCCGACGAGCCGGGCCAGCGCGGCACCCGCCGACTGCACGTCGTCCAGCAGGAGCAGCACCTGGTTGATCGGGCTGAACAGGTTGATGAAGTACAGCGCGGCGGCACTCGCGGTACCGACCGACGCGGTGCCGGACCGGACCAGCCAGAACCCGACCACGAGCACGGCGGCTGCACCCACGTACTCGGCGAGGTTGAGCCGGTTCAGGAAGCCGGTGCGCACGCGGACCGCCGCGATCGACGCCGTCACGACGTCCTCGGCGCGCCGGGCGACCCGCGCCGCGTGGTCCTCGCCGAGCCGGAAGGCGCGGACCGTGCGCGCGCCGCCCACGGAGTCCAGCAGCTGCTGTTGCTGGGCGCCGCCGGCGACGCGCTGCGCGCGGTAGAGCGGCACGGCCCTCGGTACGTACCAGCGGGCCGCGAGGACCTGCACCGGTGCGGCGAACAGCGCGGCCACCATGAAGCGCCAGTCCAGCACGGCCAGCCCGACCAGGGTCAATGCAATGATCATCGCGGAGCGGGCGAACTGCGGGACGGCGTCGCGCACCGCGTCGCCGATCAGCGCGACGTCGGTGGTGACCCGCGAGGTGAGGTCGCCGGAGCCGGCCCGCTCGATGCGCTCCAGCGGTAACCGCAGCACCTGGGCGATGAACCCCTCGCGCAGGGTGGCCAGCATGGTCTCGCCGACCCTGGTGACCAGGTACACGCCGAGGACGGCGAGCACGCCCTGCCCGAGCGCGACCCCTGCCAGCGCAAGTACCGGGCCGTGCACCGAGGCGGCCGGCCGGCCCTGTGCCACGAGGTCGACGATGCGGCCCAGCAGTGGGGCGGTGAGCAGGCTGACCGCCGCGCCGGCGAGCAGCGCGAGGGTCGCCAGCGCGGCCCGCCCCCGGTGCGGGCGCAGCAGGGTGCCGAGCTCGGCGCGCACCCGTGCGCCACCGGCGGTGGGTAGCAGTTCGCGGTCGATCACCCGAGCACCAGCTCGCGGTAGCCGGCGTGCTCGTGCAGCAGTGTGGCGTGGCTGCCCTGTGCGGTGACACCGTCGGCGCCCAGGGCGACCACCCGGTCGCAGGCGGCGAGCAGCGCGGGGCTGGTCGCCAGTACGAGCGTGGTGCGGCCGAGGCGCAGCTCGCGCAGCCCGGCGGCGATGCGCGCCTCGGTGACCGTGTCGAGCGCGGTCGTCGGGTCGTGCAGCACCAGCACGGGGGCGTCGGTGGCCAGGGCGCGGGCCAGCGCGACCCGTTGTCGCTGCCCTCCGGACAGTGAGCTGCCCTGCTCGCTGATCGGCGCGTCCAGCCCACCGGTCAGGGTGGCGGCGACCTCGTGGGCCTGCGCGGCGCGCAGTGCGGGGGTGGTGTCGAACCCGGGAGCCGCGGCGGCGGTGACGTTCTCGCGCAACGAGCCGGCGAACAGCTCGGCGTCGTGCGCGGCGACCACGACGGCCCCGCGCAGCGCGGCGGGATCGAGGGTGTTCAGCGGTTGGCCGTCCAGCTCCAGCTCACCGTCGTCGGGGTCGGTCTCACGGTTGAGGCAGGCCAGCAGTGCCGAGGCCACCGAGGGGTCGGCGGTGGCCACCCCGAGGATCTCGCCGGCCGGCACCGTCAGGTCGAGCCCGTGCAGCGGTCCGGCGCGCAGCCCGCGCAGCCGCAGCGCGCCGGGGGTCGGGCTGGCCGGGTGGAGCTCACCCCCGGCCACCGCCGGTGCGGCGGTGAGCACGTCGGCGATCCGGTCGCCGGACGCCCTGGCCTGGGCGAGCGCGGAGGTGACCCGGCTGAACACGTTCAATGGGCCGAGCAGGAACTGGGCCAGTCCCACGGCAGCGACCAGGTCGCCGATGCTGATCGAGCCGGCGGCCGCGAGCCGCCCGCCGACCAGTGCGATCAGGGCCAGGAACAGCCCGTTGGCGGCCAGTACGGCGCCCTGGTACCAGGCCTGGGCCCGGCCGGCGCGCAGCGTCGCGGCGAGCGACTCCTGGCTGGTCACCGTGTAGCGGCTCTCGGCGGCGGGCTCGGCGCGCAGGCCCTTGAGCACCCGCACGCCGCCGACCAGGTCGGCCGCCACTCCGGCGGCCCTCGCGGCGCGCTCCTGCTCCGGCCCGCTTCGCCGCTGCAGGGGCAGGCCGAGCACGCGTAGCAGGTAGAGCAGCGGTGGTGTGCCGAGCAGGATGAGCAGGCCGAGCGGCAGCGAGATCCGCAGCAGCGCGATCGCGGCCACGACGACGGCGGCCAGCGCGGCGGTGCCGAACGGCAGGGCGAGGAACAGTGTCGACACGCGCTTGGTGTCCGAGGTCGCGACGCTGACCAGCGCACCGGGCAGCCGGCTCCGCTCCGCGCCGCCGCGCGGGTCCAGCACCCGGTCGGTGATCCGGAGCCGCAGCCGCTGGTCGGCGCGGGCCTCGGCAAGATAGGTGAGCCGGGAGCCGATCCGGTAGCCGTTGGACAGCAGCAGGAAGTCGAGCCCGAGCACGACCAGCCAGATCAGCAACTGCACGGGGTCCCCGGTGCGCACCGCGCGGTCGATCAGGACGCCGACGAGCACCGGGACCATCGCCTCGCATGCCTGGTGCAGGATCAGGAACAGTGACGCGACGGTGAGCTCGCGGCGTTGCGCGGTGACGGTCTCGCGCAGCACCCGGGGTCGGACAACCATGCACTGAGCATGACAAGGTAAGGCTGGGCTATCAACGCGAGGAGGACCATGCCGGTCGCTCGGCTCAACGGGGTGTGGTTGCGCTATGAGGTCGCCGGGGCGGGTGAGCTCGTCGTGATGGTGATGGGTACCGCCAGCCCGGGCCGGGTGTGGCAGCTGCACCAGGTACCCGCGCTGGTGGCGGCCGGCTACCGGGTGGTGACCTTCGACAGCCGGGGGGTGATGGCGGGCTCGCAGGGCGACGCCGAGGCCGGCATCGCGGGTCTGACCATCGACGACATGGTGGGCGATGTCGCCGCGCTGGTCGAACATCTCGGCGGCGGCCCGGCCCGCGTGGTGGGCACGTCGCTGGGTGCCCACGTGGCGCAGGAGTTGGCGCTCGCCCGCCCCGACCTGGTGCGCCAGCTGGTGGCGATGGCCGCGCACGCCCGGCTCGACCCCGTGCAGAAGATGCTGACCCGGGGCGAGGAGCTGCTGTACGACGAGAAGGTCCAGCTGCCGGCGAACTACCAGGCCGCCGTCAACGCGGTGCTGAACCTGTCGCCGGCGACCTTGCGCGACCAGGCCCGCGTCACCGACTGGCTGGACATCCTCGAGCTCACCGCGTCCCCCACCACCGCAGGTGGGCGCGCCGAACTCGGCGTCTCCTCGCAGCTGACCGACCGGCGTGCGGCGTACCGGGGGATCACCGTGCCGACCCTGGTGATCGCCTTCGCCGATGATGTGATGGTGCCGGCGTTCCTCGGCCGCGAGGTGGCCGATGCGATCCCCGGCGCCCGCTACGCCGAGGTCCCCGAGACCGGCCACTTCGGCTACCTGGAGCGTCCCGAGGAGGTCAACCGCCTGATGGTGGAGTTCTTCGCCGGTTGACCTCTCGTCGGGACGCCCGAGCCGCACCGGCCGGCTAGGTGCCACGCGGCCGGAACGGGCACCGGGGCACTTCCGACTCGTTCGTGTCCGGGAGGAAGTACTGCCGGAACTCCCGGTTCTCGGTATTCCCGTAGTCGCCCAGAAAATGCGACGGCGGCATGTTGTCGAAATCTTCCAGCCGCCGCCGAATTGTTTTCCGGGCCGCCCGGCCCTGCTTGGTCTCCGGGCCGATGTGTTCGAACACCCACCGCGGTTGGAACGTGATGAGGAAGTTCGTTCCGCTGCGGCTGACCCGTGACTCGTGGGCCGGGGTGTTGCAGACCACGAAGATGGGCGTGCCGCCGAAGGCGAACTCCCACATCGGGTCGTCCGGGTCGGCCGGCAGGTCGGCCGGCCACGGCTCCGGGTCGTGTTCGTGCAGGTACTGCAGGATCGACCAGAACCGTTGGTGGTACTGCTCGAGGGACTGCTCCTTGTTCCTCGGTCTGGAACATCACGATGAGAGAGGTGTTCCGGCCGAGGTCGCGATAGCTCTTCAGATAGCTGACAAGGATGTCCACCAGTGGAGCCCATGCGGTCGGGTCGTCGAGTGCCTCGACGAATGCGAACCGCAATGTCTCCCGCCGCGCGCCCGCCACCGCGAAAGTGCACGGGAAGGGCTTGTCGGCGGACAGCAGAATCTCGATCAGCTCATTGAAGTGGGGCTTGCTCCAAGCCGGCGTATTGCCGATGACCCAGTCGTCCACAGGGCAACGCGGTTCGCTCTCGTTCACAGGATCGTACCCGTACCCGGTCTCCGCTCCGCTCATTACAGGAATTGCTGCAGCATCTCGTCCGGGATGATGGGTTGGTGATAGGTACACGACCCGGAAAGCACTGTGGAACCATGCAGCCGCGAGACCGGAATCAAGAGCTTGTCGCCCTCGTTGAGCTCGATCTTGTGCGTGGTGTTGTTCCAGAAATGCATCTGACCGGACTCGATCATGACCAGTCGGTGTTCGTTGTGCACGTGCGTGGTCGACGTTTCCTCATTGGTCTCGACAAAGGTGTCGAGATCGACCGTGATGTTCTCGTTCGTCAGGTGCTGGTCGATCTTCTCGGCCTTCTCCTGGAACTCCTCGATGCGGTCCGCCCAGCTCAGCTGCTCGGCCAGATCGCGGTCCCAGAGCCCAGCCAGCCAGCGCGCGTCCTCGAAGCCACGGTGGAAGTCCTCCAGCACCTGTCGGCCGAACCGCTCGCGCAGCGGGCCGACGAGCTCGCGGACCAGGGCGGCGACGCCGTCCGGGGTGAGCCGCTCGGTGGCCAGCGGGGCGCCGTGGTGGCCGAGCCCGTCGGCGGCGACCTGGGCGATCGGGGCGGCCATCGCGGCCTGGTCGATCAGGTCGTGCACGATGCCGCCGAGCAGTGCGAAGACGTGCTCCGGCGAGGCCGCGAGGTACAGCAGGTGGTTGCCCCGGCCCAGCGACGAGCCGAGGTAGAGCTGCCAGTACGCGCCGACCACAGGGGTCAGCCCGGCTGCCGCCAGTAGCTCGCGGTAGCTCGGTCCGCCGTCGAGAACCCGCTGGTAGCGCTCCTGCACCAGCCTCCGCAGGCCCGGGTGCGCACGGTGGTACTCGCCCAGCCCGAGTCGGCCGAGCGCGGCCCAGCCCGCCGGCCGGAACGCGGACACCTGCAGCAGCAGGAAGTTGCTCGACTCGCGGCGGTGCTTGGTCTGCCGGGCCGCCTCGAAGGCCGTGCCGGGTTCGGCGAGGCGGCGCTCGAACTCCGTGGCTGCCACGCGGGCCAGGGTCTCCACGTCGGCAGAGGCGTCGTCCGACGGCCCGGTGGCACGCGCCGGTTCGGGGCGAACCTCGTCGAGCACGGTGAACAGGTGGCGTTCCAGGATGGGCCTGGCCAGCGCGCCCAGGATCCGGTTGCGCGACGTGTAGAACGTGGCCAGGTCAGCACTGTTGGCCTCGTCGCGGCGGTCCGGCAGATAGTGGAAGTCCGCGTCGTAGATGTTGCGCAGCATCCGGTGGCCGAGCAGCGCCGACAGCTTCAGTGCCTTGAACTCAGGCATCGGCTTCGAGTAGTCCAGCCAGGCGAGATCGTCCGGGCGGACCGGGCGCCGGTACGGATTGTTCTCGGTGGTGAGCTCCTCCCATTCCGCCGCCCGGAAAGCGGGATTAGCGGCGAAGGCCTTGACGACGTCGTTCGGATTCGCGCTGGAAAGGAGTTCGCGCA
>DATAYB010000813.1:0-2229 GCA_036272795.1 Pseudonocardia sp.
GCCGAGGCTGGCGATCACGCGGCCGCGCACCGGCGCCGGCACGTCCGCCCAGGCGCGCTGCGCGACCTTGGCCGACTCGGCGGCGCGGCGGAACGTCTCGCCGTCGGCCAGCCGGACGGCGGCGACCCCCTCGTCACACCAGGTCGGGTTGCGCGACGAGTACTCCGCCCCGCCCTCGACCTCGTTGCCTGAGATGATCGAGGTCAGCTGAATCGGCACCATGGCGCTGAGCCTAGGGGCCCTGGCCGACGCTGCCGAGGGTCGGCGGCAGCAGTCCTTCCGACGCTCAACCCCAGCGTTGCTTACCCTCGGCACCGGTTGCGGGCCGGCCGGCGCACACCGGCCGACTGGCATGCAAGCCGCCGCGCGCAGGCCGCTGTTCTGGTGCTCGTGGGTGCCGGATGCCTCGCGGCTACGATCGACGGCGTCGGAAATCTGGCGGCCCCGGTCTGGAGCATCGCGGCAAGTGGCGGTCAGGTCGAACGCACCATCCCTGGCCACGGTGCCGCTGTCGATTCTCGACACCTCACCGATCGTGAGCGGGTCCACCGCACGGGTCGCCCTGCACAACACACTTCTCGCCAGCTACCGCGAGTCGTTCCGACGCTCGCGAGGGTTCTGGGCCCGACCGTCCTGCTCAGCGTCTCGGTGATCGCCGCCGACACGGATGCACGCGCGCAGTGGCTGGCCGGCCCGAGTAGGCGGAAGTTCCTCGGGCGCCTGCTCGGCGAGCGGATTCTGCTGCCGCGCCCCGAGGATGCCGCCGCATACTCCTACACCGCGGCGGACCGGGCCGCGATCGACGAGCAGTTCGCCGGCGCCATCGCCGGCGGCCCGGACACCGTGCGCGAACAGCTGACGGCATTGCTCGACTCCACCGGCGCGGACGAGCTCATGCTCACCACCCAGGTGTACGACCACACTGACCGCTGCCGGTCCTACGAGCTGATCACCGAGTTGGCGCGCTGACCGCGCCACGCCTGTGCGTGCGTCGGGCGCGCGGCTTGCCGGGGTCGGGCGGCTCGGCTTGAGTAGCCGGATGGACTCGGCACCGATCATGCTCAGCGACGCCGACGTGGCGGAGCTGCTGGACCTGGACGCGGCGATCGCCGCGCAGCGGAAGGCGTTCGAGGCGCTCGGCAACGGCACCGCACACCTCGCCGAGAAGGTCGCCCTGCCCAACCCCGGGGACGGCTCGGTGACCCTGTGCTACCTGAGCAGGCTCTCCCCGGCGCACGGCTCGGTGTGCAAGCTCGTGGACGTGCACCCCGGCAACGCCGAGCTGGGGCTGCCCACGGTGACCGCGACCGTGCTGGTGCTGGACGCGCGGACCGGCCAGCTGGCCGCCATGCTCCCGGCCGGCGAGCTCACCGTGCTGCGCACCGCCGCCGCCAGCGCCGTGGCGGCCGATGCGCTGGCCGGCCCCGACGCCGACGGGCTGGCCGTGCTGGGCTCGGGGCGGCAGGCGATGGCGCACGTCCGGGCGCTGCACCGGGTGCGGCCGCTGCGCGAGGTACGGATCTGGAGCCCCGACGCCGGGCGCAGGGCGGCCGCCGCGAGCGCGCTCGCCGAGGAGCTGGGTATCGGGGTGGCCGCCGCTCCGACCGCCGCCGCCGCCGTGGCCGGCGCCCCGCTCGTGGCCACCTGCACGCTCAGCGAGGCGCCCGTGCTGGCCGCGTCCCAGCTCGCCCCGGGGGCCACGGTGCTCAGCGTGGGCTCGTTCGAGCCGCACCGGTGCGAGGTCGGCGCGGACGTGGTCCGGGCCGCCCGCGTGGTGGTGGACGACGTGGCCACCGCGCTGCGGCACGCCGGCCCGGTCATGCGAGGCGTCGCGGACGGGACTCTGGACCCGGCCGAGCTGGTCTCGCTCGGCGATGTGCTGGTGGGCCGGGCGGCCGGGCGCTCGGACCCTGAGCAGCTCGTGTTCTACAACAGCGTGGGGCTCGGGGTCCAGGACGCGGCGGCTGCCCTCCAGGTGCTGGCGGCCCGCGCCGCGAGCCTCGGAGCCGGCCGCGAAACGGAGGGTGCGCAGTAGTAAAGAACCATTACTGCTATCGCAATCAGTACACTCTTTTACGGAGGGTTGTAAACCGGTTCACTCGGAAGAGTTACCAGGCTGGGCGCATCATCCACTACCCACAGCTGCCGTGTCCACCACGACGAACGAAGCGTAGTGATCGCCGGTGTAGTACACCTCATGACTCTGGCCGGTGATCAGCCGGCGGGCCC
>DATAYB010000814.1:0-14226 GCA_036272795.1 Pseudonocardia sp.
CGGGATCGCCGAAGGCTCCCGACAGAGGCAAAGCACGCTCACGCCAGGCAGCCACGCCAACCCGATCATCAACAGCAGAGCTGGCCGGCACCCACACGGGCGCCGGCCAGCTCGGTCCTCAGGTGCGCGAGACGCGACTACGCGCCGACCCACACGGTCTTGAGGTTGCAGAACTCCCGGATGCCGTGGCCGGACAGCTCGCGGCCGTAGCCGGAGCGGCGGACCCCACCGAACGGCAGCTCCGGGTACGAGATCGTCATCCCGTTGATGAACACCTGGCCGGCCTCGAGGTCGGCGATGAAGCGGCGCTGCTCGCCCGCGTCGCTGGTCCAGGCGTTGGAGCCAAGGCCGAACGTGGTGTCGTTGGCCACCTTGATCGCCTCGTCGATGTCCGCCACCCGGTACAGCGAGGCGACCGGGCCGAACACCTCCTCGCGGTAGAGCGGCATGTCCTCGGTGATGTCGGTGATCACGGTCGGCGGGTAGAACCAGCCGGGCCCCTCACCGCTGCGGCCACCACAGAGCACCGTGGCGCCCTGGCCGACGGCGTCGTCGACGAGCTTCTCCACATCCACGCGGCCCTGCTCGGTGGCCAGCGGGCCGACGTCGGTGGCCGAGTCGAACGGGTCGCCGACCGTGAGCGCCTTCATCCGCACCACGAACTTCTCCGCGAACGCGCCGTAGACGTCGGTGTGCACGATGAACCGCTTCGCGGCGATGCAGGACTGCCCGTTGTTCTGCACGCGAGCCGTCACGGCGACCTCGGCGGCCCGGTCCAGGTCCGCCGATGGCATCACGACGAACGGGTCACTGCCGCCGAGCTCGAGCACGGTGTGCTTGACCTCGTCGCCGCAGATCGCCGCCACCGAACGGCCGGCCGGCTCGCTGCCGGTCAGGGTCGCCGCGGCCACCCTCGGGTCCCGCAGCACGCCCTCCACCTGGCCGGACGTGATCAGCAGAGTCTGGAAACAACCCTCCGGGAACCCGCCCCGGCGCAGCACGTCGTCCAGGTACAGCGCGGTCTGCGGCACGTTCGACGCGTGCTTGAGCAGGCCGACGTTGCCCGCCATCAGCGCCGGCGCGGCGAAGCGCACCACCTGCCACAGCGGGAAGTTCCACGGCATCACCGCGAGCACCACGCCCAGCGGCTGGTAGGTGGCGTACGCCTTGACCGCGCCGACCGCACCCGGCTCCGCCGGCTCGTCGGCCAGCAGCGCCTCGGCGTGCTCGGCGTAGTAGCGCATGCCCTTGGCGCACTTGTGCACCTCGGCCTTGGCGGAGGCGAGCGTCTTGCCCATCTCCGTGGTCATCAGCCGCGCGGTGTCGTCGGCCTCGGCGTCCAGCAGGTCCGCCGTCGCCCGCAGCCAGGCCGCCCGCTGCTCGAAGCTCGTGTTCCGGTAGGTCAACCAGCGCTCGTGCGCGCGAGCGATCCGCGCCACCACCTCCGACGAGTCGGCCGCCTCGAAGGTCTTGATGGTCTCGCCAGTTGCCGGATTGATCGTGGCGATCATTGTCCGTGTGGTCCTTCCCTCTGCGACGATGCCGGGCGGGAACCGACTACCCCGGTGTCCACTGCCTCACTCCAAACCTTGGCAGTACCGGCACCGATCGGCCAGCACGCTCCTCAGCACCTGCGCCGATGGAGTGGCCCGGCGGGGCGTGGCCACCCCGCCGGGCCGGACCCGGGATCACCTGCTGTGACCGCCGTGGCCGCCACCGGACCCGCCGCTGTGACCGGAGTCCGAGTGGCCGCCGCCTCCACCGTCGTGGTTGCCCGAGCCACCGCCATCGCTGTGCTCACTGGACCCGGAGTCGTGGTGGCTGGACACGCTGCCGGACGACGCCCGGCTTGCGCTGTGCTTGCCCGACCCACCGTCCGAGGCGCTCGAGTCGCCCACGGAGCTGTTCGTGCTCCGGGAGGACCGCGCGCTGAGCGTGCCACTCGAGCCATGGCTGTCGCCGGCCTTCGCGGTGGTCTTGGTGCTCGCACTCCGACCGGCGTTGTCGCTGGTAGCGGTGCTGGCACGGAGCGAAGTGCCGCCGGTGGACGAGCCGACTCCCCCGCTGCTCTTGGTACTCGGCGCGGACGTGGTGCCGGAACCGCCGCGACCGCCGCCGAGCAGGGAGCCCACGGCGCCGGTGGTCGAACGGACCGCGTCGCTGGCGGCGTCCGAATGCGTGATCGAACTGGTCAACCCGCTCAGCGCCGACCCGCCCGAGCTGGTGGCCGCCGCCGGGCTCGGCGCCGCCCCGCTGGACGGCACACTGGTTGACGCCCCGGCATCCGCCGCAGTCGCGCTGGACGGGGCCGCACCCGAAGCCGCCGAACTGGACGGCGCCGCAGTCGACGACGCCGAGGAAGACGGCGCCGCGTTCGACACCGCTGAGGTGGACGGACCCGAGCTGGACGGGGTTGCGCCCGCGGCCGCCGCGCTGGCCAGCGTCTGGGCCTGGCTCGCGGCCTGTGTAGCGGGCCCGGTCGACGCTGACCGCGCCGCCGTCGACGTCGCTGCGACCGGAGCGTTGCTCGTCGTCTTGGCGGCAGTGCCCCCGAGCAGCCCTGTGAGGCCGCCGACGGTGCTGCCCAGGCCATTCGTGAGCGCACCGACGGTGTTGCCCACGCCGCTGGTGAGGCCGCCGACCGCGCCGGTGAGTGTCGACACGGTCCCGCCGGCGGCCGCTCCGACGCTCCCGGTGACCGTGCTGAGGCCGCCCACCGCACCACCGGTTCCGGTTCCGGACCCAGTGCCTCCGGTGGTGCCCGCACCCGTCCCACCGACGGGTGTGATCCCCGCCCCGGTAGTACCCCCGGTTCCGGTCCCAAGCGGAGCCGTGCCGCCCGCTGCCGTCGGGGTGCCGCCGAGCAGGCCACCGGCGAGTCCACCGACGACGTTGTCGACGGTGCCGGCCAGCGCTCCCGTCGTCTGTGTGACGGTCGACCCGACACCCTGCACCACGGGTCCGAGCAGCGGGATGCTGCCACCGACCTGCTCGACGGTGTTGCCCAGCGTGCTGCCCACCCCGCCGACGACACCGGACACGGTGTGCACGGTGGCTTGCGTAACGCCGCCGACCGCGCCGACGGTCGTGTCCAAGGTCGTGCCGAGCACCTTCGTGGTGTTCGTGACCAAGCCGCCCAGTGCGGCCACCGGAGCGCCCGCCCCGCCCAGCGTGTCGCCGAGGTCGCCGACAAGGCCACCCGCCGTCTCGCCGATGCCACCGACGACACCACCCACGGCGCCACCCACAACACCGCCGGCGGCCGGGCTTCCGCCACCCGTCCCAGTCCCCGTTCCCGTGCCTGTTCCGGTGCCGGTGCCTGTGCCTGTGCCTGTTCCGGTGCCGGTTCCGGTTCCGGTGCCTGTCCCAGTTCCGGTGCCCGTCCCGGTGCCGCCACCGGCGGGCGGCGTTGTGACCACACCTCCGCCGCCGGGCAGGCCGCCGCCAACCCCACCGACGCCACCGACGCCACCGCCTGGCAGGCCGACTCCACCACCTACCAACGCGCCGCCCGGTCCGGACAGCGGCGATGCCCCGCCGGACGGGGCATCGAAGGACATCGGGGCGAACGCCAACGGCACGCCGAGGCCGCCGGCCGCCTCGCCCGCCGCGAGCGCCTCGGCCAGCCCGTTCGGGAGTCGGTGGCCAGGCATCCCGAAGATGCTGGGTTCGGGGTAGCCGCCGTCGGAGGCGCCGGTGCCGGCTGGACCCGGCAGCACGGGGCCGAACAGGGCGGCGCCGGCGGCGAGCGAGCTGACCGCCACGATGGCGCTCGCGCTGCTCGCTAGCTTGCGGTGCGGGAACGGCGTGCGCCCGGCGCCGAGGGCGGGACAGAAGACGACCGCCGGATCGGCCGGGCGGGCATCCCGCCGGGTCATCATCGCCCGGACGGGCATCGAGATGCGTTTGCCCGGCGGGTACACCGGGGGCGTCGGTTTGGGTTCGGTCGGTCGGCCGAGCAGCTCGCCCAGGACGATCCGGGGCTCGTTCGGCTGACCGCTGTGTCGGGGAGCTGGCCTTGCCACGATCAATATCCCTCGTTCGAGTGATAGGGACCTGTAGTTGTACTGCGCGTAACCGGATACCGCCAAGTGCTACTCACCCGCCCATCGCTACCACCCGTCTAGCGCAATGACCGTTAGTCGCCGACAAGCAACCATTCATCGCGCCGTTGGCCACGCAGTGCGATCAACACGGAGCAACCCGCACGACCCCGTTTGCACCAACCGTGTGGCGGCCGATGGCGCTCGAGTACCCCGTTCGGCAGAGTCAGATCTACTCACCGGCGCGCCCGCGCTGCTCCATTCCGCCGGATCAGTCGCTCGCGTACCGCACGGAGCTCCCCGGCACCGACGCGGAATGCACCGAGCACCGCCATGGTTGTCCCGGCTGACAGGAGGCGTCACCAGAAGGCGCCGACAGCAGGCCGTGCCTAGCGAAGGCGAGCGAATCGATGAGCTCTGTTGCTACTCCGGTGCCACTGGGAACCGTCGGCGTGTGGGCGGCGAGCTGGGAGCTGACGGCGGCCCGCGCCGCCGAGATCGAGCGGCTGGGGTACGGCACCCTGTGGGTCGGAGGCTCACCCGAGGCCGACCTGGAGATCGTGGAGACGTTGCTGGCGGCGACGTCGACGCTGTCGCTCGCCACCGGGATCGTGAACATCTGGAGCGCCGAGGCCGGCGCGGTCGCGGACTCCTACCACCGGCTCGAGACCGCCTACCCGGGCCGGTTCCTGCTCGGTATCGGCGCAGGCCACCGCGAGCACACCACCGAGTACCTCCAGCCCTACCAGGCGCTGGTGAACTATCTGGACGTCCTTGACGAGCGGGGCGTACCCACCAACCGGCGCGTGCTCGCCGCTCTCGGCCCGAAGGTGCTGCGGCTCTCCGCCGACCGGTCCGCGGGCGCGCACCCGTACCTCGTACCGTCCGCCTACACCCGGTCCGCGCGTGAGACGCTCGGCGACGGGCCCGTGCTGGCCGTCGAGCACAAGATCGCGCTGGGTACCGACCGCGAGAAGACCCGCCTCGGCGCCCGGCCGTCGGTGGCCAACCCCTACCTCGGCCTGTCCAACTACCTGGCCAACCTGCGCCGCCTCGGCTACACCGACGCCGACCTGAGCGGCGACGGCAGCGACCGGCTGATCGACGCGCTGGTCGCGCAGGGCGACGCGGCAGGCGTGGCGGCCCAGCTGCGCGAGCACCTGAACGCCGGCGCCGACCACGTCGCCGTACATCCGGTGCCGGACAGCGAGGACCCGCTGGCCACCCTGGCCGAGCTGGCCCCCGCCCTCGGGCTGACCACGCGAGGCTGAGGTCCGTCCAGAAACCGTCTACCGCGAGTTGACACCGATTTGGTTCGATCGACTGTCATGACGTACCGGAGCGCACCATGACGTACCGGAGTGCACGGCGAGCTCCGGCCGCGGACGTGGCGAGCTACGACTACGTCGTGGTCGGAGGCGGTACAGCGGGGTGCGTGCTGGCGGCGCGGCTGTCCGAGGACCCGGGCGCGCGGGTGCTGCTGCTGGAGGCCGGGCCGGCCGGCACGCCCGCCAACGGGGCCGACTACGTGAGCATGTGGGGCTCGCCCGTCGACTGGGCGTACCGCACGCTGCCGCAGGCCGGGCTCGGTCTCAGCTCGGTGCCCGTACCTCTCGGCAGGGTGCTCGGCGGGTCCGGGGCGATCAACGGCATGCTGCACGCACGCGGGCACCGGTCGAGCTACGACGAGTGGGAGCGGCGGGGCGCGACCGGCTGGAACTACCGCTCGATGCTGCCCTACCTCAAGCGCACCGAGCGGGCGGACGGCGGCTCACAGCGCTGGCGTGGGGTCAGCGGGCCCATGGTCGTGGCGGCACCCGCCCCGGTCAGCGACTTCTACCAGGCCGCCCACGCGGCGGGGGCGGAGCTCGGCCAGCCCAGCAACGCGGACGGCAACGGCGAGTGCACCGAAGGTGTGTCCTGGACCGAGCTCAACCTCGTGGACGGCCGGCGGCAGAGCGCGGCGGACGCGTACCTGCGCCCGGTGCTGGGCAGGCCGAACCTGTCGGTGGTGACCAACGCGCGCGTCCGCAGGCTGCTGCTTGACGGCCAGCACTGCCACGGTGTCGAGTACCTGCACGGCGGGCCGGAGACGCGGCGCTGCCATGCGGCGCGCGAGGTCGTGCTGGCGGCGGGTGCGGTGGGGTCACCCCGTCTGCTGCAGCTGTCCGGGATCGGGCCGGCGGCGTGGCTGCGCGAGCTCGGCGTCGACGTCGTGGCCGACCTACCCGGCGTCGGGGCGAACCTGCACGACCACGCGCTGGCCCACGTCACCTACAGCACCGGCGTCGACCTGTCCGGCGCGCTGCCCTCCCGCGTGCCGCACATCCTGCTGCGCAGCGAGGCAGGCGCGCCCCCTGACCTGCGGTTCGTCGTGACGCACCGGCCAATGTCCACGCGGTCGACCGCCGAGCTCGCCGAGCCGTGGGGCAGCGTGAGGTCAGAGTGGCACAGCGGCGGCTACTCGGTCACGTTCGCGCTGATGACCCCGCACAGCCGGGGCAGCGTGCGCCTGGCCGGCCGCAACCCGGACGCGGCGCCCCTGATCGACCCCGCCTACTACGCCGACGAGCGGGACGTGGAGCGGATGACCGTGGGCCTGGAGCTCGCCCGCGAGCTCGGCGGCTCCGCCGCGCTCGCACGGTACCGGGACAAGGAGATCAGCCCGGGCGGCGAGGTCGCCCAGCCGTACGCCCTGCGGCAGTACCTCCGGCACGCCACGAACTCCCACTTCCACCTGGTCGGCACCTGCGCCATCGGCACCGACCGGGCCGCCGTGGTGGATCCGGCGCTGCGCGTGCACGGGATCGACGGGCTGCGGGTGGCGGACGCCTCGGTGATGCCCTCGATCGTCTCGGCGGACCCCCACGCCACGGTGCTGGCCGTCGCCGAACGGGCCGCGGCGCTGCTCGCGGGCTAGCGCGAACCCGCCGGACGGCGCCGGGCCGGCCGACGCCGGTCTCCGCCGGTCAGCCGCCTGGGTGCAGCAGCGGGGCGACCCCGCCCCACAGCGGCGCCATCGACACGGGACCCCCGGGCACCATGCTCAGGGTCAGCGCGACGACGACCGTCACGGCGAGCAGCACCAGACAGAGCCCCAGCGCCACCAGCTTCGGCTTGTTCGTGGCGAGGCCGGGGATGCTCGGGACGTCGGACCAGTCGAGGCCGGCCGGCGGCGGCCCCCAGACGGGTGGGGCCGCGACCGGAGCCACGCTCGGCATCGCCCGCGCCACCCCCAGCTGCGCCGGGGCGAGCGGCATGGGCTGGCGCCGCGGCGGGACGTACGGGGGAACGTAGGCCCGCACGGGCGCACCGGCTGCCGACGGAACCCACCGCGGTGTGATCGAGGTGCTCGGCACGCGTACCCCCCAGGTGCGACGAACAGACCGTTGACCTGTGCATCGCCCTTGGTGCGCAAAGCGTTTCAGCGCACCGGGCGGACCCTTGCCCGAGCGACGAGGGGATCGCCAGCCCCGGTCGGTGAACGGTGTGGCGGCGGCGACCACAGCCTGGCAGCCCCGTGACGGACGGGACCGGCGGGACGGCACCACCGGCCGGCCCTCGACCCGGCCCGTTCGGCGGGCGCCGATCCTGAGAACAATTCTATGGTCACAGAATGCTACCGATCTCAGTTGATAGAAATCACAGAAATTACCACTAAAGTGGTACCCCAAGCGGGCTAATCACACGCTGCGACAGGTAGCCGTACCGCTGGCCCCACGAAAGATACCGCACGTCGTTCGCCCAGCGGGCGTATCTAGCATTCCTGAGCGTCCCCCGCACGGGTAACCATGTTTCGTACGCATTTCGTCGCACCCCGCCGCGTCGGTGGCCCGCGCCGGCCAATATCCTCAACGTGGAATCAGGGCCAAACGGACATTCCCGCAGTACCGCGACCAGGCAGTCGGCGCCGACGCAGAAGTCGTGGGACACGTGACGTGGGCAACCGCCCGCACCGTACTGGTGTCGCTCTCACGCGGCCACCGGAAGCCGGTGGGGGGTCGCTCGAACAGCGGCGCGAGGGAGGGCTGTTGGCCATCAGAGGGGCCGGAGGGAGTTGGTCGTGACTCAGACGCTGAGTCGGGTCAATAGCGCGGGACTCCCGCCGCGGAGGGGCTGATGGATAACCTTCTCATTTACATTCCACTCGGTATTCTCGGCTTCGTCCGATGGCTGAGCTGGGTGGTTCGCCAGGTACCCGCCACGTTCTACCGCCCGGTGGTGAACGACCACCGTGAGCTGATGACGGTGGTCACCCCGGTCTATCAGGAGGAGCCCGCGCTCTTCCGGGCGGCGGTGTTGTCGTGGCTGGCGAACGACATTGAAGAGGTCATCGCCGTCATCGACTACACCGACACCCGGTCGATCGAGATCGCCAGGGAGCTCGGTGTCACCGTGATCATCACGGACGTGCCGGGCAAGCGTGACGCCCTGCGGCGCGGCTGGGAGGCGTCCTCCACCCCACTGGTCGCGCTCGTCGACTCGGACACCGTATGGGCCCCGGACGTCGCCGTGCAGGCACGCATGCCGTTCGTCGACCCGCAGGTCGGCGCGGTCACCACCCGGCAGAACGTGATGAACCCGCGTACGCCGTGGCAGCACCTCAACGACATGTACCTGGACTACCGGTACTACCACGAGCTGGCCTCCCAGTCCGTGGCCGGCAAGGCGGTCTCCTGTCTGTCCGGGCGGACGGCCATCTACCGCCGGCCGCTGCTGGAGTCGATCTCGTACGAGTTCATGAACGAGACGTTCTGGGGCGTGCCGTGCCTGTCCGGCGACGACAAGCGGCTCACCATGCTCACCCTGGAGAACGGCTACCACGCCGTGCTGCAGCGCTCGGCCTGCGTGTGGTCGCAGTTCCCCCCTGCCGGCCGCAACTTCTTCAAGCAGCGGCTGCGCTGGGCACGCAACACCTGGCGGTCGGACCTGCGCGCGCTGAGCAGCCCGTGGCTGTGGAAGCGCAAGTTCCTCGCCTACTGGATGATCGACAAGGCGATCAGCTCGTTCACCCTGCTGTTCTCGCCTGCGTACCTGATCCTCTCGCTGGTCGAGCGCCGCTACGCGGTCGCCGGGATCCTCGGCGCCTGGTGGATGTTCAGCCGGTCGGCCAAGATGCTGGCCCACCTGGAACGCAAGCCGTGGCACTTCGTCACGATGATGCCGTTCTTCATCATCGTCAGCTTCGCCATGTCGCTCACCAAGATCTGGGCACTGTGCACCATCCGCCAGCAGCGCTGGCTGACCCGCGACGTCGCCGTGTCGGCCAAGACCAAGACCGTGGGCCGGACCGGTGGCATGATCGATGCCGACGCCAGCGCGCTGGAAGCGGCCACCCCGGAGGCGCTGCCCGAAGTGCCCCAGGAACTGCCAGCGCTGTCCGAGGAACTGCCTGCTCTGCCCCAGGCACTGGACCCGGTGCCGGAGGAGCTCCCTCACGTACCGCAGGAGCTCCCTCACGTGCCCCAGGAGTTGGCCGTCATGGCCGACGAGCCGGCCAAGGCCGTCAAGACCACGGGCCCCGACGACTCCGTGTCCCTGAACTCGCTGGAGTCCCTGGAGGCGCTCGACCCCGAGCCCGAGGCCGGTGAGCTGGCGAAGGTGCCCGACACCGGGGAGCTCGCCTCGGTGCCCGACACCGGTGACCACGACTCGTCCGCTGAGGCCGAGTCCGCATCCAGCGCCACGGAGCACGCCCGATGACCAAGAAACACCGCGTACGCCGGACGTTGCTCGGGCTCGTCGCCATCGTGGCGGTCGCCTGCGCGACGCTGGGCGTGCTCGCCGGCGTGGGCATCTGGAAGCCCCAGGGCCAGCTGCTGGGCAGCTGGTCGACGGCCGGGTCGAGCCCGCTCAACTCCGCCGTGCCCAACCCGACCGAGGGCTTCAACTCGGACGTCGGCATCGAGAAGGCCCCTGAGCGGAACCGGATCCGGATGATCCCGGACCAGTTCGACGCGATCACCGCGCCGAAGAAGCTGATCGGCACCCCGTGGGCAAACCTCGTCGTGATGCCGGACGGCATCAAGACCATGATCGGCAACCGGGTCACCTGGATCGGCTACTTCCGGTCGGTGCCGCACTACGACGGCTCGATCGCACTCGAGGACGTCGCCGCCCTGATCAAGACCAGCCCCACGCCGGACTGGCTGGCCGAGACCGAGCCGGGTGTATTCCTGCTCAAGGTCGGCCTGGTACAGGCGCCGGGCACCTCGATGACCGTGGCCGCGCCCCGCGTCCGGGAGCTGCGGCTGGCCGCAAACCCGTACGTCTACGTCGCGGGGGTCGGGGCCACCGGCACCTTCCGGGGCGTCAAGGTCACCTCCTGGATCGTGGCCAACAACTCGCCGGACAACGACCCGTCGCACCGCCGGCCGTTCGTCTCGTACGACAACGGCGGCCGGCTGGACGTGATCGACTCCGAGTTGTGCTACCTCGGGATGGACAGCAGCCGCGCCTACGGGGTCAGCTGGGGCCAGGGCACCGGTGGGCAGGCGCTGCGCTCGGTGTTCCACAACAACCTGTTCGGCGCGTACACCAGCCAGGCCGTGAACGTGACCTTCCAAGACAGCGTCTTCCGGAACAACGCGCGCTACGGGCTGGACCCGCACACCAACAGCCGAGGCCTGACCATCATCGGCAACGAGGCGTACGGCAACAACACGCACGGCATCATCTTCTCCAAGGGCGTCATCGACAGCGTGGTGGCCAACAACCACTCGCACGACAACGGCGTCAACGGGATCATGATGGACGAGCTGTCCAACAACAACGTCATCCAGAACAACATCGTCGAGCGAAACCACGGCGGCGGGATCGTCCTGCAGGGTTCCTCCAACGTGCAGGTGATCAACAACGTGGTCGCCGGCAACACACTCGGCGTCCGGGTGAACGGCAACGAGCTGGGCATCGCGGTGGCCAACCACATCGCCGGCAACCAGCTCAGCGGCAACCACAACGGGATCAACATCTACGGTGGCGCCCGCGACACGACCCTGCAGAACAACGTCGTGCGCGACACCGTGGACTCCGGGCTGCTGTTGCACGAGCCCTCGACCAGCCAGAACGACACCGTGATCAACGCCCGCAAGGCCGTCGTGATCGGCCGGGGCTCGTCCACGTTGACCAACCTGTCGGTCCAGCAGGCGCTGCGCGGCGTCGTGCTGACCGACGGCACGGCGGCGACCCTGGCTGGCGCCAACATCAGCGCCTCGGAAGTCGGCATCGACGTGCACAACGCCGCGACCGTCACCATGGCAGGCGCACCCTCGACGATCACGGATGCCCGCAAGGGCGCGGTGGTGGCGGGCACGGCCGTGCTGCCCAACATCCAGATGAGCAAGGTCGGCAAGGGCGTGGTGCTCGGTCCGAACGCCAAGCTCTCGGTCGACGACGGCCACATCGCCGCGCGGGACGTCGGCCTGGACGTACAGGGCCTCGGCGGCTCCGACCGGGTCGTGCTGCACAACTCCAACGTGCGCGCGACCGATCCGGTGGCCGGCGCGTCGGTCGCCGACGTGACCAGCAACGACATCAGCGCGACGATCTCCTGGCTGGCCGTCGCCGGCGCGGTGTTCGTGGTACTCGCGCTGATCCTGCACCTGCTGCACCGGATCGCGATGCCGCTGTCGCGGGTCCGTCACCGGGGCATACCGCAGCCGACCGGCGCATCCGGCGCCTGACCGCGCGGTCGGTCCGAACAACCGAGCTCGTCCGAACAACCGAGAGCGGCCGGCACCTGGTGCCGGCCGCTCTGGTAATTCCGGCTGTTCCCAGGCGCGGTCAGCCCATGCTGCTGCCGCCGTTGACGCTGATCACCTGTCCTGTCACGAAGCCGGCATCCGGGCCGGCGACGTAGGCGACCGCGCCTGCGACGTCGGCCACCGTGCCCGGCCGCGCCAGCGGGATCAGCTCGGTGGCGCGGTCCAGTACGCGCAGAAAGTCCGGCCCGTACGAGCCGGCACGCAGCTTCGCAGTGATCTCCGGGGTCTGCACGTAGGAGGGGGCCACCGTGTTCACGGTGATCCCGGCGTGGGCGAACTCCCTGGCCAGCGCGGTGCACATGGCGTGCACACCGCCCTTGGCCGCGTTGTACATGGCGTGGTCGACGAGCCCGTTGCGCACCGACTCGGCGCCGATGTTCACGATCCGGCCGTACCCGTGCTCGACCATGTGCGGCAGCAGTGCGAGCGTGCAGCGGATCGTGGTCCACAGGTTGTTGTCGATGGTCGCGCGCAAGGTCTGCTCGGTGTGCTCCAGCGTCGGCCGGATCACCCCGCCGCCTGCGTTGTTGACCAGGATGTCCACCCGGCCGAAGGCGGCCACGGCGGCGGCCAGCAACTGGTCGGCCGCGCCCGGCTCGGCGAGGTTGCCGACGTACCCGGCCGCCTTGTACCCGGCCGCCCGCAGAGTCTCCAGCGCGCCGGCCAACTCCGCCTCGCCGAGTGCCCCGACCAGCACCTGGGCCCCGTCGACGAGCAGCCGCTCGACGATGCCGAGCCCGATGCCGGTCGCGCCGCCGGTGACGACCGCGGCACGCCCGACCAGCGGCCCGGTCACCGGTGCGTGGCGTCGGCTGGCGCCAGGAAGTCCGCGACCAGGCTGTTGAAGTCGGCGGCCCGCTCGATCTGCGTCCAGTGCCCACACTCGGCGAACACCGCGAGGTCGGCGTCCGGCAGCAGGCGCACCATGTTCCAGGCCACCTCGACGGGCACCACCGCATCCCGCAGGCCGTGCAGCAGCAGCGTCCGGGTCGGGATGGCGGCAACCTCATCCTCTGTGATGCCCAGCTGGCTGCCGGCGTGCTTCGGGGAGGAGAACATGTCCCGGTACGCCTCGAAGGCACCCGGCGCGATGCTCGCCTCGTGGCGGGTGCGCACCAGGTCATCGGTGATGATGGACTTGTCGACGGCGAAGCAGCTCAGCAGGAGCTCACGCATGTTGTGCTCGGACGGCTGGTACTCGCGCAACGCCTTGAGGCCCTCGGTGATCGTCATGCCGACCCCGGGCGCGCCCATCAGCACCATCCGGCCGACACGCTCCGGGCGCTGACCGGCCATCGCGAGCGCGACCCGCCCGCCCAGCGAGTTGCCCACCACCGACACTCGCGCCAGACCCAGCGCATCCAGGAACGCCCACACATGGTCGCGCCAGGTCTCCAGCGAGTAGTGCACGTTCTCGGGGCGTTCGGTATAGCCGAAGCCGACCAGGTCGGGTGCCACCACCCGGTACCGCTCCCCCAGCGCTGGCATGTTCAGCCGCCAGTTCGCCCACGCCGAGACCCCTGGCCCCGAACCGTGCAGCATCAGTACGGGGTCGGCCGTGCCGCCACCGGTACCGACGTCGTGATAGTGCGTGGTGATGCCCCCGGCGTCGATCGTCAGCCCAGTGCCCTCGGTGGTGATCGTCATGCGACTGCCCCTTCGGAGATCGCTGGCTTCCCCACCATAGGTATCCTGGCACCAGGACTCAAGAAGTGCCGCCTAGCTCTGCACCTGGCGTGACGAAGTCGGATATAGCTGCAGTTCGTAGGCCTGGCTGCCGGGCTTCCGGCGTGAATTGTGTGACCAGGATTGGTCTGATCCGGGGTGCAAGGCGTTGGTTCGGCGGCGGGTCCGTCGGGCGTCCAACGGCGGGATCCTGGGCTGCACCCGTCGTGATGACTGGATCTCCCGGGCCGGGGACTCGTCGCACCGGACTTCCCAACCCGCACCTGCCGTGGCTCCTGGACACCGCCGACCCGACACTGCCGACCCCACTTGTCGTGGGTATTGGGCACGCCGAAGCCACTTGTCGTTGGGAATAGACACGACAAGATCCACCTGTCGTGACAAAAAGACACGACAAGTCGCCGTGCCACGCCTCACGCCACCGCGGCCCGCCACGCCAATGCGCGCCACACCCGGCCACCGCGCCCGCCCCGCCACGTGCCAGCGCGCCGCCTACAACAGTCGCCGCGCGGTCAGGTCGGGCCGCGCTTCAGGGGGCGCCCGTCCGCGACCGCGCCTGTGACTGCGCGTACGAGCGGTCCCAGCCGGCTTCGAAGTGGACCAGCGCGGGGTGGCCGTCGATCGTGCCGGTGCAGCCCGCCTCGTGCAGCGTGAGCCGGTCGCCGGCGTCGAACCGCAGCAGCGCGTACCGCCGCGCCGTCAGCGACGTCTGCCGCCCGGCGGCGTCGTGGACG
>DATAYB010000815.1:0-2719 GCA_036272795.1 Pseudonocardia sp.
ACTTCGTGACTGACGCGACGGTGCGCATTGACGCGCACCATCACTTCTGGGATCCGGCGCGTTACTCGTACCCCTGGATGGCCGGCGATGACATGACGCCCGTCCGCCGTGCCTTCACCCCCGACGACCTGCGCGGCCCGCTCGGCGAGGAGCGGGTCGACGGCACCGTGCTCGTGCAGACGCTGTCCAGCGCCCGGGAGACGCGTGAGTTCCTCGACCTGGCGGCGGCCACCGGCTTCGTGCGCGGCGTCGTCGGCTGGGTCGACCTGACCGCGCCGAGCGTCGCCGACGACCTTGACACGCTCCTTGAAGGGCCGGCCGGCCGCTGGCTCGTCGGCCTACGTCACCAGGTCCACGACGAGCCCGACCCGGACTGGCTCGCCCGCGCCGACGTGCGCCGTGGCCTCGCCGCCGTGCAGGCCCGCGGCCTCGCCTACGACCTGCTGGTCCGCACGCGGGAGGTGCCGGCCGCCGTCGATGCGGTCCGGGCGCTCCCCGGCCTGCGGTTCGTGCTCGATCACATCGCCAAGCCGCGCATCGCCGACGGCCGTGACGACCCGTGGCGCCATGGCATGCCCGCGCTCGGCGCGCAGCCGAACGTCGCGGTCAAGCTCTCAGGAATGGTCACCGAGGCCGACTGGGCAACGTGGACTCCCAGCGACCTCCGCCCGTTCGTCGGGAATGTCGTCGAGTGGTTCGGCGTGGGGCGGCTCATGTTCGGCTCCGACTGGCCCGTTTGCTTGCTCGCGGGCTCGTACCACGCCGTGCTCGGTGGCCTCATCGAGGCGTTGCCTGCCCTGTCGCCGGGCGAGCTTGACCAGGTTCTCGGCCTGAACGCGCTGCGTACCTACCAGCTCGACCGGAGCAGCGCCGCCGCACCGGGGCGATTTTGACCCCTTGTAGGTTTTCACTATGACCGCTCGTGACGATTTCCCGCCGGGGGCGCTGCCCGGCGCCATCAGCGTGCACGGCGCCAGGCACAACAACCTGCGTGACGTTGACGTCGACGTGCCCCTGTGGCGCACGGTCGCCGTCGTCGGCGTGTCCGGTTCAGGCAAGACGTCGCTGGCCATCGGCACCCTGTACGCCGAGGGCATGCAGCGGTACCTGTCCGGCCTGAGCACCTATAGCCGCCGCAGGCTTACCCAGGCGCAGCGCCCTGACGTGGACAGGATCGACCACCTGCCGCCCGCGCTCGCCCTGCGGCAGCGGCCCCCTGTTCCCGGGCCGCGCAGCACTGTCGGGACCATGTCGGAGGTGCTGAACGTGCTGCGGCTGATGACGTCGCGGCTTGGCTCGCACCTGTGCCCGAACGGTCACCGCGTGGACCCGTCGGTCGCGGCGTTCGCCGAGGAAATCGTCTGCCCGGTCTGCGGTGCGCGCTTCGAGCATCCGAGCGCCGAGTCGTTTGCCTTCAACTCCTACGGCGCGTGCCCGGCCTGCCAGGGCCTGGGCGTGCGGTCCGAGGTCGACGAGGCCACCCTGGTGCCCGACCAGGACAAGACGATCGAGGAAGGGGCGGTGCTGCCCTGGAACTCCGGCGGCCGGCGGCTGTCGATGTACGCCGCGGGTGAGCTCGGGGTCCGGCTCGACGTCCCCTACAAGTCGCTCACCGAGCGAGAGCGCGACCTGGTGCTGCACGGTCCCGCCGTGCAGCAGGAGGTGACGCTCCACTCGGGCAGAAACGAGCGGACGGTCCGGCTGTCGGTGCACTACGACAACGCGGTCGCCGCGGTCGAACGGTCGCTGCGCAGCGACAACGAGCGCACGAGGAGGCTGGCGCAGCGCTTCGTCATCACCCGCACCTGCTCGGTGTGTCACGGCACCCGACTGCGCCCTGAGGCGCTTTCGTCGCAGCTCGGCGGCCGGAACATCGCCGAGATCAGTGCCCTCAGCCTGGACGAGCTGCGCGAGTTCACGGCCGGCCTCCCCGCCGGGCTTCCCGCCGAGCTCGGCCGGGTGACTACCGGGCTGCTCGCCGAACTGAACGGCGCGCTCACGCCGCTGCTCGACGTCGGCCTTGGCTACCTCACCCTCGACCGTGCGGGCGCCTCGCTGTCCACCGGCGAGCGGCAGCGGATCGAGCTCACCTCCACCGTCCGGGCCAGCACGACCGGCATGCTTTACGTGCTCGACGAGCCGTCAGTCGGGCTGCACCCTAGCAACGTCACCGGGTTGCGCAAGGTGATCGCGGCCCTGGCCGGGAACGGCAACTCGGTGATCGTGGTCGAGCACGAGCGAGACCTCATCCGCTCCGCCGAGTGGGTCATCGAGCTCGGCCCAGGCGCAGGCACCCAGGGCGGCCACGTGATCGCCACGGGCACCCCCGCTCAGCTCGAGTCCGACCCGCGCTCAGTCATCGGCCCGTTCCTGGCCGGCGCGCCAGGCGTTTCCCTTGACCGGCCAGGGCGGGCCGGGCGGACCGGACCGGCCGCTGACGACGGTCGGATCTCCATCGAGATCGCGGACCTCTACAACCTGCACGACCTCACCGCCGAGTTTCCCGTGAACCGCCTGACCGCGGTGGCCGGCCCGTCCGGGGCGGGCAAGACCGCCCTCGTGCTCGACAGCCTCATCCCCGCCGCGCGGGCGCGGCTGGCCGGCCTGGCCGAGCCAGGCCACGTCCGCCGCCTTGACCTACGGGACATCCGGCAGGTTGTCCAGATCGACGCCTCCCCGATCGGGCAGAACGCGCGGTCAACCCCGGCCACCTACTGCG
>DATAYB010000816.1:0-6074 GCA_036272795.1 Pseudonocardia sp.
CCGACGAGGTCCAGGGTGATCGTCAGCGCGGGCGCCAGCAGCTGGGCGCGCCGGACCTCCGTGCCGGCGAGCTCGGCCAGCGCGGCGAGCGGGACCTGTCTCCTGCGCAGCGGCAGGCCGCCCTCGATGTGCGCCAGCTCCAGCATCTCGGCGACCAGGTGGGTGGCCCGGCGGGTCTCGCGGACCATGGTGGTGGCGAGGTCCTCGCGGCGGGACAGCTCGAGATCGGGGTGACGGACCAGCGTCTCGGCGAGGCCCTGCATCCCGGTCAGCGGGGTACGCAGTTCGTGGGCGGCGTCGGAGAGGAACCGCCGCAGGGTCGCCTCGGAGCGCCGCGCCGCGGTCTCGGCCTGCCGGGCCTGGCCAGCGGCGGCCTCGGCGGTGGCCTGCGCGGACTCCAGCGCGTCGAGCATGGCGTCGAACGCGGCGGCGGTGCGGCCGAGCTCGGTGCGCGGGTCCCGGGGCCGCAGCCGCCTGCCCCGGTCGCCGGCGGCGATGGCCTCGGCCAGGCTGGTCATGGTGTCCAGCGGGCGCAGGGCGGCGCGGACCCCGAGCAACATGGCGATCGCGGCCAGCACGAGCCCGACACCGCCCACGACGGTCAGCAGCGCCCGGAGCTGGCCCTGCACGGTGTCCAGGTTGTTGTCGTTGGTCGTGAGCACGAGCCGGGTGCCGTCGGGCAGCGACACGGCCACCACCTAGGGGCGGTCGGTGGCCCCGCCCGGCTGGCTCAGGTGGTACGGCCCGGTGTGCCCCGCAGGCTGGCCAGCCGGTTGACCAGTCGGTTGGCCGGTCGCGGTGGCGCCGCCCGGGCCGCCGTTGGGCCCACCGTTCGGGCTGACGGAGCCAGCATCGGTGGCACCGGCCGGCTGGATCTCGGCGGACACGGCGCGGTCGTGCAACTGCTCGACGATCTGGTCGGCCGGCACGCCCTGCCCGATGAGCACGGTCGCGCGCTGTACATGCACCGACAGCTGCGCATCCAGCTGGTGGTTCAGCTCCTGCCGCAGCACCACGTCGACGACCACCCCGACGCCGACCACCAGCAGCGCGGCGACCCCGATCACCACGACGGTGACCCGCAGCCGTAGCGAGCTGTGCCTCACGAGGACTGCCCCGGCTCCGGAGGGCCGAGCTTGTAACCGAGGCCGCGCACGGTGTGCACGATCCGGGGCCCTCGGCTCTCCAGCTTCCGGCGCAGCCCGCTGACGTGCACCTCGACGATGTTCGGGTCGTAGTCGTCGTAGCCCCAGACCTGCGTGAGGATCTGGTTCTTGGTGACCGTCCTGCCGCGCTGCTCGGCCAGGTAGCCCAGCAGCCGCAGCTCGGTGGCGGTCAGGTCGAGCACCCCGCCGGCGCGGCTGGCGGTGCCGGACTCCTCGTCGATGACCAGGTCGCCGTACTGGATGGCGGTCGGTACCCGGCCCCGCCTGCGCAGCACCGCGCGCACGCGCGACACGAGCTCGGCCAGCAGGAACGGCTTGATCACGTAGTCGTCGGCACCGCTGTCGAGGCCGCGCAGCCGGTCGTCGACGCCGTCGCGCGCGGTGAGCAGGATGACGGCAGCGTCGGTGTGCTCTCGCACCACCTCGAGCAGCCGGAATCCGTCCCGCCCCGGCAGCATGATGTCGAGGATCACCAGATCGGGGCGGAAGCCGGCCAGCACCTGCTCCAGGTCCAGCCCGTGCCCCCGGCCGCCGACGACGAACCCGCCGTCGACCAGCGCCTGCTCGACGGCGGACCGGATCGTGGCCTCGTCCTCGACCACGAGCACCCGCGCCGCCGGTGCCACTCGTCTGCCGCCGTCCCCCGATGCCATGGGGCCCATCGTGCCGCGCACCGCCGGCTCGTCGAGCAACTCGACCCGATCTTCAGCTTCGATTCAGCCGGCCGGGCGGCCTCGAGCCTTTCGCTGAACTGAACCTGAAGATCCGACGCACAAATGCGACCCGCTCATCCCATCCACAGGAACCCGTCCAATTCTCGGCACCGAGCTCCACTGCCGGGCGGCCGACAACCCGGCCCGCTCCCCCCATTACCGAGAGGACGATTCGCAATGCGCCATTCCGATCCCGAGCAGGGCCGCACCGCGACGGTGGTGGCCACCGGGCCGCCTCCGGACGAACCCGACACGCCCCGGCCGAGCCGCCTGGCCCGGTGGCGGCGGCGGGCCGGCGGCGACCTGCTCGGCGCGCTCGCCATCGTCAGCGTCGCTGTGGTCGTGATGCTCTGGATCAGCAACCGGGGCATCCAGGACCTGCCGCTCGGGCCGCTCGGGTCGGACGCGCTGGGCCGGCTAGCCGGACTGCTCGCCTCCGACCTCATGCTGCTGCAGGTGCTGCTGATGGCGCGCATCCCGTGGGTGGAGCGCGCCTGGGGACACGACGTGCTGGCGCGGCGGCACCGTTTGTTCGGCTTCCTGTCGTTCTGGTTCATGGTCGCGCACATCGTCCTCATCACCGCCGAGTACGCGTACCACGACGGCCTCACGGTGCTGGCGCAGATCGTGGAGTTCCCGACCAGCGGTCGCGGCATGCTGCTGGCGGTCGCAGGGGCGGCGCTGTTGGTGCTGGTCGTGGGCATGTCGATCAGGGCGGCACGGCGGCGGGTGCGCTACGAGTCCTGGCACCTGCTGCACCTGTATGCCTACCTGGGCATCGGGCTCGCGCTGCCGCACCAGATCTGGGCCGGCACCGACTTCACCGACTCGGTCGCCGCGCGGGCGTACTGGTGGACGCTCTACGGCGGCGCGCTGGCGGCGGTGCTGGTGTTCCGCCTCGGGCTGCCCTGCTGGCGGTCCTGGTACCACCGGCCCCGGGTGGTGTCGGTGCTTCCGGAGGCGCCGGGCGTGGTCTCGGTGCTGATCCGGGGCCACCGGCTGGACCGGCTGCCCGCGCGCGCAGGGCAGTTCCTGTTCTGGCGCTTCCTGGACGGCCCTGGCTGGTCCCACGCACACCCGTACTCCCTGTCCGCCGCGCCGCGCCGTGACCAGCTACGGATCACCGTGCAGGCGGTCGGCGACGGCAGTGGCAGGGTGGCACGGCTGAAACCCGGCACCCGGGTACTGATCGAGGGCCCGTACGGCACGCTGACCGCCGACCGCCGCGACCGGCCCCGGGTACTGCTGCTCGCTGCCGGCGTCGGCATCACGCCGATCCGCGCGTTGCTCGAGGAGCTGCCGTACCAACCCGGCGACGCGACCCTGCTCTACCGCGTGACCAGCGCGGACACCATCGTGTTCGCCGACGAGCTCGCGGAGCTGGCGGCCCGGCGCGGGGTTCAAGTGCACTACCTGGCCGGCCCCCGGCGGCGCGCGGTGTCCTGGCTGCCCGCAGGCTCCGGCACCGAGTACAGCGACGCCGAGCACCTGCGCCGGCTCGTGCCCGACGTCGCCGAACGCGACGTGTTCCTGTGCGGTCCGTCCCCGTGGATGGCCGCGGTCCGCACCGCTGCGCTGGAGGCCGGTGTACCGGCCACCCGGCTGCACGCCGAGGACTTCGCGTGGTGAGCGCCCCGCCGTACCAACCCCCTCCCGAATGGAGCACCTGACATGCGCCGACTCACCCTGTGGATCGTGTCCACCCTGTCCGGGCTGGCCATGCTGATCACCTACCAGGTCAGCCTGGACAGCGCGCCGGATGCCGGCCACCACGTGCCAGACGGCTGCCCGGCCGCCACTCCACCGGCCGCGACCGCCCCGGCCGTCGCGGGCAGCTGACCCCTCCGGGCAGCCGAGGGCGGCGGTGCACATGGTTCTCCCAGCTACCTCCGAACAATTCGACAGAAACCCCATGCAAACCGAATTCAGAAACCGTCCTATAAATGACACCAGCAATGCAGAGCGGAGCCACAGGATCGACTCCTATCGTTATTCATGTCAGGGCAAACAGCCCCAAACAAAATGTATGGAGATGAGCAGAATGGCCAAGTTCAACCCGTTCCCGCCGCGTCGCCCGGCCCCCCGTCGGCGGCAGCCGGCACCCCAGCGCCCTGCCCCGAGGCGCTGACCCACCGAGTCGAAGCCTGAGGCCCACCCCCTCCGGCACGACACCACGGGCCGGGACCCGCACCACGCGGGTCCCGGCCCGGTCCGTCTCCACCCCGCCCGACCGCCTCGGAGCACCCGCCATGCACAGCCGCCCGGCAGCCGAGTTCGCCATCGTCGCGGCCGCCACTCCGGCCGCCACCCTCGCGCCCGACGCGGCCCAGTGCGACGAGGCCCGGTCAGACGAGGCCCAGTCCGATGAGGCCCAGTCCGACGCGGAGTCCGGCTCGATCGCCGCGACCGCCCGCGCCGCGCGGCGGGACCTACGAGTCGTGCTCGGCCGGTTCTGGCCGCTGACCAGGCCGGACCGCGCCAACCTGCTCGCCGCGATGCTGTTGCTGGTGTTCGCGGCGGCAGCCGACACGGCGGCGGTGTGGATGTTCAGCGACATCGTCGACGGGTTGACCGACTCCGGCGGCCTTGCGGCGTTCTGGGGGCCGGCGCGGTGGTGGGTCGTCTCCGCGGTGATCGGTGCCGTGGCCACCTTCGCCGGGTCGGCGCTGACCGGCGGGGCGACCGAAAGGTTCCTGCTGCGGCTGCGCGACCACACGTTCGGTCACCTGCAACGGCTGGGCCCGGACTTCTTCGCCCGGCACAGCCTCGGCGACCTCGTGGCGCGGCTGTCCGGTGACATCGAGGTGATCGAGTCGATGGTGTCCTCCGGACTGGTCCAGCTGCTCGCCGCCGCCGTCTCGGTGCTGTTCTTCGGTGGCGCGGTGTTCCTGCTGCGCTGGGACCTCGCGCTCGTGGTCGTCGCGCTGCTGCCGCTGTTGCTGCTGGCCACCCGCCGGCTCTCCCGACGGCTCGGCGCACTGTCGCGCGACGAACGCGCCAGCAACGGCGCGCTGACCGCCCGGCTGGACGAGAACATCGCCACCGTGGCGCTGAGCCAGGCCTACGGCACGCAGTCCCACCACGCCGACCAGCTGCACCGGGAGGGCCGGCGCTGGATGGGCATCCGGCTCGCCCAGAACCGGCTGTCGGCGCTGTACCCGCCGCTCTCGGACCTGCTGGAGACCGGGGCCGTGCTCGCGGTGCTCGGCATGGGCGCGTGGGAGATCTCCGCCGGCCGGCTGACCGTCGGCGGGCTGGTCGGCTTCGCCACCTACCTGGGCTTCCTGTTCGGCCCTCTGCAGCGGATCGGCGAGCTGGTGCTGACCGTCAACGAGGCCAGGGCCAGCGGCGACCGCATCACCGAGGTGCTGGACACCGCGCCGCTGACCACCGACCGGTCACCGGCCACCCGGCTGCCCGCGCGGCACGGGCTGCTGCGGCTGTCGGGAGTCGGGTTCTCCTACCCGGGCGCGCCCGACGCCGGCCCTCGGGACGTGTCGTTCACCGTGGGGCCGGGCGAGCTGGTGCTGCTCACAGGGCCGAGCGGCGCCGGCAAGTCGACGCTGTCCCGGCTGCTGCCCCGGTACTACGACCCCACCGAGGGCCGGATCACCCTGGACGGCATCGACCTGCGCGACTACCGCCTCGACACCCTGCGCCGGAGCGTCACGCTGCTGCCGCAGGACGTCACCATCCTGACCGGGACGGTGGCCGAGAACATCGCCTACGGCAGCCCGAGCGCCACCCCGGCGGCGATCGGCGAGGCGGCCCGCGCGGCCGGCGCCGAGGCGTTCATCCGCGAGCTGCCGAAGGGCTATCTGACCCGGCTCGAGCACCGGGGACCCCAGCTCTCCGGCGGGCAACGCCAGCGGATCGCGCTGGCCAGGGCGTTCCTGCGCGACTCCCCGCTGCTCGTGCTGGACGAACCCACCACCGGCCTGGACCAGCGGTCGGTCACCGAGTTGCTGCCGGCGCTGCGCGCACTCGCCAGTGGCCGCGCCACGCTGCTGATCAGCCACGACCCGGCTCTGGTGCCGCTCGCCGACACCGTGCTCACCCTGGACCGTCAGAGCGACAGCCCCCACCGTGCGACTTGTCGTGGCAAATAGGCACACCCCGCTGTCACTTCGCATACCGCGCTGTCACTTCGCATACCGCGCAGTCACTTCGCATACCCCGCTGTCACTTCGCATAC
>DATAYB010000817.1:0-6209 GCA_036272795.1 Pseudonocardia sp.
CCGCCCATGTCGGTCGCCGTCCAGCCGGGGCAGACCGCGTTGACCAGGATCCGGTCGCGCCGCAGGTCGCCGGCCAGGGTGCGGGTCAGCGCGCTGAGGGCCGCTTTGCTCACGTGGTACGCCGGCGCACCGCCGCTCATCGAAGCCAGCGAGCCACCTTCGCTGCTCACCATGACCACCCTCGGGTGCGCGGAGCGGCGCAGCAGCGGCAGGAGTGCGAGCGTGGTCTGCCAGGCGCCCAGGACGTTCGTCTCCAGTGCCTCGCGGACCACGGTCAGGTCGGGGTCGGCGGAGCTCTGCCAGGTGTCGTAGTGCACCGCTGCGTTGTTGACCAGTACGTCCACCCGCCCGAACTCGTCGCCCAGCCGAGCGGCGAGCCGGCTCAGCCCGCCGACGTCGTTGACGTCCAGCTCGACTGGCACCACCCGCCCCCGCCGCGGCCGCCCGCCCGTCAGCGAGGCGGCAGCGCGCTGCCCGGCGGCGGCGTCCCGGCTCCCGAGCAGCGCCGTCTCGCCGGCCGCCGCGCTCTGGCGGACCACCTCGAGCCCCAGCCCGCGGTTCGCGCCGGTCACCACTACGACCCGAGCCTGGTCCGTCGACCGTTCTGCCATGCGCCCAGCGTGCCCGGCCGGCGTCCGCCGCGCCCAGCGCCCGGGCCGGCGGATGCCGCGGAATCCAGCGACACGGACGACAAAATCTAGCGACTCGCCGGGAGGGGGGTCAGCCGCCGGCGAAGGGGGGGAGGACGTCGAGGGTGGCGCCCGCCCGGAGACGGAGGGAGCGGTCGCGGACGGCGACCTCGTCGAGCAGCAGGCTGGACGCGGTGAGGACGCGGGCGAGCGCGGCGCCGTGCCGGGCGCTGACCAGCTCGAGCACGTCGTTCACGGTGCCGCCCGCGGGCACGGGGAAACTCTCGTCGGGCACGCCGGCCGCCGCCCTCGCACCAGCGAAGTACCGCACGGTGACCACACTCAACCTCCGATGGCGCTCATGGGCCGCTCCGGCTGCAGGAAGCCCGGGTCGTCGATCCCGTGTCCGGCCGCCTTCGCCCACATCGCGCCGCGCCAGGCGTCCGCGATCTCCTCGTCACCGGCGCCTCCGCGTAGGAGTGCGCGCAGGTCTGTCTCGGTCCGGGCGAACAGGCAGGAGCGTAGCTGGCCGTCGCCGGTGAGCCGGGTGCGGTCGCAGTCGCCGCAGAACGGCCTGGTCACCGAGGCGATCACGCCGACCACGGCAGGGCCGCCGTCGACGAGCCAGCGCTCGGCGGGGGCTCCGCCGCGCTCGGTCGGGTCCGGGGTGAGGGTGAACGCCCCGCGCAGCCGGGTCAGGATCTCCTCGGCGGTGACCATCTCGTCGCGCTGCCAGCTGTGCTGGGCGTCCAGCGGCATCTGCTCGATGAAGCGCAGCTCGTAGCCTGCGGCCAGGCAGTAGCGCAGGAGCGGCACGGCCTCGTCGTCGTTCACGCCGCGCAGCAGCACGGTGTTCACCTTGACCGGGTCCAGCCCGGCGGCGCGCGCGGCCTCCATGCCGTCGAGTACGTCGGTCAGCCGGTCTCGTCGGGTGATCTGGTGGAAGCGTTCGGGGCGCAGGGTGTCGAGCGAGATGTTGAGCCGATCCACCCCGGCGGCGGCGAGCGCGCGGGCGCGGCGCGCCAGCCCGATGCCGTTGGTGGTGAGCGAGATCTCCGGCCTCGGCGCCAGCCCCGCCACCCGGCTCAGGATGTCCTCGAGGCCCTTGCGCAGCGTCGGCTCGCCGCCGGTGAACCGCACCTCGTCGATGCCCAGCCGTTGCACACCGATGCCCACGAGCCGGACGATCTCGTCGTTGCTGAGCAGCTCGTCGGTGGGCGTCCAGTCCAACCCCTCGGCCGGCATGCAGTACGTGCAGCGCAGGTTGCAGCGGTCGGTCAGCGAGACCCGCAGATCGGTGGCGACCCTGCCGAACCGGTCGATCAACCGAGGGTCGGCGGGCCGCGCCGGGATGCCGCCCGGTGCGGTGCGCAGCCTCGGGAGCCCGAGTTCGGTGATGCTCACAGCTTCGAGCCTACCTTCGCGCCGGCGCTGTCACCGGACCAGTGAGGCCAGTTGACCTGCGGTAATGCCCACATTCCTCATCTGCTGACGCATCGGCCGGGTTCCGCCGCGAACGCGGACCTGCCGCGTCGGCCCAGCTGGTCTGCGGCAGTGGCGCGCCCGCGACGGTCGTGACCTCGGTCAGCGCTTTCCGATAATCAGGCACGGGATCGGCCCGGTCACGGGTAGGAATTGGCCGTGGACCCGCTGCTGCCGGACGATCCGCCTCGGGTGGGCCGGTTCGAGCTGGTCGGCCGGCTCGGTTCGGGCGGGATGGGCCAGGTCTACCTGGGGCGGGCGCCGGACGGCACTCCGGCGGCGGTCAAGCTGGTGCACGAGTCACACGCCGGGGACCCCCGGTTCCGGGTACGGTTCGCGCGTGAGGTGAGCACCGCGCGGCGGGTCAGGGCACCGTGGGCGGCGGCGCTGCTCGACGCGGACCCGGACGCGCCCCGGCCGTGGCTGGCCACCCAGTACGTACTGGGCCCCTCTCTGGAGCGGCAGGTCATCACCGACGGCGTGCTGGGCGGTGAACCGCTGTACGTGTTGGCCGGCCGGCTGGCGGTGGCGCTCGCCGAGCTGCACGCCATCGGGGTGGTGCACCGGGACCTGAAGCCGTCCAACGTGCTGCTCGCCGCCGACGGGCCGCGACTGATCGACTTCGGCATCGCGCGTGCCCTGGGCGCCTCGAAGATCACCGATACCGGCGAGGTGATCGGCACGCCCGGCTACATGTCGCCGGAGCAGGCGTCCGGGGAGGACGGCGGCCCGCCGTCGGATGTGTTCTCGCTGGCGTCGGTGCTGGTGTTCGCCGCGTCCGGGCAGGGGCCGTTCGGGCTGACCGCGAGCCCCGTGGCGATGCTGCTGCGGGTGGTGCAGGGCGCGCCCGACCTGGCCGAGCTGCCCGGCGACCTGCGCCTCGCCCTCGAGCCGTGCCTTGCCAAGGAGCCCACCGCCCGCCCCACCGCCGCCCGGCTCGCCGAGGGTCTGGCGGCCAAGGCCCACCGCCCCACACATTGGCCCCCGCCGTCGACGCTGCCCACGGTCGCGGTGTCCACGGTCGCGGTGTCGCGAACACCCAGGCCGACGCCGACGCTGGTCGCCAAGCCCGCCGCCCCGACGCGGACCGCCACCCCGACACCGACGCTCGTCGCCACGACTCCGATCCCGACGCTCGTCGCGCCGGCCGCGCCGTGGGCTGCCGGCGCCCCCCTCGCGCCGGCAGCACCGGGCTGGTCACCACCCCCGCCCGGGGCCTTCCCGGGCTGGTCGCCGCCGCGGTCGCCCGCGCCGGGCACGGCCGCGCCGGTGCACCGGACCAGGCGCCGCGCGGCGCTCGGTACCGCCGTCGTGCTGGCGGCGTTGCTGGTGGCCGGCGTCGGCTACGCCCATCGACCGACGTCCCCCGCCGCCCCGACCCAGCCCGCCGCCCCCGGCCAGCCCTCCCAAACCCAGCCGCCCCCGAGCCAGCCACCGCCCCCGAACGAGCCGCCCTCGAGGCAGCCGCCCGCGAACCCGGCCGAGCTCACGCCGCTGCCAGTGACCAGGGAACCCAAGGCCGACGCCCACCCCGATCTCGCCGGCCTCGCCGTGACCAGGGACGGCGGGCGGCTGTTGGTGACGTCCGGCGGGCGGCTCGAGGTCCTCGACGCGACGAGCCACACGCTGCTGGACGGCGTCGCGGTCGACGGAGCGACGCAGGTGGTGGCCGCGCGGGACGGCTCGCGGGCGTTCGTGGCGACCGACAGCGGGGTTGCGGCCGTCAACCTGGCCACCAAGAAGATCGAGTACACCGTGGGCACGCTGGGCCCGGTGGACCAGATGGTGATCAGCGCGGACGGGTCGCGGGTGGTGGCGGTCGGTGGCTCGCGGGGCGGCGGACCGGTCGGCGTGACCGTGCTCAACACCGCCACCTGGGCCGGCGGCGTGCCGCCCCGCCGCAGGGCTACGCGGCGCCGCGCGGGGTGCGGCGGATGACGGTCTCGCCGGACGGCACGCGGCTCTACGTGGCGACCGCGACCGAGGTCAGCGTGATCGACACGAGCACGAACGTGGTGCTCGGCGGTACCCCGGCCGGCGTTGGGGCCACCGGGCTCGCGGTGTCTCCGAGCGGGCGCTACCTGTTCCTCAGCGGCGACGCCGACCACGCCGTGCACGTCTACGACGTCGGAGGCGAGGGCGCGCCGAGGGAGGTCGGTGGGTCCGGCGACGTCGGCGAGGCACCGGACCACCTGACCATGGCACCGGACGGCGGCCACCTCTACCTGTCCGGCCACGGCGGCCTGACCACCGTCGACACCAGCCGGTTCCGGTGACCGTGACCCTGTGAGTGGTATTGGTCGCTATAGCGACCAATACCACTCACAGGCCGCTCACTGGACCTTCTTCAGCTCCTCGCGGGCGACGGAGCGCAGGTGCACCTCGTCGGGCCCGTCGGCCAGCCGCAGCGCGCGCGCCCAGGCGTAGAAGTAGGCGAGCGGGAAGTCGTCGCTCATGCCGCCGGCGCCGTGGATCTGGATGGCGCGGTCGAGAATGTCGCAGGCGATCCGGGGCACGATGACCTTGATCGCGGCGATTTCGGTGCGCGCGCCCTTGGCCCCGTGCCTGTCGATCAGCCAGGCGGTCTTGAGCACCAGCAGGCGGGCCTGTTCGATCTCGATCCGGCTGTTGGCGATCTGCTCGCGCACGACGCCCTGCTCGGACAGTGCCCTGCCGAACGCCACCCGTGAGGTGGCCCGCCGCACCATGGCGTCCATCGCGCGCTCGGCCATCCCGATCGCCCGCATGCAGTGGTGGATCCGCCCGGGGCCGAGCCGTGCCTGGGCGATGGCGAAGCCCCCGCCCTCCTCGCCGAGCAGGTTCGAGACCGGCACGCGCACGTCGGTGAACTGGATCTCGGAGTGGCCGTGCTGGTCCTGGTAGCCGAACACCGGCAGGTGCCGGATGATCTCGATACCGGGGGTGTCGCGGGGCACCAGGACCATGGACTGCTGGCGGTGCGGCTGGGCGGCCGGGTCGGTCTTGCCCATCACGATGAAGATCTGGCAGCGCGGGTCGGCGGTGCCGGAGATCCACCATTTGCGGCCGTTGATGACGTAGTCGTCCCCGTCCCGCACGATCGCGGTCTGCACGTTGGTGGCGTCCGAGGAGGCCACCGCCGGCTCGGTCATTGCGAACGCGGACCGGATCTCACCGTCCAGCAGCGGGGTGAGCCACTGCTCCTTCTGTTCGGGCGTGCCGAACAGGTGCAGGGTCTCCATGTTGCCGGTGTCAGGCGCCTGGCAGTTGATCGCTTCGGGCGCGATCACCGGCGACCAGCCGGACACCTCGGCGACGTGCGCGTAGTCCAGGTTGGACAGCTTCGAGATGTCAGGCAGGAAGAGGTTCCACAGGCCGCGGGAGCGGGCGTCGTCCTTCAGCTCCTCGAGGATCGGCGGGGTGTCCCACTCGTTGGGGGTGCCCCGGCGCTCGGCACGCCAGGACTCGTAGATCGGCTCGGCCGGCAGCACGGCCTCGTCGAGGAAGGCGCGCATGCGTTGGGTGTACTCGACGGCGGTGTCGCTCGGCTGGAAGTCCACCCGGGCAGGATAAGGGCGCGGACGGCACTCGGCCCGCTGTTCGAACGGCCTCGGCGACCCGAAAGGGGGGTGGCGGCCCTCTCGGGTGGCTGAGGGCGGCGTCGTGGCCGGTGGTGGGCAGTTCCGCGGCCACGGAGGTAGGGTTCGCGCCGTGCCGCAGTTCCGGATCGCCGAAGCCGCTCGGCTGCTCGGCGTGAGTGACGACACCGTGCGCCGGTGGGTCGACGCCGGCACGTTGCCGGTGGAGGTGGACGCCTCGAACCGCAAGGTCATCGATGGCGCCCGGCTGGCCGAGTTCGCGAGGGCCCAGGCGCACGCCGCGCCGGACCCTTCGCCGGTCGGTCGCTCCGCGCGCAACCACCTGGTCGGCCTGGTCACCGAGGTCATCTCCGACCGGGTGATGTCACAGGTGGAGCTGCAGTGCGGCCCGCACCGGGTGGTGTCGCTGATGAGCACGGAAGCGGTCAACGAGCTGGGTCTGCAGCCCGGCTCGATGGCGGTCGCGGTGATCAAGTCCACCCACGTCGTGGTGGAGACCCCAGGAGGAGCTCGATGAGAA
>DATAYB010000818.1:0-3025 GCA_036272795.1 Pseudonocardia sp.
GGACAAGTGCAGAATTATCGTAATATACGGACATGGTCTCGATGGTCACGCCGCTCCAGCAGTCCGCCACCCATGAGGTCACCAACCAGGTGCCGCCCCTGGTCGACTACGACGCGTCGGCGGACCAGGCACTGCTGGAGGGGCTGCGCAGGGAAGGCGCCGGTTGGGCCGAGGCGGACATCCGCCGGCACGGTCGCACGGCCGGCAGCGCCGAGGCGCAGACCTGGGCGGAGGAGGCCAACCGGTTCGAGCCGGTGCTGCGCACGCACGACCGGTACGGCAACCGGATCGACGAGGTCTCCTACCACGAGAGCTACCACCGGCTGACGGCCATCGCGGTGGCCGAGGGCGGCGGCGCGTCGGCGTGGACCGACGGCCGGGCCGGGGCGCACGTGGCACGGGCCGCCCGCGCGCACGTGTGGGGCCACACCGAGGCCGGCCACGGCTGCCCGATCTCGATGACGTACGCCGTGGTCCCGGCGCTGCGCCACGAGCCGGCGCTGGCCGCGCGCTACGAGCCGCTGCTGGCCAGCCGGGTGTACGACCCGGGCCTGCGGGAGCCGACCGGCAAGCGCGGCCTGCTCGCCGGCATGGGCATGACCGAGAAGCAGGGCGGCTCGGACGTGCGCGCCAACAGTACGACCGCGACCCCGACGGGCGAGCCCGGCCTGTACGCGCTGCGCGGCCACAAGTGGTTCACCTCGGCGCCGATGTGCGACCTGTTCCTGGTGCTCGCGCAGGCGCCCGGCGGGCTGTCCTGTTTCCTGGTGCCGAGGATCCTGGCGGACGGCGCGCGCAACACCTTCCGCATCCAGCGGCTGAAGGACAAACTCGGCAACCGCGCCAACGCCTCGTCGGAGCTGGAGTTCGACGGCACGCTGGGCTGGCTGGTCGGGCCGGCCGGCAGGGGCGTGCGGGTGATCATCGAGATGGTCGCCTGCACGCGGTTAGACGTGTCCGTCGGCTCGGCGGCGCTGATGCGCAAGGCGCTGGTCGAGGCGGGGCACCACGTCAAGCACCGCGCGGCGTTCGGCGGGCCGCTGATCGACAAGCCGCTGATGCGCAACGTGCTGGCCGACCTGGCGGTGGAGTCCGAGGCGGCCACCACGCTGGCGTTGCGGCTGGCCGGCGCCGCCGACCGTGCCGAGCGCGGCGACTCCGGCGAGCAGGCGTTCCGCCGCATCGGGGTGGCGATCGGCAAGTACTGGGTGGCCAAGCGCGCGTCCGGCTTCGCCGCGGAGGCGCTGGAGTGCCTCGGAGGCAACGGGTACGTCGAGGAGTCGGTGATGCCCCGGCTGTACCGGGAGGCGCCGCTCAACTCGATCTGGGAGGGCTCCGGCAACGTCAACGCGCTGGACGTACTGCGGGCGCTGGGCAAGGAGCCGGATACCGCGCCGGCGCTGCTCGGCGAGCTTGCGCTGGCCCGGGGCGCCGACGCCCGGTTGGACGCCGCCGTCGACCGGCTGGGCCGCGAGCTGGCCGACCGGGACGGCATCGAGGGCCGCGCGCGTCGACTGGTCGAGCTGATGGCGCTGACGCTGCAGGGCTCGCTGCTCGTGCGGCACGCGCCCGCGGCGGTGGCGGACGCGTTCTGCGCCACCCGGCTCGGCGGCGACTGGGGCAACGCCTACGGCACCCTGCCCCGCTCCGCCGACACCACCGCCATCCTGGACCGCGCCCTGGCCGGCCTCCCCGACTGACCGCGCACGAGTCAGGAACGCAGCCGAGGCGGCACACGGGCGGCCGAGGTTGCAGGCGTGGCCGTCCTCGCCGCACAGACCGTTCCCTTACAGCACAGACCGCGCGCAGTCTGTGCTGTGGGTACAAGGTCTGTGTGGCCGTTTGGTGCTGTGCCACGCACGGTCCGTGTGCCCGGCGCCACGACGTGTGCGCGGCTACTCGAGGGCGCGGGTCGCTGACGCATCGGAAGGTGTTCGTTCAGCGACAGGCCAGGTGGCGTTCAGTGCTTGTTCATCCTGGAACGATCCACTGTGCGGGGCTCGACCGCCTGCTGTGGGTGGACGCCGCCAACGGGGTGTCACTAGCGTTTGGCGAGTGCGGTGAGCAGGGCTGAGAGCGATGGGATGGCTATGACGTCAGTCGAACACGCCGTAAACGAGTTCCGCCGCACCCCGCAGGGGGTGGGCCACTCCGAGGCCACACGGAACGAGCTGCGCGAGGCCCTCAAGAAGGTCGACCTGTTCGAGGCCGGGCACGAGTGGACCGTCCGTGAGCTCGATGACGACGACGCGGTCCTGGTCGGTGCCGATGGCCAGGAGGTCACCACCTGGAAGCAGGACTACCCGTACACCGAGCGGATGACCCGCGACGAGTACGAGGAGCTCAAGCGCGCCCTGCAGATCGAGCTGCTCAAGATGCAGTCCTGGGTGAAGGACACCGGTCAGCGGGTCGTGATCCTCTTCGAGGGACGCGATGCGGCCGGCAAGGGCGGCACGATCAAGCGCTTCCTCGAGCACCTGAACCCACGCGGCGCGCGGGTCGAGGCGCTGGGCAAGCCCACCGAGGTGGAACGCACGCAGTGGTACTTCCAGCGGTACTTCAGCCTGCTGCCGTCCGCCGGCGAGATCGTCCTGTTCGACCGCTCCTGGTACAACCGCGCGGTCGTCGAACGTGTGATGGGGTTCTCCACCCCCGCGCAGTACACGGAGTTCATGGAGCAGGTGCCCGGCCTCGAGGAGGCACTGGTCGGCACCGGAATCCACCTGGTGAAGCTGTGGTTCTCCGTGTCGCGGTCGGAGCAGCGCACGCGGTTCATGATCCGGGTGATCGACCCGCTGCGGCAGTGGAAGCTGAGCCCTGTCGACCTCAACTCCCTGGACAAGTGGAACGACTACACCCGCGCCAAGGAGGACATGTTCAAGGGCACCGACCGGTCGTACGCCCCGTGGACCGTGGTGCGCAGCAACGACAAGAAGCGTGGCCGGATCGAGGCGCTGCGTTGGGTGCTGAACGGTCTGGACTACCCGACCAAGGACCTCAGCGTCATCGGCACCCCGGACCCGCT
>DATAYB010000819.1:0-6555 GCA_036272795.1 Pseudonocardia sp.
GGCGTGGTGCTCGCCGCCGAGACCGCCCGCAAGGAGGCGGCCGGCCCGGGCGGGCTGCTGTTCACCATGATCGACGAGCTGAACAAGTACGCGCCGAGGGAGGGCAGCAGCCCGATCAAGGAGGTGCTGCTGGACATCGCCGAGCGCGGCCGCTCCCTCGGCATCATCCTGATCGGGGCGCAGCAGACGGCCAGTGAGGTCGAGCGGCGGATCGTGTCCAACTCGTCGATCAAGGTGGTCGGGCGGCTCGACCCCGCCGAGGCCGGCCGGCCGGAGTACGGCTTCCTGCCGCCGTCCCAGCGCGGGCGCGCGACGCTGGCCCGACCGGGCACCATGTTCGTCTCCCAGCCGGAGATCCCGGTGCCGCTGGCGGTGGAGTTCCCGTTCCCGGCGTGGGCGACGCGGCTGTCCGAGAGCACCGGCGAGCCTGCGCGCGTGGCGGGCGTCGGTAGCTCCGCACCCGGCTCGAACGGCGCGGGCAGGAGCGGGGCCAACGGCGCGGCCCGCAACCCACTCAGCCGGCTACCCACCGTGGACGACGACCCACCGTTCTAGCCGCCGCCGTTCTAGCCGCCGTCCGCCGGCGGCCCTGTCTCCAGGCCGGCCGCCGTCCTCGACCGCACGCTGTGCTGGCTCGCCCTGCCACTTCGCATACCGCGCTGCCACTTCGCACAGTGTGCGGAGTATGCGAAGTGTGAGTGCGCCGTGCGAAGTGGACGGCCGGTATGCGAAGTGGCAGCGCGGTACACAAAGTGACGGCGGCGGTGGGGTGGTGTGCGTCGCGCCGGCTCCGCTCGCTGACGACGGCCGGCCACTCGGGCCGGCGCTGTCCCGCTTCCTGCCCGCCGCGCTCACAGTCTGGGTGTTACCGAACTGCACGGCAGGCAGGTTCTTTCATGATCAAACCAGCCTGGTGTGCAGTTCGGTAACAGCAGGCCGGCGGCGCGCCGCCGGCGCCGGCCGAGGCCCGGGTTAGCGCCCGGTGCCGAAGTCGCGGAGGAGGCCGGTGTACGGCTTGACCGGGGGTGGCGCGAACTCGCCGGCGGCGCCGGTGCGCAGGCCCATGGTCACCAGGGACTGCACGGTGAGCACCGCTGCCTGCACGCCGTCCACCACCGGTACACCCAGCTCGGCCCCGATCTCGGCGCACAGGGCGCTCATCCCCGCGCAGCCGAGCACGATCGCGTCCGCGCCATCGGTCTCCAGCGCCGCGCGGCAGGCCTCCGTGATCGTCTTGGCCGCCGAAGGGTCGGAGTCCAGCTCCAGCACCGGGATGTCGCAGGCGTGCACCCCGAGGCAGAACCGCCGCATGCCGTACCGGTCCGCGAGGTCCCAGGCGCGTCCCTTGGTGCGGGCCAGCGTGGTGACCACGCTGAACCCGCGCCCGAGGAAGCTCGCCGCGTGCATCGCCGCCTCCGCGATGCCGACCACCGGGCCGGCCGCGAGCTCGCGGGCCGCGTCCAGCCCGGGGTCGCCGAAGCAGGCGATCACGTAGCCGTCCGAGCCGAGCTCCTCGCCGGCCGCGATCTCGGCGAGCAGGCCCGGCACCGCGAGCGCCTCGTCGTAGTGGCTCTCGATCGAGGCCGGACCCATCGTCGGGCTGACCGCCCTGACCTCCGTGTCCGGGCCCGCGACCGCTCGCGCCGACCATTCGATCGAACCGGTCATGTCCCAGCTGGTGTTGGGGTTGATGACGGTGATGAGCACCTTGCCCGCTACCTCCCGGCAGGTTCTGGCTCGGTCACCGCGGTCCGGCGTCCGATGCCCAGGTACACCAGCAGCCCGATCAGCATGCCGATGAACCAGGTGTACTGCACGATCGTCTTCATACCCGGTCCGTCGGTCCAGAGCACCGGGACCATGGCGACCGCGGCGGCGATCACCGTGGCTATGATCGCCGCCGGGTGGTAGCCGCCCCGGTACCAGTACCGACCTGCGGCGGACATGGTGAACAGGTCGTCGACCACTACGTGCTGCTTGCGCACCAGGTAGAAGTCGGCGATCAGCACCCCGAACAGCGGGCCGATGAACGCGCCCAGGGTCTCCAGCGTGTAGTGGATGACCTCGGGGGAGTTGTACAGGTTCCACGGCGTGATCAGCACCGAGCCGACCGCCGCGATCATGCCGCCGGCCCGCCAGCTGATCCGCCTCGGGTTGACGTTGGAGAAGTCGAAGGCCGGCGAGATGAAGTTGGCCACGATGTTGATGCCGACGGTGGCGATGGCGAACGTGAGTGCGCCGAGCACGATGGCGAACGGGCTGTCGATCCGGGCCACCGTGTCCACCGGGTCCGTGATCAGCTGGCCGAAGATCGGCAGCGTGAGCGACGTGGTGACTACCACCAGGATCGAGAACACCAGGAAGTTCACCGGCAGCCCCAGGAAGTTGCCCTTCTTGACCGCCGCGAACGAGCGGCCGTACCGGGAGAAGTCGCCGAAGTTCAGCATCGGCCCCGAGAAGTAGGACACCACCAGCGCGATCGCGCCGAGCATGACCGGCACCGCCGCCCAGCCCGTGTACTTGACCGCGCCGAGGTTCAGGTTGATCGCGCTCCAGCCCGCCCGGTGGATCAGGTACCCGGCCAGCAGGAACATCACCACGTAGACGGCCGGGCCACAGAAGTCGATGAACCGCCGGATGGTCTCCATACCGGTCCAGAACACCGCCGCCTGCACGACCCAGAGCACCGCGAACGTGCCCCAGCCCAGCGCCGGCAGCCCGAGGAAGCCGTACTGGTGGACGTCGGCGTAGGGCATCAGGCCGGGCGCCAGCTTGAGCACGACGACGTTCAGGGCGGCCGAGGCAAGGTAGGTCTGAATGCCGTACCAGGCGACCGCGATGAGACCCCGGATAATCGCCGGCACGTTCGCCCCGAGCACCCCGAACACGCTGCGGCAGATCACCGGGTAGGGAACCCCGGTCTGCTGGCTCGGCTTGGCGACCAGGTTGCAGAACACGTTGACGATGCCGATGCCGACGAGCAGTGCGATCAGCACCTGCCAGCTGTTCAGCCCGAGCGCGAAGAGGCTGCCGGCGGTGACGTAGCCGCCGACGCTGTGCACGTCGGACATCCAGAACGCGAAGATGTTGTAGGAACCCCAGGACTGCTTGCGCAGCGGGGCCAGGTCCTCGTTGGTCAGGCGTGGGTCGTAACCGGGCTTGATCAGACCCCCGCCGACTGGCTGGCCGGCAGCCTCGACGAGGTCGTCGTGGCCGGCGGTGGCGTGGGGCGGAAGCAACCGTTCCTGCGCGGGCGGCGCGATTTCGGTCATGGCGAACTCCTGTGGCCCTGCGATCTCGAGGCCCACCGACGACGCGGCCGCTGCTCGTCGATAGCCCTGCGCGCACCTCGGAATGAGGCGGAGCCGGGAACTCCGGCGTGCAGAAACCGTAAATGCGCCGTGTTACGCCGCCGTCACGCGAATCGTATATTTTGCCGCGTCAACGGGGGTGCGCGCTCAGCCCCGCCCGCTGGGGAGGCCGTCGTCGGGGGGCAGTGCGTGCAGCGCGGAGCGCAGCCGCCGGTGGTGCGCGCGGGCGCTCTGCAGCAGCGCCGGGGTGTCCCTGGCAAGGAACGCGGCCAACAGTTCGCCGTGGTCGGAGTGCAGCGCGGCCCGGTCGGCCTCGGTCACCTGGGCCATCGGCTGCAGCGGCTCGGTGATGTTCCACGCCGACTCGTACATGCCCAGCAGCCGGCGCATCCCGCACGGCCGCACCAGCGCCCAGTGGAACCGGCGGCTCTCCCGGTGATAGGCGCGCACGTCCCGGGTGGCCACCGCCTCGCCGAGGGTCCGGTGTGCCGCGCTCGCCTCGGCGTCGTCGGCCGGCCCCGCGGCCGCGACCGCCGAGGTCAGCGCCGCGGTCTCCAGCACCTCCCGCACCAGGTACAGCTCGTGCAGCTCCTGGCTGGTCAGCGTGGCGACCGAGTAGCCCGCGTTCGGGCGGTGCTCCACGAGGCCCTCGCCGATCAGCGTCTTGAGCGCCTCGCGGACCGGGATCCGGCTGACCCCGAACACCCCGGCCACCTCGTCCAGCGGGATCGGGGTCCCCGGCGGCACCCCGCCGTCGAGCAGGCAGCGGCGCAGCTCGTCCAGGATCGCGGCCTGCGGCCTGCCGGAACCCTCGTTGGTCAGCCGGGCGATCAACACGGAGCGGGTCCGGCGCGCTGGCATGGCTCCTCCGTCCCCCTCAGCAGAGAGACGACGCCCCTCGGCAGATACGCAGGATAGGCCGCGCCGGCTGTCCTGACGTGTTCTCAGCGCACCGGTCGGCGGCGCGGGAAAGCGTAGGATCAACGCATCATGGCACGGCTGAGCGCGGCGCCCGGAGAGTCTTCCTCGGTGGCGCTCGCCCTGGTCAACTCGTTGCACCGCGGTGTGCACGGCGCCACGGACGACCTGCGCACCCCGGCCGAGGTGACCGGCTGGCTGCGGTCGCGGTCGCTGTTCCAGCTCGCCGAGCCGGCCTTGGCGCCGCGCGAGGTGTGGCGGCTGGGGCAGCTGCGAGCGGCCGTGCGCGAGCTCTTCCTGGCCTGCGCGGAGGGCCGGGCTGCCGACGTAGGCGCGCTGCACACCGTCAACCGCGCGGCCGCCGCCACCCCCGGGGCACCGTCGGTCGAGTGGTCGCCGGACGGCCCGCTGCGCAGCTGGACCACGGTCTCGCCGGGCACCTTCGAGGAGGCGCTGGCCACCGTGGCCGCCGACGCCATCGACGTGGTGTGCGGGCACCGGGCGGCGATGGTCCGCCGCTGCGAGGCGCACGGCTGCCTGCGGCTGTTCTTCCGGGAGCACGCCCGCCGCCGCTGGTGCTCCACCACCTGCGGCGACCGGGTCCGGGCCGCCCGGCACTACCGGTTGCAGCAGACCCAGGTCAGATCATCGGGCTGATGTTCGGTTCCACGCCGAGCAGCGCCTTGCCGTAGATCTCGAAGTTGACCGCCGGCAGCGCCATCGCATGCCGCATCGCCACGTTGGCGTCCCGCCAGATGCGCTGCAGCGGGTGCTCCTCGGCGAAGCCGGCCGTCCCGTGCGCGGAGAGCAGGATGTCGATGGCGCTGACCACGCTCTGTACGGCCAGCCCGGTGTCGGCCCGCACCCTGGCGCGGGTCAGCCGGTCCAGTGGCCGGCCGGTGGCGCGCACGGAGTCGATGTCGGCGGCCGCCCGGTAGCTGTGCAGCTCGGCGGTGTCGATCTTCAGGGCGGCCTCGGCGAGCTGCAGCTGGAACGCCACGGAGTCGGCCTGGTGGACGTAGGCGGTGCCGGTCACGGGCTTGGCGGCGGCGTCGCGGACCAGGCACAGCGCGGCCCGCCCCATGCCCAGCTGCGGCGCGGCGAGGATCAGCGTGAGCAGCGGGGCGAACACCGACACCCCGTCGATCGTCGCCGCCAGTGGCACGATCCGATGGTCAGGTACGACGACGTCCTCGGCCACCACGGAGTCGCTGCCGGTGCCGCGCATGCCGACTGCGGTCCAGGTCCGCTCGATGCGGTAGTCGGTGGCCGGTACCAGCGCCATGCCGGTCCCGCCGGGGGTGTCGTCGGCGGTCTCGTCGTCGGTGTCGTCGCCGCCGGTGTCGTCAAGCGGGATGCCCAGCAGCGTCCAGTCCGCGTGCCACAGGCCGGAGTTGTAGGCCCACCGCCCGGTGACCCGGTAACCGCCGTCGACCCGCTCGGCATGCGCGGTCGGTGCCAGTGCCCCGGACACCCTGGCCAGCGGCTCGGCCCCGAACACCTCGTCCTGGGCCCGCTGCGGGAACAGCCCGGCGACCCAGGCGCAGGCGTTGCCCAGGGTCACCACCCAGCCGGTGGACCCGTCCGCCTCGCTCACCGCCGCGCCCACCTCGAGCAGGGTCCGTGCGCCGACCTCGTGGCCGCCATACCGCGCCGGCGTGCCGAGCCGGAACAGCCCCGCCCCGGTGAGAGCCCGCAGCGCCTGCTCGGTGAGCCGCCCGTCCCGCTCGCCCTGGGCGGCTTGCGCGGCGAGCAGCGGCTTCAGGGCGTGCGCGCTAGCGACCAGGGCGGCGGTGTCGGGAGTGGCGGTGGTGGTCATCGGGACCCATTCTGCCCAGCCGACCGGCCCGGTGCTCGTGTAGGGCAAGGTGGCAGAGGCTGAGCTCACCGCGACTTCGCACACCGTCCCGTCACTTCGCATACTCCGCAGACTGTGCGAAGTGGCAGCGCGCCGTGCGAAGTGGCAGCGCGCCGTGCGAAGTCGGGTCCGTTGCCGGAGTGCGTGGGGTTGTGGCCACGAGCGCTCCGCCTTGGCGGCCGGAACGACGGACACCGCGGGCCTTCGCGGCTGACTTACGTGGCCGAGGCATCATTGGACGTCCGGCCGAGAGGTTTGGTTGTGAGATTCCTGCACACGTCCGACTGGCATGTCGGCAAGACGCTCAAGGGGCGCTCGCGCCTGGATGAGCAGCGCGACGTGCTGCGCGAGATCGTCCAGATCGCCAGGGCCGAGCAGCCCGACGCCGTGCTCATCGCGGGCGACCTGTACGACAGCGCCGCGCCCAGTGCCGGCGCGCAGCGCCTGGTCGTCGACGCGCTGATGGCG
>DATAYB010000820.1:0-13956 GCA_036272795.1 Pseudonocardia sp.
GCCAGGCCTGCCCCGGAGCTGACCGCCGCCGGACCCGGTGTGGGCGTCGGGCGGGCCCGAGCCCGGCGCCTGGTGGGAACCAAAGGGGCCGCCCGAGCGTTTGCTGAGTACGTTCTCAGGAGATGGGGAGATCATGGCAAGGCCGCTCAGCAAGCTCGGCGCGTTCTTGAGGAGCCCGCAGGGGCGCAGGCTCACCGAACAGGCCAAGTCCTACGCACAGGACCCGCGCAACCGCGCGAAGGCCAAGGAGATGCTCGACAGGTTCCGAGGCGGCAAGGGCAGCAGCGGGCGCCACTGACCGTCGTAGCCGGCCCGGCGTAGCCCCGCGAGCCGTCATGGCCGGCCCGCACAGACCGTTCCCCCACGACACAGACCGTGCACAGTCTGTGCTGGGGGTAGACGGTCTGTGGGGGCCGCCGCTACCCCGGTTCACGGGGCCCCACCGAGCTCAGCCCGTGGGTAGGGTGGCGTCGATGAGCTCCTCGGCGAGCCTCGCCGCCTCCTCGATGGGCGCGACCGAGCGGGTGGCCTTCGAACCGACCAGTGCGCCGTCGTAGAGCAGTTACGGCCGCGCGGCCAGCCGCTCCGGCGCACGCACGCCGGCCTGCGCCAACGCCGAGGTGAGCTCACCGGCCAGCCACTCCCGATGCCCGGTGACGACGAGGCGCACCGGGTGCTTCCGCTCGGGGAACTCGGTCGCCACGTCGACGTACAGGCAGCCCCGTAACCCCCACCGCCTGGCTGCCGCCTCCGCCAGCCGGAACACCACCCGGACGCCCGCGACCAGCTCGCGTCCGACCAGGTGATGGCCGTCATCCTGGTGATCGGTCTGCTCGGCTACGCGCTCGACACGGCGGCCCGCTGGACCCTCCGCAACCGCAGACCACTGCTCCGGCCTGGGTGGTGTTACCGAACTCCACAGGAGGCAGGTGGTGCGGCGGGCTCCGGCCTGCGTGGTAACACGCTGCTGCCGCCGGGCAGAGACCAGTCCGACGAGCCCGCTGAGTCGCCGTGTCCAGCCCCGCACAGACCGTCCACACCCAGCACAGACTGTGCACAGTCTGTGCTGGGTGTGGACGGTCTGTGTCGGGTGCCGGGTGCCGGCCGCCTGCCGCCGGTCGCCCCTGCCGCCTGCCGCCGCCCGCCGCCCGCCGGTCGCCGCCCGCCGGTCGCCCCTGCCGCCTGCCGCCGCCGGCCACCGGTCACCCGAGCCGCCGGTCGCCCCGGCCCCCCGGCCCCGGCCCCGGTCGCCGGTCGCCCGCCATCCTGGTCGCCGGTCACCCCGGGTCAGGCCGGTTGGTGGGACTCCGTGATGTGGGCGGCGCGTTCGGCGGCCGTCGGTGTGGATGGCGGGTCGGTGAGGCGGATCGGGGTGGCGAGCGGGCGGCTCGGGATGGCGGCGCGCAGGGTCGGCGCGACCTCGCTCTGGAACAGTTCCAGCGACGCCCGGTGCTCGGCCGGCGTGAGGCCGTCGCCGTCGGAGTGCAGGTGCATGACCTCGTGGCCGAGCTCACCGTGGTACCGCAGCACCTTCTCGATGACCTGTGCCGGGCTGCCGACCAGCGCTGAGCTGCGCTCGACGAAGTCCTCGAGCGTCGGGAACACCACCGGCACGCCGAGCTTGCCGAACATCCGCAGCCGCGCCTCGTACAGCGGCCGGTACGCCGCCAGGGCATCCTGCGAACGAGGCGCCACATGGAACCCAGCGGTACCGGCGCCGACCAGCGCGTCCGCCGGGTCGTTTCCGTAGTGCACCCAGCGCTCGCGGTAGTACCGCACCAGCTCGGCGTACGGCTCCACGGAGTTGGTCACGTTGGCCGAGAACAGCGGGTCGCCGAAGCGCGCGGCCAGCTCGACCGACTCCCGGCTGGTGGCGCTGCCGTGCCAGACCCGGATCGGTTGCTGCAGCGGCCTCGGCCACACCTCGGCGTCGGTCAGCGACGGCCGGAACTGCCCCGACCAGGTCACCTTGGGCTCGCGCCAGAGCCGGCGGAACAGCTCGTAGCTCTCGCGGTTGCGTTCCCACTGGTCCTCGGTGGTGACGTGGAACAGCTGCGCCTGGGCCGAGCCGTTGCCCTTGCCGATGATCAGCTCCAGCCGGCCGTCGGCGAGCACGTCCAGCGTGGCGTAGTCCTCGTAGGCGCGCACCGGGTCCAGCAGGCTCAGCGTGGTGACGCCGGTGAACAGCCGGATGTGCTCCGTGCGGGCCGCGAGGTGGCTGAGCACCACCGGCGGCGCCGAGGAGAAGAACGGCCGCTCGTGGCGCTCGCCGACCGCGTAGCCGTCGAAGCCGAGCTGCTCGGCGAGCACCGCGTGGTCCACCACCCGGCGGAACCGCTCGTGGGCCGACGGCGTGCGCCCGGTGACGGGATCGGGGCCGTTCGAGATCAAGGTCAGGACGAGGAACTTCACAGCGGCACCTGGCCAGGGGAGAGTCGGGACGGGATGACGGCGGGCGAACTCAGCCCGGACAGCCCGCGCTGGCCACCCGCATCAGGTCCACGTGCCGGCGGTAGCGGCAGCCACCGTTGCCGTAGAACGCGCGCACCCGGCCTCCATCGCTTGTTTTTTCGAAGCTACTCGCGCGAAGGGGACGATTCAACGAGCGTGGCGTGGGTCACCTCGAACGACCTCAGCGGCAGTCAGCCTGCCAGCTCCCTCGGTCAGCCGGCCAGGAACCCGACGACTGCCCTGGCCAGGGCACCGTCCGGGTCGGCGAGCTCCTCGAGCACGTGGAAGTGGTCACCGGGCAGCTCCTGGAGCTCCACCGGCAGCCCCTTCGCCTGGCACGCCCGCGCCCAGTCGCGCGACAGCCTGCGCAGCTCGCTCGTCTCGTCGGCACCGACGGCCACGAGGGTCGGCGGCAGCTGCTCGGGCAGCCGCAGCAGGGGGCTCAGTGCGGCCGCCTCCGACGCGGTGAGCTGCAGGTACTGCGCGAGATAGGTGTAGGGCAGCGGCCGCAGGTCGAAGATGCCGCTGACCGGGACCGCCCCCCGGAACGGCTGCGCCGGCAGCCCGTACTGGCCCACCCAGTCCGTGCCGAGCAGCGCGGCCACCGCGTGCCCACCCGCGGAGTGCCCGGCCAGCACGATGTTGTCCCGGTCGATGCCCAGCTCGGCGGCGTTGTGCCACAGCCACGCGAACGCCGCCCGGTGCTGCCGGACGATCTCGGTCACCGTCACCTCGGGGCACAGCGCGTAGTTCTCCACCACCGTGGTGATGCCGTGCGGGGCGAGCCCGTCGGCCAGGTAGCTCCACTGCTTGCTGCTCGTCCGCATCCAGTAGCCGCCGTGCACGAGCAGCACCGCCGGCCGCAACCCGGCGCCCGGCGCGGCGCGCGGCGCGGCGGTCGGGCCAGACCCCGGGAAGATGTCCACCGTCTCGGCCAGCGTCGGCCCGTACTGCACGTCGAGCCGCCCGCCGAGGCGGGCACGGGTGGCCGCGCTGCGTACATCCCAGGTGGCGGCGACCTGGGGGAAGCCCGGGTCGCTCGTCAGGTTGTACTGGGCATTCAGCTGTTCGGGCGTCTCGAACTCGCGGTAGAGCGCCATCAGAGCGCCCTCTTGGCGAAGCTGCGCAGCGCGCGCAGGAAGTCGATCTCCCGGAACGCCGGCCAGAACGCGTCGCAGAAGTGCAGCTGGGAGTAGGCGCTCTGCCAGAGCAGGAAGTTCGAGAGCCGCTGCTCGCCGCTGGTCCGGATGATCAGCTCCGGGTCGGGGCGACCGGCGGTGTAGAGGTGCGCGGCGATGTCCTGTTCGGTGAGCGTGGCGGCCAGCTCGGTGAGCGTGCGCCCCTCGGAGCCGGCCTCGTGCAGCAGCTCGCGCAGCGCCTCGGCGATCTCCTGCCGGCCGCCGTAGCCGACGGCGAGCGTGATGTGCGCGCCCGTGCGGCAGTGCCGGGTCGCCTCGGCGGCGTCCTTCAGGGCGCGCGCCGTGGAGTCGGGCAGCACGTCCAGCATGCCGGCGAGCTGGACCTGCCAGGTGGGCTGGGGCTTCACCAGGCCGGCCGCCACGACGTGCTCGATGACCTCCATCAGGAACGCCACCTCGGCGTCGCCCCGCCGCGTCAGGTTCTCGGTGGAGCAGAGGAACACGGTGACGTGCTTGATGCCCATGCCCTCGCACCAGGCCAGCATGTTGTCCACGTGCTCAGCGCCGTAGCGGTGCCCGATGCTCGGGTTGGCCATGCCCATCTGCTTGGCCCAGCGCCGGTTCCCGTCCATGATCAGGCCGATGTGCCGGGGGAGCCGGCGGTTCATCAGCTGCCGGCGCATTCGCCGGGTGTACCAGTTGTAGACCAGGCCGCTCAGCCGCATCGCACTACCAATTCTCCGCCCACTCGCCCCACTGCACTGTTCATCGCCGGACCGACCCGGAACGTCATGGGCCATCCCGGTGAAAACTCACGGCGTCACCGCGATGAACAGGAACGAGGCGAAGATCAGCAGGTGTACCGCGCCCTGCAGCACGGTGGCCCGCCCCGCGACGACCGTCAGGGTGCCGACCACCAGGCTCAGCGCCAGCAGGATCATCTCGGTCGGGCTCAGGCCGAGCACCAACGGCCCTGGCAGCCAGATCATCGCGGTCGCGATCGCCGGGATGGTCAGCCCGATGCTGGCCAGCGCCGAGCCCATGGCCAGGTTGAAGCTGGTCTGCAGCCGGTTGCGGGCGGCCGCCCGCACCGAGGCCAGCGTCTCCGGCAGCAGCACGAGCAGCGCGATCGCGACGCCGACCACGCTCAGCGGGGCACCGGCGGCGCGCACCCCGGACTCGATCGCCGGCGACACCGACTTGGCCAGCCCCACCACCGCGACCAGCGAGATCACCAGCAGCCCGGCGCTGACCAGCGCCTCCCGGGTGGCCGGCGGGGCCTCGTGGGACTCCTCCGGGTCGCCGTCGGTTCCCTCGGCGCCGTCGGTTCCGTCGGCGCAGTCCCCACCGTCCGGGCCGACCGGCAGGAAGTAGTCGCGGTGCCGCACGGTCTGCACGAACACGTAGACGCCGTAGAGCACGAGCGAGACGACCGCGGCGAACGCCAGCTGCGGGCCGGAGAAGGTCGGCCCCGGGGACGTGGTGGTGACCGTGGGGAACACCAGGCACAGGGTGGCCAGCGCCGCGACGGTGGCCATCGACCCGCTGCTGCCCTCGGCGTTGAACCGCACCACGCCGTGCCGCAGCGCGCCCACCACCAGGCACAGCCCGACGATGCCGTTGCACGTGATCATCACAGCCGCGAACACCGTGTCCCTGGCCAGCGTGGTCGCCTCCGGCCCGCCGCTGAGCATCAGGCTGAGGATCAGGCCGACCTCGATCACGGTGACCGCCACGGCCAGGATCAGCGACCCGAGCGGCTCGCCCACCCGCAGCGCGACCACCTCGGCGTGGTGCACCGCGACCAGCACCGCGGCCACCAGCACCACACCGACCAGCACGACCACCAGCGCCGGCAGGCTCCGGCCCCAGATCGCGCCGAGCAGCACCATGGCCAGTACGGGGGTGCCGGCCGTCCGCCAGTTGGTGTGCGTCGTGGAGTGCGCCTCGGCCACGGTTCGGCTCAGCGACCCGGGCCAGCGGTGCGCGATGCCCCCGGCGGGGTTCCCTCGGTCGGCGTCACCCTTACCTCAGCTGGCCGGTCTGCGGTGCCGACCGCCTAAGCCGCTCCGACCGTCCAGCTCGTGCGCATCTCGCTCGCCGGACTGGCTGTGTACCAGGCGTAGCAGCGCGCGGCGCGCGCGCTGCGCACCGTTCTGACTCTCGGCGACCCGGAGCTCGCGCAGCTCGTCATAGATCGGCGTAAGGCTCACGGGTGCTCACCCTATAGATACGCATGTGACGCGAGTTATCCACATATGTGGACAACGCTGTGCCTGACGGGCTGTCCCGTTATCACGCCCCGGAGGGATCAAGGTCGACATCGACCGCGCGTCCGTCACCCAGTGTGATAACGCTGGACACAGTCAGCGGCGGGCGTACCAGCCGAACCAGTCCCGGCTGGACGGCGAGAAGTAGTGCTGCGGGGCGACCTGCTCGCCGGGGAACAGCTGGTAGCCCTTCGGCGCACCGTGGGCGTTGCGGTGGAAGTACGCGGCGCTGACCCACGCCGGGTTGATGTCCAGCTCCATGCCCCGCACGACGCCGGCCGCCTTGAGCAGGCTGCCGAGGGTGCACACCGACAGGGCCGGCCCCCCCACGTACACCTCCGCGCCGTCGGCGGTGACCCCGAACGCGGAGCGGTGGATGAACGCGGCCTGGCCGATCGTGCTGCCCCACTCGGCGGTGCCACCGCTGGAGCACGTCGCGTTGACCTGGCCGTGGTTGACCAGCAGCACCAGGTTCTGCCGGACGCTGGCCACCTGCGGGCCCATCCTGACGTCGGTGTTCCAGGCGCCGACCTGCGCGGTGCCGTCCCGGTTCAGCACCAGGCTCGCCGCGCCGTTACGCAGGGCCAGCGCGGTGCGGCCCTCGCTGTAGTAACCGCCGCGGCTGGCGTTGAGCCGGAACCCGGCGTTGAACGCCGCGACGACCTGACCCTGCAGCGCGGGGGTGATGTGGTCCGGGGCCTTCCAGGTGCCGCCAGGGTCGGTGAAGCCGGGGTGCAGCTGGCCGCGCACGAACGTCGGGTCCAGCCACATCAGGCCGGCGACGAACGAGGTGTGGTCCGGGTCGGGGCGCAGCGAGGCGACCTCGACGGCCGGGTGGCCGTGCACCTCGGCGACCGGGTGCCAGACCCCTTCGCCGTCCAGTGCGGGTGCCTTGGCCAGCGGGGCCATGGTGGCCGGCGCGGGCAGCCCGCCGGGGCCGCTGAGCCGCTCGGCGTGGCCGTGCCCCGGCCGCACGGTGCCGGGCGGCGGCGCGATCCCGCCGACCGGCTCGCCACCGGTGGGCGGCGGCCGGTACTGCTCCTTCTCCAGCCACGTGATCATGCCGTCGAAGCCGTGGTCGCGGCCCCACTCGGCCAGTCGCGCGGCCACGCTGTCGGTGCCCGGCGCGGTGAGGGCGCCGACCACCGACCAGCCGGTGAGCAGCACGAGCACCACCAGGACGGCCGCGAGTGCCCGCCGCGCCGGCCGGAGCCAGCGGGACCGGGCGACTCGGGTCCGGAGGTGGGACACGCGTCGGGCGGCCGGGTGCGCGACCGCGTGGGTCCGGAACCGGGAGACGAGGAGGACGAACCGGGAGACGATGCGGGCGGCCGGGTGAGCGTCGGCCGGGTGCGCCTCCGCGGCGCGTGCGTCGGCGGCGGGTGCTTCGGCCGTGGGTGCGGACCCGGCCGCGTCATCGTTGCCGGTGGTGGCATCGTTGCCGGTGGTGGCGCCAGCGCTCGGGTCCTCGGAGACGACCGGGAACTGCACGGTCTCGTCCTGGTCCGGAGGTGGCGCGGAGTCGCTCGATATCAGGATCCGCACCGGCCCAGTGTGTCTGCCGAATTCTGAGAGGCTGCCGCGGGCCCGGGCGGTGCGTGTTCTACCGGGTTCGATCATCACTCTTCGTTAGGCCACTCGGGCGGGTTTGAGATCAAGTAATGACAACTCTGAGTGACGAGAATGGGGCAAAACCCCTCGTTCGGAGGGCATCATGGGGCCTGTCGGTACTTGGAGTAGCCCCTGCCCGTCACCTTTGCGAGACGGTCTCGTTGATCCGCCTGGGTTCGGCGGGAAGGACGGGAATGGGTAGGCACATCGGAACGCGTGGCTGGCGGACTTCGGTCACAGCTCGCGTTGCCACGGTGGTCGGGATCGTGTGTGTCATCGCGGTTGCTGTTGCCATTCCGGCCATGGCGGACGACAACTCCGACGGCGGCTCGTCCGACCACAGCTCCTCCGCCGACGCTTCCGACAACGGGCCTGACAACGGCTCCGACAACGGGGACGACGGGTCCGACGACAACTCGGACAACGGCCAGGCCGAGATACCCACCTACACCAGCACCCCGTGCGACGACAAGGCACGGGCCTGCGTCGACCTGCAGAAGCAACAGGCCTGGCTGATCGACGACAAGGGCAACGTGACCGTCGGCCCGGTGCCGATCAGCTCGGGCGGACCCGGCCAGGAGACCCCGACGGGTGTCTTCCACGTGCAGTGGAAGGACAAGCTCCACAAGAGCACGGAGTTCAAGCTGCCGAACGGGCAGGGCGCCCCGATGGACTGGTCGGTGTTCTGGGCCGACGGCGGTGTCGCCTTCCACGGCGGCAGCGTGCAGCGGGCCTCGGCGGGCTGCGTGCACCTCTCCGAGGCGATCGCGGAGACCTTCTACAACACCCTGCAGCTGGGCGACGAGGTCCAGGTTCACTAGCTGCGCCGCGCCGCACCGCCACGACCCCGCGACTGGCGAGCTGGGCTATAGCCCAACTCGCCACTCACGGGGTCTGTTGGTTCCGGGGCCGGCCGGAGGGGCCGGGTCAGCGGGGGAGGGGCAGCCGGGCGCGGACCGTGGTGCCGCCGCCGATCTCGCTCTCGATGTCGATCGTGCCCCGGTGCGCCGCCGCCCGCTCGCGCATCGACTGCATGCCGAGATGGCCCGGCCGGGGTGCGCTCGGTTCGAAGCCCACGCCGTCGTCGCCGATCCGCAGCTCCACGTCCGCCACCGTCACCGCGAGGCGGACCTCGACGTGCGTGGCGTGCGCGTGCTTGACCGCGTTGTGCAGCGCCTCCTGGGCGATCCGGTACAGCGTCTCCTTGAGCGCGAGCGGGAGCTCCGGCTCGGTACCCAGGTGCGCCGCCACCGTCAACTGGTGCCGGGCCCGCAGCACCGCCACCCGCTTCTCCAGGGCGGCGACCAGCCCCTCGGAGGCGAGCGACTCCGGCCGCAGCTCGAAGATCAGCGAGCGCATCTCCGTCATGCCCGCCTCGGCCAGCGAGAGCACGTAGTCCAGTGGCTCGGTGAGCTGCTCGGGGCTGTGCTCGGCCAGCGCGCGAGCCGTCCGGGCGCCGAGTGCGATGCCGTAGAGCGCCTGTGACACCGAGTCGTGCAGCTCGCGGGCCAGCCGCTGGCGCTCCTCGAGGCCGGCCTTGCTCTGCGCCTCGGTGAGCAGCCGGGCGTTCTGCACGGCCACCGCACCCTGGTCGGCCACCGCCCGCAGGAACGCGATGTCGTCCGGCGACGGCTCCACGCCCTTCGGGTAGTAGGCGTTCACCGAGCCGAAGCCTCGGTCGCGGGACGCCAGCGGAACCACCGCCACCGTGTCCCAGGCCGCCTCGCGGAGCATGTCGTGCAGCGGGGCCATCGCGGGGTCGGCGAGGCCCTGCGTCACCACGTCACGGCGGACCATCGGCTCGTGGGTGAGGTACGCCTGGTGGGAGGGGTCGACACCGCGGTCCCAGCACCCCTCGAGGAGCTCCGCGTAGCCCTCCGGCAGGCCGGCGCTGGCGACGACCCGGGGCTCGCCGCTGTCCTGGTCCATCACGAACGCCGAGCACCCGAGCGCCGGCGTCGCCCCGATCACCGACTGGGTGATCACCGCCAGGGTGTCGGTCAGCGCCTGGTTCACGGTGAGGCTGGCGGCCACCGTGGACAGTGCCGAGACCCGCTTCTCCAGCAGTTCGAAGGCCTGCGTGCGCTCGGTGTCGTCGCGCACCACGCCGAGGATGTGCGGGCGGCCCTGGAACGTGAACGCCGAGCCGTGCACCTGCACCGGGAACGTGCTGCCGTCCTTGCGCACGTCGGTCGCCAGCCTGCGGGGCCGCTCGCCCGCGATGATCGCGGCGGTGTACTCGACCCTGGTCTGGTGGTAGTCCGGGTGTACCCAGGTGGTCGCGCGGCGGCCCAGCAGCTCGTCGGGCCGGTAGCCGTGCATGCGGTAGAACGCCGGGTTGGCCCTGACCAGCTTCCAGTCCAGGTCGGTGATCACCAGGCCGTCCCCGGTCGCCTCGAAGACCTGGCGGTACTGCATCTGCTGCTCGCGCAGCTGGTCCTCCGCGCGCTGCCGGTGCACCGCGGCGCTCAGCGTGCTGGCGGCGGCCCGCAGCGAGTCGACCTCCGTGGTGGACCAGGTCCGCTGCCGGGTGCACTCGTCGAAGCCGACGAAGCCCCACCAACGGCCGTCCACGAACACCGGCACCAGGACGATCGACAGGATGCCCTGCGCCTCCAGCAGCGCGCGCTCGCTGACCGGCAGGTCCGCCACGTTGCTCGCGATCACCTCACCGGCCGCGAGCAGCCGGGCGGCGTGGGCGAACCCGGCGTCGTCGAACGACATCGCGGCGAGGTCGGCGTTGTCGATCTGCGGCGCGACGCCCGGCGCGACCCACTCGTGCGACTGGCTGGTCCACTGCGAGCCGTCGGCACCCCGGAAGTTCTCGAAGATGTAGACGCGGCTTACCGCGGCCGCCAGGCCGAGCCGGGCCATCACCTCGTGGATGTGCACCCGCCACGACGAGTGCGACTCCAGGAACCGGTGCGCGGCGAACCGGACGGCCTCCAGGATGGCGTCGCGGCGGCGCAGCTCGGCCTCGGCCTCGGTGCGCTCGGTGATGTCCCTGGCGTGCAGCACGATGCCCTCGACGTCGGGGTCGTCGAGCAGGTTCACCGGCACCACCTCGAAGGAGTGCCAGCTGCCGTCGGTGTGCCAGAGCCGGCAGCGGAACGGGTCGTTGCGCATCGGCTCGGTGGTGATCCGGGCGATCGCGTCGTGCAGTGCGTCGACGTCGTCGGGGTGCACCGGCACGGTGACGTCCGTGCCGATGGCGTTCTCCATCGGCAGGTCGAGCAGCCTGCGCATCGAGGGGGCGGCGTACTGCAGCACCCCGTGCACGTCGATCACCACGGTGACGTCCGACGAGTTGAGCAGGATGGACCGGAACCGGCGCTCGCTGCGCTGCAGCTCCTCCTCGGCCTCGGTGCGCTCGGTGGCGTCGATCGCGACCTGCACGATGCCGATCACCTCGTCGCCCCGGCGCAGCGGCGAGAGCACGAGGTCCCAGTGCGAGAGCACGTCCGACTCCAGCTCGTGCGGCACGCTGCGGTAGAACCGCGTCTCACCGGCCAGCACGCGCTTGGCCAGCGCGAGGAACCGGTCCGTGTTACCGGGGAAGTAGTGGAACAGGCTGCGCCCGGTGGCCACGGGGCCCGCCGCCGCTGTGCCGTGCCGCTCGACCAGCTCGGCGAACTGGGCGTTGAACTTGCGCAGGATCAGGTCGGGGTCGTACACCGCCACGCCGACCGGCGCCCTGTCGAACATCACGCGGAGCAGCTCGGCCTGGTCGAGCAGGTCGTCCGTGCCTGTCGGGGCGCGCTCGGGCACCGGGTCCTGCGCCCGTTCCCGGGACGGCGGCCCGGCGGTCATCTGCCGCTGAGCTTGGACTCGGGGACCAGCCCGATACGCACCGCGTACAGGGCTGCCTGGGTGCGGCTCTGCAGGCCCAGCTTGCCGAGCAGGTGGCTGACGTGCGTCTTCACCGTGCGCTCGCCGATGTTCAGCGCCCGCCCGATCTCCCGGTTGGTCAGCCCGGTGGCCAGCGCGCGCAGCACCTCGGTCTCCCGGCCGGTCAGCGACTCGGGGTTGTCCGGCGCGCGGACCTCGCGGACCAGCCGGGCGGCCGCCTCGGGCGCCAGCTGGACCTGCCCCTTCGCGGCGGCCTTGATCGCCTTGCAGAGCTGCTCCGCCTGGGTGTCCTTGAGCAGGTAACCGATGGCGCCGGCCTGTACCGCGCCGACCACCGAGGCGTCCTCCAGCACGCTGGTCAGCGCGAGTACCTCGGTCTGGGGCACCTCGGCGCGGATCCGCTGCGTCGCGGTGATCCCGTCGGTGCCGGGCATCAGCAGGTCCATCAGCACCACGTCAGGGGTCAGCGCGCGCGCCATCTGGATCGCCTCGGCGCCGTTCGCGGCCTCGCCGACCACCTCGAGTTCGGGGTCGAGCTTGAGGAACATCCGAAGCCCCTGGCGCACCACACTGTGGTCGTCGGCGATGAGCACCCGAACCGGCACCGCCACCTCCGTCTCTTGGCCGATCTCACCTCGGCCGAAGGCCGCTGCCCGGTCGGCCGCACGCCCGGTGTACAGGGACCGGCCGGCTGTTTGAGTCTATGTGTGTGGAGGCCTTTCGGAAGATTCGGCTACTTCTAGTCGACGATCAACCGGCGGTCCTTCGCGGGCTCCGCATGTGGTTGGCCCTCGAGCCCGATCTGATGGTGGTCGGCGAAGCGGCCAGCGGGGCGGATGTGGGCGGCCTGATCGACTCGGTGGAGCCCGACGTCGTACTGATGGACGTCGAGATGCCCGGGCTGGACGGGGTCGACACGACCGCGGTCGTGCACGCGCTGCGGCCGGCGCTGCCGGTGGTGATCCTGAGCCTGCACGACGACATCGAGACGCGTGCCAGGGCGTGGGTGGCCGGCGCCGCCGCCTTCGTGGCCAAGCACGAGGTGGAGCCGGTACTGGTGCGCACCATCCGCGACGTGGTGCGCTGGCACAGCCAGCCGCAGCCGCCGCCCGGCCCGCTGTCCGACTCGCACTCCTGACCCCGGACAGACCGAGGGCCCGCACCCCCCGGGTGCGGGCCCTCGGCAGTTGCCTCGGTGCGGCGGTTACTGCTTGTGGATGTGCACCGTGACGTTCATTCCGGGCACCAGCTGCACGCCGCCGGTGTTGGTGAACGCGACGCGGACCGCGATCACCTGGGTGACCTTCTGGAAGTTGCCCGTGCTGTTGGACTCGGGGAACAGCGAGAACTGGTCGGCGGCGGCGCCCTGGATCTCCGTGACGATGCCGGTGACGGGCACGCCGGGGAAGGCGTCGACGTCGACGTCGACCTGGGCGCCGGCGTGGATGTCGCCGACGTCGGTCTCGTCGACCCGGGCCGTCACGTAGATCTTGTTGAAGTCGTAGGCGGTGGCCAGGTTGGTGCCGGCGGTGACCCACTGGCCCTCGACCGCGTTGTTGATCGCGATCGTGCCGTTGCCAGGGGCCTTGATCGTCATCTGCGGCTGGGCGCCGCTGCTGCCGAGCTTGACCCTGCCGACGATCTGGTCACGGCGGACCTGGGCGCCCTGCTGGCCCTCCCAGTCCACCAGCGTGCCGGTTGCCGGCGCGTTGACCTGCACCTTGTCGCCGTCCACCTGCGCGTTGTCGGTGCTCACGAAGTTGCGCGAGTAGAGGAAGTACGCGCCACCGAAGCCCAGCGCGGCGAGCACCGCGAGGATGACGATGATCGTCAGCGCGACGCGGGTGGAGTGCTTCATCGGCCGCTTGCCGGGGGCGGTGGGCGCTGCGGCGGGCTCGGCCGGCGTCGGTGCCGTGGCAGTCGGCGCGGCGCCGTTTTCCTCGAACTTGTCCTGCGTGGTCGTGTTGGATGCAGTGTCCGGGCCTTCCACCATGGCCTCCCAGATCGACGTGTGGTGCCGACGGCCCATTCACCCCGGCGTGGCTTTTTTAGTAAACGCACCGTACCTTATATTGCCCCCCCGCGTTGGACTCAAATGAGGGACTTCAGCGGGGGGAGTTAAGTAGGTGGGTTCGACGCGCATGATCGCACGTGCAACTCGCGTCACAGTAGCAACACTCGGCGTGTCGGCACTTTTGGCACTCACGGGAGGCTGCGGGAGCACCGCTCCGGCGCCACCGACCGCACGAGTTGAGCGTGGTCAGGTGTCGACGAAGGTGTCGGCGTCGGGTGCGTTGGCCCCGGTGTCCACGCAGAACCTGGGTTTCGCCCAGGCCGCGCAGCTGGTCGAGGTGGACGTGAAGGTCGGGGACGCCGTCCGGGCGGGCCAGCTATTGGCGCGCGAGGACCCGTTCTCGTTCCAGCAGCTTTTGAACCAGCAGGTGGCGCAGCTCAATAACGAGCAGGCAATTCTGGATCGGCTCGTCCGGTCGCCCATCGTGCACGGCGACCACCGCAGTGTGGACCAGGCGGAAAAGATTCTCTCGGCGACGAAACAGAACAACGACGCCGCGCACGACCGCGACCAGAACGCCGTCTTCCGGGCGCGGCAGGCCCGCGATCTGGCCCAGCGGCAG
>DATAYB010000821.1:0-4122 GCA_036272795.1 Pseudonocardia sp.
GACCGACGTGTTCGGCCTCGAACCCGGCCGCCTGGACCGCGACGACACCGGCACCGTGCACCACGGCGAGGTCGGCGCGGGCGACGGCGTGATTTGGCTGCACCAGGTCTCGCCCAGGTTCGGCCTCGACTCGCCCCTGCACACCGGCGTGGAAACCGCGGGCCTGTCGATCATGGTCGACGACGTCGACGCCCACTACCTGCGCGTCAAGGCCGCGGGCGCGACCATCGTCTACGAACTCGCCGACATGCCCTATGGCGTACGTGAATACGGCGTCCGCGACCTGGAGAATCGCCTCTGGTCCTTCATGACCCCGCTCGACTGACGCGCCGCCTGGTGGACGAGTGCTCGCTCCTCAGCTTTCCGCGCCGAGCGTTTCCAGGACCGCCTCGCCGTACTTGGCGAGCTTGTTCTCGCCGACGCCGCTGATCTTGCTCAGCTCGGCCAGGCTGGTCGGGGCGTTGGCGGCGATCTCGCGCAGGGTCGCGTCGTGGAAGATCACGTAGGCGGGCACGCCCTGCTCCTTGGCGCTCGCCGCGCGCCACGACCGCAGCCGTTCGAACACACCCGCTGCGGGGCCGGTCAACTCGACGACCGGCTTGCCCTTGCCGGAACTCGACGTCGACCGCGTGCGCGACTTGGCGCGTTCCGGGTCGCGGCGCAGCAGCACGTCCCGCTGCCTGCTCAGCACCTCGCCGCTGGCTTCGGTGAGCACCAGCGTGCCGTAGTCACCCTCGACCGCGAGCAGGCCCTCGGCCAGCAGTTGCCGCGCGACCCCGCGCCATTCGCTCTCGTTGAGCTCGGTGCCGATGCCGAACACGGTCAACGTGTCGTGGTCGTGTTCGATGACCTTCGCGGTCTTGCGGCCCAGCAGAATGTCGATGATCTGGCCCGCGCCGAACTTCTGCCGCCGCTCCCTGGCCAGCCGGAACACCGCGGACAGGAACTTCTGCGCCGCGATCGTGCCGTCCCACGACTCGGGCGGAGTGATGCACGTGTCGCAGTTGCCGCACGGTTCGGCGGACTGACCGAAGTAGTTCAGCAGCCGCACCCGGCGGCACTCGACCGTCTCGCACAGCGCCAGCATCGCCTCCAGGTGGGTGGCGAGCTTGCGGCGCTGCGCCGCGTCCCCTTCGGACGTGTCGATCATTTTCCGTTGCTGTACAACGTCTTGCAGGCCGTAGGCCAGCCACGCGGTCGAGGGCAGCCCGTCGCGGCCGGCGCGACCGGTTTCCTGGTAGTAGCCCTCGACCGACTTGGGCAGGTCCAGGTGCGCGACGAACCGCACGTCCGGCTTGTCGATGCCCATGCCGAACGCGATGGTCGCCACCATGACCACGCCGTCCTCGCGCAGGAAGCGCGCCTGGTTGCGCGCGCGGACCCGCGCGTCCAGCCCCGCGTGGTACGGCAGCGCCGTGATGCCCTGGGCGACCAGGAACTCGGCCGTCTGCTCCACCGACTTGCGCGAGAGGCAGTAGACGATGCCCGCATCGCCGGCGTGCTCGGCGAGCAGCAGGTCCAGCAACTGCCGGCGCGGCTCGTCCTTCGGTGCGATCCGGTACTGGATGTTGGGCCGGTCGAAGCTGGCCACGAAGTGCCGGGCGCCGAGGCCCGGGTCCCCGCCCGACGACTCGACCAGGTTCAGCCGGGTCGCGATCTCGGCGTGGGTGGCCTCCGTCGCCGTCGCGGTCAGCGCGATGCGGGGCACCGAGGGCCAGCGCTCGTGCAGCTCGGAGAGCGCGAGGTAGTCCGGCCGGAAGTCGTGGCCCCACTGCGCGACGCAGTGCGCCTCGTCGATGGCGAACAGCGCGATGGTGCCCCGGTCCAGCAGCCGCAGCGTGGACTCCACACGCAGCCGCTCCGGCGCCAGGTAGAGCAGGTCCAGCTCGCCGGCCAGGAACGCCGCCTCGACCTGCCGGCGCTGCTCGACGTCCTGGGTGGAGTTCAGGAAGCCGGCGCGCACACCGAGCGCCGTCAGAGCGTCCACCTGGTCCTGCATCAGAGCGATGAGCGGCGACACCACGACGCCGACGCCCTCCCTGACCAGCGCCGGGATCTGGTAGCACAGCGACTTGCCGCCGCCGGTCGGCATCAGCACCAGTGCGTCGCCGCCGCCGACGACATGGCCGATGATGTCGGCCTGGTTGCCCCGGAAGGCGTCGTAGCCGAAGACCCGCTTGAGCACGTCGGCCGTGGCGGGGGCGATGCTGGGGGGAGCCACGTCCCGATCGTACGAGGACGCCCCGACGGCCCGCGGCCGAACCCGCCAACCGGCCCCGTCGGCGTGGCTGACACGTATCTCAACTTTGTTCGGCTAACTATTGACTTAGATAAGAGCATGATGTGAAGTGTTTGCGTGACGCAACGATGCGTCGCGGACAGTCAGCTCGCGGGATGACCCGGGAGGCTAGTTATGCGCGCCTGCATCCCCGACAGGTCCGATGACGTTCTGCTGGCGGGTCTCGCTACCGGGGACCCGCAGCTCTCGCTGGCGTTCGTACGCCGGTTCCAGCGGACCGTGTTCGGCATCGCGCTCGGTATCGCCCGTGACCCGGGGCTCGCCGAGGACATCGCCCAGGCGGCGTTCGAGCGGGCCTGGCGGTCCGCCGACAGCTACGACGCCCGCCGAGGCTCGGTCCGTGTCTGGCTGGTCCGCATCACCCACAACCTCGCGGTGGACGCGATGCGGATCCGCCGCCCCACTCCCCTCGACCTGACCCTCGACGTGACCGAGTGGTACCCCTACCTGGTCAGCTCCACCGAGAGCCCCGAGCAGCGGGCCCTCGCCAGCGAGACCTCCGACCAGCTGCGCCACGCGCTCGCCGCGCTGCCCCCCGAGCAGGCGAGGGCCGCGGTGATGGCGGCCGCCCACGGCATGACCGCCCACGAGATCGCCGACCTCGAGCACATTCCGCTGGGCACCGCCAAGTCGCGGATCCGGGCGGCGATCACCAAGCTGCACGCCGCCTTCGCGGGTCAGGCGATGGCCAGCGGCAGCGCGGTGGGGTGCACGGGCGAGGGCAGCTGCGAGGCGCCGACCAGGAACTCGTCCACGGCGTGCGCCACGGCCCTGCCCTCCGCGATGGCCCAGACCACCAGCGAGGCGCCGCGGTGGGCGTCGCCGCAGACGAACACGCCCGGTGCTTCGGTCTGCCAGTTCGGGCCGCAGCTGAGGTTGCCCCTCGGCGTGCGGCGCAGTCCCAACCCGTCGAGCAGCGCCATGTCCTCCACACCGGAGAACCCGATCGCCAGCAGCGCCAGCTCGCAGGGCAGCTCGGTGACCTCGTCCGACACCGGCACCACCTCACGCCGCCCGGTGACCGGGTCCTTCTCCACCCGGACAGTGCGCAGCCGGACCGCCGTGACCCGCCCGCGCTCATCGCCGACGAACCGCTCCACGGCGACCTCGAACTGGCGCTCGCCGCCCTCCTCGTGCACGGGGTAGGTGCGCAGGATCCATGGCCACACCGGCCACGGCGAGCGGTCGTCGTCGCGCACGTCGGGCGGGCGCGGATACTGGTCGAGCTGGTGCACGGACGCGGCACCCTGACGGAGCGCGGTGCCGTAGCAGTCCGCCGCCGTGTCACCGCCGCCAATGATCATGACGTGCTTGCCGCGCGCCGAGATGGTGGTCGGCCCGTCGCCCTCGCACTCCCGGTTCGCCGGCACGAGGTGCTCCATCGCCAGGTGCACGCCGGCGAGCTCGCGGCCGGGCAGGTCGGGGGCGTCGCGGCCGGCCAGCGCGCCGACCGCGAGCACCACCGCGTCGTAGTCGGCACGCAGCCGGTCGACCGACAGGTCCCCCGGCTCCGAGCCGCCGACCTCGCACGAGGTGACGAACCGGGTGCCCTCGGCGTGCATCTGGGCCAGCCGCCGGTCCAGCACCGACTTCTCCAGCTTGAACTCCGGGATGCCGTAGCGCAGCAGGCCACCGAGCCGGTCGTCCCGCTCGAACACGGTGACCTCGTGCCCGGCCCTGGTGAGCTGCTGGGCGGCGGCCAGCCCGGCCGGCCCGGAGCCCACCACCGCGACCCGCTTGCCCGACGCCAGCCCCGGGTTCTGCGAGACCACCAGGTCGCGCTCCCAGGCCACGTCGGCGATCGACTGCTCCACCCGCTTGAT
>DATAYB010000822.1:0-5820 GCA_036272795.1 Pseudonocardia sp.
TGGTCGCTATGGCGACCGTCGACACTCACGCCCCCTGCGCTGCGGTTTCGGAGCTAGAGCAGGGCGTGGACGCGGTCCAGCCGGTCCAGCCACCACCGGGCGCGGCCCGGGTCAGGGTGGGCGTAGCGGTCCAGCAGCTCCGGGTCGGGCTCGGGTACGCGGGTGGGCACCGGCAGATGACCGTCCGCGACACGGGGCGAGTCGGCCAGCAGGTCACCGGTCAGCAGTGCCAGGGTGCCGAGGCCGCAGGCCAGCTCAAGGCCGGGTAGCGCGCCGGCCAGCGCGAGTTCGGCGGCCAGCCCGACGCCGGTCTCCAGCGCGGAGGAGACGACACACGGCAGGCCGGCCTCCTCGGCCACGCGCAACGCCCGCCGCACGCCCCCCAGCGGGGTGCACTTGATCACGGCGAGGTCGGCGGCCCCGGCCAACGCCACGCGGGTGGGGTCCTCGGCGCGGCGGATCGACTCGTCGGCGGCGATCGGCACCCCGACCCGGCGGCGCACCTCGACCAGCTCGGCCAGCTCCCGGCACGGCTGCTCGACGTACTGCAGGCCGCCGGCGGCCTCGTCCAGCGCCTCGATGTGGCGGACCGCCGTCGATACGTCCCACACCGCGTTCGCGTCCACCCGGACCGCCCCGGCCGGCCCCAGCGCCGCCCGCACCGCCGCCACCCTGGCCCGGTCCTCGTCCAGCGAGTCGGGGTGGTCGGCGACCTTGACCTTCGCGGTGGCGCAGCCGGAGTCGGCGACGATCTTCGTGGACCGCTCCGGGTCAACGGCGGGCACCGTGACGTTCACCGGCACCCGGTCCCGCAGCGGCGCCGGCCAGCCCAGCGCGGCCTGCTCGACGGCGGTGGCCAGCCAGCCGGCAGCCTCGGCGTCGTCGTACTCGGCGAACGGGCAGAACTCGCCCCAGCCCGCGGGGCCGGGCAGCACGACGCCCTCCCGTACGAGGATCCCCCGGAACCTGGTGCGCAGCGGGATCGCGTACACCCGGGCCGCCGCGAAATCGAGCCGGCCGGCCGCCGCCCGGATCGCCGCCGCGTGTTCCTCGCCGGCGTCGGTCACGGTCGGCGTGGGCGTGCTGGGTTCAGCCATGATCGCCGAGCCTAGCCGCCACGCCACCCGGGCCGGCCGCCTGCTCGCCCCGCCCGCATCATCCGCACAGACCGTCCACGCGCATCATCCGCACACACCGCCGCCCGCACTGTCCGCACAGACCGTCCGCCGGAGTCATCCGCACAGACCGTCCACATGCATACAGACCGTGCACGGTCTGTGCGGTGGGGGCACGGTCTGTGCGGTGGGGGCACGGTCTGTGCGGGTGCGGGCACGGTCTGTGCGGCTGCCCGGCGACCCGTCGACCGGCCGGCACCCGGACGGCGACACCCCCACGCCAGGCGCCACCGGCGTGGCGCGGGGGCGGCGCGCCGGTTGCTGACCCCCAGGTCGCGCGGCCGGCGCCGGTACGCAACCATCTGCGCATGCGCGTCATGATCGCCGGATCCTCCGGCCTCATCGGCACCAGCCTCGTCCCCCAACTGCGGTACAGCGGTCACGAGGTACTGCGGCTGGTGCGCCGCGAGCCGAGGGCGCCCGACGAGCGCGGCTGGGACCCGCCGGCGGGCCGCCTGCAGGACGGCGCTCTGGACGGCGTCGACGCCGTGGTCAACCTCTGCGGCGTCGGGATCGCCGACCGCCGCTGGAGCGGGGCGCGCAAGCAGGCCATCAAGGACAGCCGGGTGGAGCCGACCGAGGTGCTGGCCGCCGCCGTGGCCGCGCAGGGGGTGCCGACGCTGGTCAACGCGTCCGGGATCAACTACTACGGCGACACCGGCGAGCGCCAGGTCGACGAGACCAGCCCGGTCGGCACCGGGTTCCTGGCCGAGGTGTGCGAGGACTGGGAGGCCGCGACCGCCGCCGCGCAGGCCGGCAGCCGGGTGGTGCGGCTGCGCACCGGCGCCGTGCTCTCCCCGTCCGGGGGCATGCTGGGACGGCTGAGGCCGCTGTTCCAGCTGATGCTGGGTGGCCGGATCGGCACCGGGCGGCAGTACCTGCCGTGGATCTCGCTGGACGACGAGGTGGGCGCGATCACGTTCCTGCTGGAGCACCCCGAGATCTCCGGGCCGGTGAACCTGGTCGGGCCGGAGCCGGTGACGAACTCCCAGTTCACCGAGGCGCTCGGGCGCACGCTCGGCCGGCCGACGCCGCTGCCGGTCCCGGGCATCGCGCTGCGCGCCGTACTGGGCGAGGCGGCCGACGAGCTCGTGCTGACCGGCCCACGCGCCGTACCGACCGTGCTCGAGAACAACGGCTACCAGTTCCGGCACGCCACCGTGATCGAGGCACTCGCCGCGGCCACCACCCGCTGACGTCCGTTCGCGCCGGCCCAAGCACGGGGTCACGGCGTCACGGCGCGGCGTGGTGGCGCCGCACACATCGCCGTGCCGCCGCACACATGGCTAAACCTGTGTGCGGCGCTGCGGCGGTACGTGTCGTGCCAGACGTGGCCGGTTCAGGGCGCCGCAGACGTCACCAATGGCGCTCGCCGCTCAGAGGCGGCCCGGCGTAACGTGGCTCGCGTGACCGCCGCCGTGTCCTGCCGTGCCAGTATTGAGCCGATTACCCCGCTGCGTCGCGGCCTCGTCGACTACCGCGTCGCCTGGGACGAGCAGCGCGCGCACGCCGCCGCGCGAGCCGACGGCACCGGCCCGGACGTGCTGATGCTGCTGGAGCACCCTTCGGTGTACACAGCCGGCCGGCGCACACTGGAGCACGAGAAGCCGATGGACGGTACCCCGGTCGTCGACGTCGACCGCGGCGGCAAGATCACCTGGCACGGCCCCGGGCAGCTGGTGGGGTACCCGATCGTCGGCCTCAACGACCCGATCGACGTGGTCGACTACGTGCGGCGGCTGGAGGAAGCGCTGATCGCCGTGTGCACCGGGCTCGGCGTGGCGTGCGGCCGCGTGGACGGCCGCAGCGGGGTATGGCTGGCGGCCGACGGCGGCCGGCCGGAGCGCAAGATCGCCGCGATCGGAGTACGGGTGCAGCGCGGGGTGACGCAGCACGGCTTCTCGCTCAACTGCGACCCCGACATGACCGAGTTCAACCGGATCGTGCCCTGCGGCATCACCGACGCCGGGGTCACCTCGCTGACCGCCGAGCTGGGCCGCCACGTCGGAGTGGCCGACGTGCTCGACCAGGTCACGACGGCGGTGGTCGCCGCCATGGACGGCACCCTCCCAGTCAGCCCCCACCCGGTCACCGCCTCCCCGACCACCGCCCCCGGCCTGGCTCTGCACCTCCACCCGGCGCTCCGCTAACGGCGGCGCGTCCTCGCCGGCACCAGCACTGGGGAACCGCTAGCGCCGGGAACCCGTCAGCACTCCGGGCGCACCGGCACCATCCGGGAGCACCGGCACCAAGGGAACCGCCGCCGCCCGCGGGAACCCGCCGCCCGAGCCCTGCGCCTCCGTCCCACTTGTCGTGGCCAGTTGACGCGACAGGTCCCACTTGTCGTGCTCATTTCCCATGACAGGTCGAACGGGCGCCGGCCCCGAGCGCGCCAGCTCGAACGTGTTACGGCAAACCGCCCACTCTCGCCGATCCCACGCCCGTCCGGCAGGCCTGTCGTTACCCAACTCCACACCAGGCAGGTTCTGGGCCCGGAAAACCTGCCCCTTGTGCAGCTCGGTAACAACAAGCCGGCCCCGCGGCTCAAGCCATCACCCGGGCGGGCCGCCTGTTACCCAACTCCACACCAGGCAGGTTCGCGCGACCTAACTCCAGCGCCGTCCGACCCCGCCGCGCGAGGCCGGCCGCCATCCCACTTGTCGTGGTCAATTGACGCGACAGGTCCCACTGGTCGTGGCCAATTGACGCGACAGGTCGAACGGGCGCCGGCCGAGCCACCCACTGCACCGGAGCCAGCCGGCAGGCCCCGTCGCCGGAGCCCGCCAGCCAACCCCTGCACCGTAGCCAGCCGGCAGGCCCCGTCGCCGGAGCCCGCCAGCCAAGCTCGCCTCCGTCCGCGGCCAGCTCTCGCCTCCGCCCGCGCTCAGCCGAGCCGCGGCGCGACCTCGGACGCGATGAGCTCCACCTGGTCGAGGTCGGCGATGTCGAGTACCTGCAGGTAGACGCGCGCGAGGCCGGTGCGCTCGCGCCAGCTGCCGAGCCGGTCGACGACCTCGGCGGGCGTGCCTGCGAGGCCGTTCTCGCGCAGCTTCTCCAATGGCTGCCCGGTGGCCAGGGCGCGCTGGGACAGCTCGGCGTCGTTGCGGCCGACGGCGACGGTCAGCGCGGCGGACCGGCGGATCTCGGCAGCGTCCCGGCCGATCGCCGCGCACGCCGAGTCGACGCGCTCGAACTGGGCGGCGGCCGCGTCGATCGAGGAGAACGGGGCGTTGAACTCAGTGGCGAAGCGGGCCGCGAGCTCCGGGGTGCGCTTGGCCCCCATGCCACCGATGATCAGCGGTGGGGAGGGCTGCTGCACGGGCTTGGGCAGGGCCGGCGAGTCGGTGAGCCGATAGTGCTTGCCGGCGAAGTTGTAGCGCTCCCCCGGCAGCGTGCGCCACAGCCCGGTGACGATCTCGACCTGCTCCGCGTAGCGCTCGAACCGTTCGGACAGCGACGGGAACGGGATGCCGTAGGCGGCGTGCTCCTCGGCGTACCAGCCGCTGCCGAGGCCCAGCTCGACCCGGCCGCCGGACATCTGGTCCACCTGGGCGACCGCGATGGCGAGCGGCCCCGGCAGCCGGAACGTGCCGGCGGTGACCAAGGTGCCGAGGCGGATCGTGCTGGTGTCCCTGGCCAGGCCGGCGAGAGTGATCCAGGCGTCGGTCGGCCCAGGCTCACCGGACACGTCGCCCATCTTCAGGTAGTGGTCTGATCGGAAGAACGCGTCGTAGCCGGCGTCCTCCGCGCTGCGCGCCACACGCAGCAGGTCGTCGTAGCTGGCGCCTTGCTGGGGCTCGGTGAAGATCCTGAGGTCCACGTCCGTCAGGCTAGTGGCCGCAGGCCCGCCAGGAGCCGGGCGATCACCTGTTCGAACTCAGCGCGCACCCGCTGCGGGTCCTCGGCGATGCTCATCGCGGTGGCCGCGCCGGCCAATGCTCCGGAGAGCGTCCTGGCCAGCGGGTCGAGCGGCAGCCGCTCGATCTGTCCGGCGTCCATCAACTTGGCCAGGAACGACCTGATGAGCCCGACGGAGTGGCGCTCCTCTCGCTCCCAGCAGTCGCCGAAGCCCATTACGTGCGGGCCTTCCTGCCAGACGATTCGCCGGTAGGTCGGCTCGAGGCAGATGTCCAGGAAGGCGCGCAACCCGGCCCGCGCCGCGTCCCACGGTGAGCCCTGCTCCGCCGCGCCCGCACTGAGCAGCCGCTCGTGCACCTGCCGTTCGATCTCGTCGAACGCGGCCATGAACAGCGCTTTCTTGCCACCCGGGAAATGGTGGTACAGCGCACCCTTGGTCACCCGGGCGGCCGAGGCGATGGCGTCCAGCGAGGCGTCCGCGTACCCACTCTCCGCGAACATCTCGAGCGCACTCGTCACCAGGGCGGCACGGGTGGTCTCGGAGTACTCCTCGCGGCGAGAGTGTCGAGCCATCGGGCGCCGCGACTTCATCGTCGACATAATGCGCATCATATTGGATATCGCCGATACGTACGGATGGTATGTGCGGGTGAATCAGGGCGTGGACATTTCCGAGATCATCCGTCGCACCTTTGCGCGCGGCTCCGGGGAAGAATTTCCGCTTCGCACCCGTGCATGCACAGTATTACCCCACCCGGTCTCGTCAGTAGATTCCGCGCTCCGCAGC
>DATAYB010000823.1:0-6183 GCA_036272795.1 Pseudonocardia sp.
GCTCTACACCACCAGACAGCTCTACACCACCAGACAGCAGAGCCCGGGCGCGCACGCCCGGGCTCCACAGCTCAGCTGGTTCAGACTTCCTCGCGGTGCTTGCGCAGCCGGGTCAGCGCCTCGTCCAGGATGGCGGCGCCGTCGGCATCACTGCGCCGCTCCTTCACGTAAGCCAGGTGCGTCTTGTACGGCTCGTTGCGCGGCGGAGCGGGCGGGTGCTCGTGGTCCGGCCCCGCGGGGAGCCCGCAGCGCGGGCAGTCCCAGTTCTCCGGCAACTCCGCCTCGGAGGCGAAGGACGGAGACGTCTGGTGGCCGTTGGCGCACCAGTAGGTCACCCGCACGCGGGGCGCGGTCTCACCCCGCTCCGACTCCCCCATCGGCCCCGCACCAACCCGGGTCCCCCGGATCGCGTTTCCACCGGCCATGCCAACCCTCTGCCTCAGTCGTTGAGCTGGACCCCGCGCGGAGCCTCAGCTGCCGAGCTTCACCAATAGACCTGTACCGACGATGGCGACTACCCAGATCGCACCGACGAACAGCGTCATCCGATCCAGATTCTTCTCCGCTCGCGCGGACCCGGAGAGACTGGACTGCATACCCCCGCCGAACAGGGAGGAAAGACCGCCACCGCGACCCCTGTGCAGGAGGATGAGCAGCACCAACAGCACACTGGTAACGATCAACACGATCTGCAGGGCGAGCTTCATGCCATCCTCATCTGACGGGTACTGGCGCGCACCCGGCCGGAACACGGACCCGAGGCGCGAGGTATCAGAGTACCGGGCCGCCGATCAGGGCAGCGGGCCACCCGCGGCGATTGCACACAACTTGGCGAACTCGTCGGCGTCCAGGCTCGCGCCGCCGACCAGTGCACCGTCCACATCGGGCTCGGCGACCAGCTCACCGATGTTGCCGGACTTCACCGAGCCGCCGTAGAGCACGCGCAGCGAGTCGGCGGTGGCCTGGTCGTAGCGCTCGGCGACCCTGGCCCGGATCGCGCCGCAGACCTCCTGGGCGTCCGCCGAGGAGGCCACCCGGCCGGTGCCGATGGCCCAGACCGGCTCGTAGGCGATGACCAGGCCGGCCACCTGCTCGGCGGTCACCTTGGCCAGCGCGCCGTCCACCTGCGTGGTGCAGTACGCCACGTGGTCGGCGTCCTCGCGCACCGCCAGGCCCTCCCCGACGCACAGGATCGGCGTGATCCCGTTGCGCAGCGCCGCGCGCACCTTGAGGTTGACCAGCGCGTCGTCCTCGTTGTGGTACTCGCGCCGCTCGGAGTGCCCGACGATCACGTACTTGCAGCCGAGCTTGGCCAGCATCGGCCCGGAGACGTCCCCGGTGTACGCGCCGGAGTCCTGCGGGGCGAGGTCCTGCGCGCCGTGCACCAGCAGCAGCTCATCGCCGTCGATCATGGTCTGGATGCTGCGGATGTGGGTGAACGGCGGCAGCACCGCCACGTCCACCTTCTTGTAGTACTTCTCCGGCAACGCGAACGCCAGCTTCTGGACCAGTGCGATGGCCTCGAGGTGGTTGAGGTTCATCTTCCAGTTGCCGGCGATCAACGGCTTGCGGGCTGTCACGCGGGGGTGTCCTTCACTCGTCGAGTACGGCAAGGCCGGGGAGCTGCTTGCCCTCCAGGTACTCCAGCGACGCTCCGCCGCCGGTCGAGATGTGTGAGAAGCCGTCCTCCGGCAGGCCGAGCGCGCGCACGGCCGCCGCCGAGTCGCCCCCACCGACCACGCTGAACGCGTTGTTACCGCCCTTGTCGGTGGCGTCCACGACCGCCTGGGCCACCCCTCGGGTGCCCTCGGCGAACGGGGCGAGCTCGAACACGCCCATCGGGCCGTTCCAGAAGATTGTCTTCGCGCCGGCGAGCACGCCGGCGAACGCGGCCACCGACTCGGGGCCGATGTCCAGCCCCTTCCAGCCGTCCGGGATCTCCCCGGCGCCGACGGTGCGAGTGTTGGCCTCGGCGGAGAAGTCGTCGGCCACCACGACGTCGGTGGGCAGCACGATCTTGCCTGACTCGAGCAGCTTGCCGCAGGTATCGACCTGGTCGGCCTCCAGCAGCGAGTCGCCGACGGAGTGGCCACGCGCGGCCAGGAACGTGAAGCACATGCCGCCGCCGACGAGCAGCGAGTCGACCTTCGGCAGCAGAGCCTCGATCACCGCGAGCTTGTCGGACACCTTGGAGCCGCCGAGCACCACGACGTAGGGCCGGGCGGGGTCCTCGGTGAGGCGGCGCAGCACCTCCACCTCGGCGCGCACGAGGCCGCCCAGGTACGCCGGCAGCCGCTTGGCCACGTCGTACACCGAGGCCTGCTTGCGGTGCACCACGCCGAAACCGTCGGACACGAAGGCGCCGTCGGTACCGGTCAGCGCGACGAGCTCGTCGGCCAGTGCGCCGCGCTCGGCGTCGTCCTTGCTGGTCTCGCGCGGGTCGAACCGGATGTTCTCCAGCAGCACGACGTCGCCGGCGGCCAGGCTCGGCACCCCGTCGGCCAGCTTCACCAGCCGGACCGGGGCACCCAGCAGCTCGCCGAGGCGGGCGGCCACCGGCGCCAGCGAGTACCTGTCCTCCGGGCCGTTCTTCGGCCGGCCGAGGTGCGCGGTGACGATCACCTGGGCACCTTCTGAGGACAGCTCCGAGATCGTCGGCACGGAGGCGCGGATGCGGCCGTCGTCCGTGATCCGTGCCGACTGGCCCGAGCCGTCGAGCGGGACGTTGAGGTCGGAGCGCACCAGTACGGTGCGCCCCGCGACCCCGTCGGCGAGCAGGTCGTCGAGCGTCCTCACAGCTTGGACGCCACCAGCGAGGTGATGTCGACCAGCCGGTTGGAGTAGCCCCACTCGTTGTCGTACCAACCGACGATCTTCACCTGGTTGCCGATGACCTTGGTCAGGCCCGCGTCGAAGATGCAGGAGTGCGGGTCGGTGACGATGTCCGAGGAGACGATCGGGTCCTCGGTGTAGGCCAGCACGCCGGCCAGCGGGCCCTCGGCGGCGGCCTTCATCGCGGCGTTCACCTCGGCGGCGGTGGTCTCCCTGCCGACCGTGACGGTCAGGTCGGTGGCCGAGCCCGTGGGGATCGGCACCCGCAGCGCGTAGCCGTCCAGCTTGCCCTTGAGGTGGGGCATGACCAGCGCGATCGCCTTGGCGGCACCTGTCGAGGTCGGCACGATGTTGATCGCCGCCGCCCGGGCCCTGCGGAGGTCCTTGTGGGGACCGTCCTGCAGGTTCTGGTCCTGCGTGTAGGCGTGGATCGTGGTCATCAGGCCCTGCTGGATGCCGACCAGGTCGTCGAGCACCTTGGCCATCGGGGCCAGGCAGTTCGTCGTGCAGGACGCGTTCGACACGATGGTCTGGCTGCCGTCGTAGTCGCCGTCGTTGACGCCCTTGACGATGGTGATGTCCTCACCGGTCGCCGGGGCCGAGATGACGACCTTCTTCGCGCCGGCGTCCAGGTGCTTCGCGGCGGCCTCGCGCTTGGTGAAGAGGCCGGTGGACTCGACCACGACGTCGACGCCGAGGTCCTTCCACGGCAGCTCGGCGGGGTCGCGCACGGCCAGGCCCTTGAAGCCCTTGCCGTCGACCACGATCTCGTCGTCGGTGCTGGTCACCGAGTAGGGCAGCTTGCCCAGGATCGAGTCGTACTTCAACAGGTGCGCCAGCGTGGCGTTGTCGGTGATGTCGTTGACCGCGACGATCTCGATGTCGGTTCGGCCCGCGCCACTCTGCGCGTTGACAGCCCGCCAGAAGTTCCGTCCGATGCGGCCGAAGCCGTTCACGCCTACCCGGACCACCCAGTGCCTCCTCGATCGATTCCGTACTTGGCCGCCACAGTACCGGCCGAGCTCAGCCGGTCAGCCCTCGCCAGGGGGATTTGCGCACGTGATCACCCCTCCCCCGGGTGGCGGCCCGGGCACCGGCTCAGGTCTCTGCGCAGCTTCCGGCTCAGGTGTCGGCGAGCATCTCGGCGGTGACCGCCGACTCGGTGTCGGGCAGGCCGAGGTCGGATGCGCGCTTGTCGGCCATGTGCAGCAGGCGGCGGATCCGGCCGGCGACCGCGTCCTTGGTCATCGGCGGGTCGGACAGCTGCCCGAGCTCCTCCAGCGAGGCCTGCGTGTGCTCGAGGCGCAACCGGCCGGCGGCGAGCAGGTGGTCCGGCACGTCGTCGGCGAGCAGCTCCAGCGCGCGGCGCACCCGTGCCGAGGCGGCCACCGCGGCGCGCGCCGAGCGCCGCAGGTTGGCGTCGTCGAAGTTGGCCAGCCGGTTCGCCGTGGCACGCACCTCGCGGCGCATCCGGCGCTCCTCCCATGCCAGCACCGACGAGTGCGCGCCGAGCCGGGTGAGCAGCGCGCCGATCGCGTCGCCGTCCCGTACGACCACACGGTCCGCGCCGCGCACCTCGCGGGCCTTCGCCGTGACCCCGAGCCGACGCGCCGCGCCGACCAGGGCGAGCGCCGCCTCCGGCCCGGGGCAGGTCACCTCGAGGGCGGAGCTGCGGCCGGGCTCGGTCAGGGAGCCGTGGGCCAGGAACGCGCCCCGCCATGCCGCCTCCGCGTCACACAGCCCGCCGGAGACCACCTGCGGCGGCAGCCCGCGCACCGGCCGGCCGCGCAGGTCCAGCAGCCCGGTCTGGCGCGCCAGCCCCGCGCCGTCCTTGACCACCCGGATCACGTACCGGGCGCCCCGGCGCAGCCCACCGGAGCTGATCACCTGCACCTCGGAGGTGTGCCCGTACAGGTCGTGGATCTCCCGGCGCAGCCGCCGAGCCACCGACCCGGTGTCCACCTCTGCCTCGATCACGACCTTGCCGCCCACGATGTGCAGCCCGCCCGCGAACCGCAACAGGGAGGAAAGCTCGGAACGACGGCAGCACGGCTTGGTCACCGTCAACCGGCTGAGCTCGTCCTTCACCGACGAAGTCATCGCCACCTCGTGATCTCCTCTCGGCTGGGCTCCGCCCGCAGTTCGCTGTCCCGTTCCCGGTTCCGCCGGCCCTGCTCGACCGGTGGCTCTTCCAACACCGACCGCAGCGCCTCCGCGAGCGCAGCGGGATTGTGCCTTGGTGACCCGTCCGGCTCACCAATAGGGGCCAGTACGGCCCTCGCGCCGAGCGCGGCCGCCGAGCGCTGCAGCCGCTCCGGCACCGGCACGGAGCCCGTGTCGGCCAGCACCGCGTCGATCCGCAGCTCTGGAGCGTGCTGGCAGAGTACGTCCAGGTGCCGTTCGGGTGAGAACCCGGCGGTCTCCCCGGGCTGCGGGGCCAGGTTCAGCACGACCACCCGCCGCGCCGGCGTGTCCAGCAGCGCCTGCCTCAGGTCCGGCACCATCAGGTGCGGCAGCACGCTCGTGAACCACGACCCGGGGCCGAGCAGTACCAGCTCCGCCTCGCGCACCGCGGCCACCGCCTCCTGGCACGCCTTGGGGTGGCTGGGCTGCACCCACACCCGGCGCACCCGGCCCGGTGTGCTCGCCACCGCGACCTGGCCCCGGATCAGGCTGACCGTGGTCTCGTCCTTCGGGTCGTGCCCCAGGCCGACGACCTCGGCCTCGATGACCAGCGGCTCGGCGCTCATCGGCAGCACGCGGCCGCGCACGCCGAGCAGCCGGCAGGCCTCGTCCAGCGCCGCCACCGGGTCGCCGAGCACCTCGATCAGGCCGGCCAGCAGCAGGTTGCCCACCGCGTGCCCGGCCAGCGCGCCGCTGCCGCCGAACCGGTGCTGGAACAGCTCGCCCCACAATGCCCCGGACGGCGTGTGGTCGGCCAGGGCGGCCAGCGCCATCCGCAGGTCGCCGGGCGGCAGCACGCCCAGCTCACCCCGCAGCCGGCCCGAGGAGCCACCGTCGTCGGCCACCGTGACCACCGCCGTGACCCGCTCGGTGAACAGCCGCAGCGCGCTCAGCGTGGCGTACAGCCCGTGCCCGCCACCGAGCGCCACGGCCCGCACACCGCCGGCGTCGCTGCCGCCCGGCGGGGCGCCGACACCAGACCTGTCGTTACCGAGCTGCACACCAGGCAGGTTCGGGCGCGTCAAAACCTGCCTCCTGTGCAGTTCGGCAACAGGAGGCAGGCCGGGCCGGGGGACGCGGTCACTCGCGGCCCAGGTCGCGGTGCACAACACTCACGGTCAGCGCGTCCTCGCCGCGCAGCCGCCTGGCCAGCTCCTCGGAGATGGC
>DATAYB010000824.1:0-5957 GCA_036272795.1 Pseudonocardia sp.
GTAGGCCAGCACGGTGCCGAGTGCGCCCACGTACATGCTGAGGTCGCCCCAGTCCGGATGTGCCTTGGCCAGCGCGCCGGTGTAGGCCTCGGAGACCCAGAACGGCACGGATACGAGCACCCCGAACGCCCACGCCACGAATCCCCAGCCGATCACCCGGTTCGGGTCGTAGAGCTCGTCGATCCGGGTCCGGTCGTGGCGTCAGATCGGTGACCCGCTGCTCGCCGACACCGAGCTGGGCCCGGTCGCCTTCGCCGGCCAGCTGGCCAAGATCGAGGACTACGTCCGGATCGGTCGGGAGGACGGCGGCAGGGTCGTGCACGGGCCGGCGACCCGTTCGTGCTCCGCTCCTGACCCGCCGGGCGCGGCCGGCACGGCTCGGGCGGTCAGGCGGTCGCGGCTGCCGGGTCGTTCGGGTGCGGGGAGAGCGGGGTGACCTCGTCGGTGCGCCACACGCGCAGCGGCATCGAGGCGAGGACCTCTTCGAGCTGGTCGCCGTCGTCGGCGGCGAAGAGGCCGAGCGTGCGCCATTCGCCCGGCTGCAGCGGCGGGCGCCAGAGGCGGAGCAGGTGCCCTTGGGCCGCGAGCTCACGCGAGTGCGCCGCCTCGCGGGTCCGGATCTCGTCGACGGCCTCGTCGGGTGTCCCGGCCGGGACGTGGGTCGTCATCGTGACCAGAAACTCCATGGTGCAGCCTCCCGGCTCGTCGTGCCGCTTCGCCCGTGGGGACAGCGCTCGTGGGGACAGCGCCTGGGAACAGCGCCCGTGGGGACAGCGCCCCCCGAATCCTGGCACTGCCTCTGGTCGGGGGCCCAGCGCGGTCGGTCCTCTGTCGGGTGGTCCCGGTGTCGGCGGGCGTGGCCGGGGGCAGCGGGGATCGCTGCCCGGGTCCCGGTCCGGTCACTGGTGTTCATCGGCACTATTGGGTCCGTTTACCGGGGTGCTTCCGGTCGCTAACCTGCGTGGATGGCCCTGCCGCCGCGCGGGCGGGCCTCCGGACCGACCGAGGGCGGGCGACCTTGACTCAGTACGTGTTCGACTTCAGCCACGGTGACAAGGACCAGAAGGACCTGCTGGGCGGCAAGGGGGCGAACCTGGCCGAGATGACCAAGCTGGGGCTGCCGGTGCCACCCGGGTTCACCATCACCACGGAGGCGTGCCGGGAGTATCTGAACCTCGGCACGGAGCCCGGTGAGCTGCGGGTCCAGGTCACCACGGCTCTGCGCCTGCTGGAGGACGGCCTCGGTCGCCAGCTCGGTGACCGGCACGACCCGCTGCTGGTCAGCGTCCGCTCGGGCGCGAAGTTCTCCATGCCGGGGATGATGGAGACCGTGCTGAACGTCGGGCTCAACGACGCCAGCGTGAAGGGGCTTGCGGAGGCCAGCGGCGACGAGCGGTTCGCCTGGGACTCCTACCGGCGGCTGCTGCAGATGTTCGGCAAGACGGTGCTGGACATCCCCGGTGAGGTGTTCTCGGACGCGCTGGACAAGGCCAAGTCAGCCAAGGGTGTGGTGAGCGACGTCGACCTGGATGTCGAGGACCTGAAGGGCCTGGTGCACGAGTTCAAGCGCGCGGTCCGCAAGCACACCGGGGTGGACTTCCCGCAGCACCCGCGCGAGCAGCTGGACCTGGCCATCCGGGCGGTGTTCAACTCCTGGAACACCGACCGCGCCCGGCTCTACCGACGCCGCGAGCGCATCCCGCAGGACCTGGGCACCGCCGTGAACGTGTGCACCATGGTGTTCGGCAACCTGGGGGAAACCAGCGGGACCGGGGTGGCGTTCACCAGGGACCCGGCGTCGGGCAAGGCCGGCGCGTACGGCGACTACCTCTCCAACGCCCAGGGGGAGGACGTGGTCGCCGGCATCCGTAACACGTTGTCCCTGGACGACCTCGCGTCGCTGGACAAGGCGTCGCACAAGCAGCTGATCAAGGTGATGCGGCGGCTGGAGACGCACTACCGGGACCTGTGCGACATCGAGTTCACCATCGAGCGCGGCAAGCTGTGGATCCTGCAGACGCGGATCGGGAAGCGGACCCCGGCGGCTGCGTTCCGGATCGCCGCCCAGCTGGTCGACGAACAGTTGATCACGCTGGACGAGGCGTTGTCGCGGGTGTCGGGCGCGCAGCTGGCGCAGCTGATGTTCCCGAGGTTCGACCCCGATGCCGACCGGCAGCTGCTGACCACCGGGATGGGCGCCTCACCCGGGGCGGCGGTGGGCCGGGTGGTGTTCGACACCCCGAGCGCCATCAGCTGGGCCGCACGCGGCGAGCAGGTCGTCCTGGTGCGCAAGGAGACCAACCCGGACGACCTGGCCGGCATGATCGCGGCGAACGGCATCCTCACCGCCAGGGGCGGCAAGACCAGCCACGCCGCGGTGGTGGCACGGGGCATGGGCAAGACGTGCGTGTGCGGCGCCGAGGAGCTCGACGTCGACGCGGACGACAAGACCATCCGGGTGGGCTCCCTGACAGTCTCCGAAGGTGACCTGATCAGCATCGACGGCGCGACCGGGGAGGTGTTCCAGGGGTCGGTGCCGGTGGTGCCGTCGCCGGTGGAGACCTACATGGAGGCCGGGCTCGACGCGGCGATCGACGGCGTCGAGCCGAACACCGCGGACCTCGTCGCGGCCGTCGACCTGCTGCTGCGGCACGCCGACCTGCGGCGGCGGCTCGGGGTCCGCGCGAACGCCGACACCGGCGAGGACGCGGCGAGGGCAAGGTCGCTCGGCGCGGAGGGCATCGGGCTGTGCCGCACCGAGCACATGTTCCTCGGCAAGCGGCGGTCGCTGATCGAGCGGGTGATCCTGGCCGACACCGCCACCGAGCGCGCCGCCGCGCTGGATGCCCTGCTCCCGCTGCAGCGCGCCGACTTCACCGAGCTGCTCACCGCCATGGACGGTCTGCCGGTGACGATCCGGCTGCTCGACCCGCCGCTGCACGAGTTCCTGCCCGACCGCACCGAGCTCGCCGTCCGGGTGGCAACCGCGAGCGCCACCGGGACGCCCGACGCCGGTGACGAGCGGCTGCTGGCAGCGGTGGAACGGCTGCACGAGTCCAACCCCATGCTCGGGCTGCGCGGCGTGCGCCTCGGCCTGGTCACCCCGGGCCTCTTCGCGTTGCAGGTACGGGCGATCGTGGAGGCGACCTGCGCGCTCATCGAGGGCGGCCGCAGGCCCGAGGTCGAGATCATGGTCCCGCTGATCGGGTCGGAACGGGAGCTGCACCTCGTGCGCGACGAGGCGGAGGAGATCATCGCGCGGACGGCCGCCGAGGCCGGGGTCGGCACGCTGGAGATCCGGATCGGCACGATGATCGAGCTGCCCCGTGCGGCGCTGACCGCGCACCGCATCGCCGAGACCGCCGACTTCTTCTCGTTCGGCACCAACGACCTGACGCAGACCACCTGGGGCTTCTCCCGCGACGACGTCGAGGCCACCCTGTTCGCCGCCTACCTGGAGAAGGGCATCTTCACGGTGTCCCCGTTCGAGACCATCGACCAGGACGGCGTCGGTCGGCTCGTCCGGATCGCCGCCGAGGAGGGCCGCGCCAGGAAACCCGGCCTGAAGCTCGGCGTGTGCGGTGAGCACGGCGGCGACCCGGAGTCCATCCACTTCTTCCACGGCGTGGGGCTCGACTACGTGTCCTGCTCCGCGTTCCGCGTACCGATCGCGCGCCTGGAGGCCGGGCGGGCCGCCGTCGGTCCCGCGTAGCCGGTGGGCGGCCCGCTCACCGCGCCGCCCCCTCCGCCAGGAACTTCTCCACAACCGGCACGAGCAGGGGCGGGTCGGCCACGAGCTCGAGGTGGCCACCGGCGTAGACGTGGCGCTGGGCATGGGGGATCAGGCTGCGCAGGATCCGCGAGTTGAGCAGCGGGATGATCGGGTCGTCGTCGCCGGCCAGCACCAGCGTCGGCTGGGTGATCAGCGGGAGGATCGGCAGGCTCGTCCAGCCCGCCCCGGCCGCGAGCTGACGCGTGTACCCGGTCGGGATCCGCTGGTGCATCAGGCCCTCGAGGCGGCCGGGGTCGCGGCGCGCGGTTCCCCCGTACAGCTCGCCGGCCCACCGGAGCAGGTAGTCCGGGTCGCGGTAGCGGCGCGGGGTGACCATGTGCCGCAGCACCCGAGGGCTGGCGGGCACCATGACCGAGCCGGTCCCGGTCGCGACCAGGACGAGGCGGCGGCAGCGGCGGCGTTGGCTGAACGCGAACTGTTGGGCCAGGCCGCCGCCCCAGGAGATGCCCAGCACGTCGACGCGCCGGTGGCCGAGCTCGTCGAGCACATGCGCGAGCCTGCGGGCGAGTGCGGGGAACCGGTACGGCGCCCTCGACGGCCGTGACCCGCCGACCCCGGGGGCGTCGAACCTGATCACGGGAATGGCCGGGTCCAGCGCGTCCACGAAGGGCTGCAGGGCCTCCAGCCGCGCCCCGATGCCGTTCATCAGCAGCAGCGGGGTGCGGGCCGGGTCGCCGTGGCGGACCGCGACATGCAGACCACGGATCTGGAGCGAGTCAGGCGTTACGCCGCTGTTCACCGTTCGAGGACGTAGCGGCCGGGTGCCGGGTCGCCAGGTTCGAACCCGGCGCCGCCCAGGGTCGGGGGCGCCGGCCGGTCCGCGCCGGCCCGCTCGCCGAGCCAGCTCAGGAAGTCCGGCCACCACGAGCCCGCTGTCTTCGGCGTGTCGGCCTGCCACTCCTCGGCGGAGTCGGAGCCGGTGGCCGACGTCCGGTATGTCGCCTTCGGGTTGCCGGGCGGGTTCACGATCGAGGCGATGTGACCGCTGCTGGACAGCACGAACCTGACGTCCCCACCGAAGAGCTGGGTGCTGCGGTAGCAGCTCTGCCACGGCGAGATGTGGTCGGCGACGCCGGCCAGCGCATAGGCGTCCGTCTTCACCCCCGCGAGGTCGACGGGGTGGCCGAGCATCGTGACGCCGCCTGCCCTGGCCAGCGCGTTCGTCAGGCCGGAGTCGACGAACGCGTGGTGCAGGCCGGTCGCCATGCGTGTGGTGTCGGCGTTCCAGAACAGGATGTCGAAGGCGGGTGGTTGCTTACCCTGCAGATAGTTGTTCACCCAGTAGTTCCAGACCAGGTCGTCGGGGCGCAGCCAAGCGAACACCTCGGCCAGTGCACGGCCGTCCAGGTAGCCGCGGACCGACGAGGCGAACTTGGCCAGCGCGGCCGTGCGTTCGTCCATGAACGCCGTGGCGGTGCCGACCCTGCTCTGGTCCAGGACGCACACCCCGAGGCTGAACCCGCTGACCCGGGCGGCCTTGCCGCGCTGCGTCAGCACGGACATCGCCATCGAGAGCAGCATGCCGCCCGAGCAGAACCCGAGTGGGATGACCGCGTCCGATTCGGTGATCTTCCGGGCCGCGTCGAGCGCGTCCAGGATCGCCTGGCCGTAGGTGTCCAGGTTCCAGGTCCGGTGCCGCACGTCCGGGTTGCGCCACGAGATCATGAAGACCTGCTGGCCGCCCGCGACCAGGTACTCCACCAGGCTCCGCCCCGGGCGAAGGTCGGCGATGTAGAACTTGTTGATCACCGGTGGCACGATCACCAGTGGCCGGCCGCGCACCAGCCCCGTGCTCGGCGTGTACTGGATGAGCTCGAAGACCTCGGTCCGCAGGACGACCGCTCCCGGGGTCGTCGCGAGGTCCCTGCCCACCTCGAACGCGTCCGACGGGACCATCGTCGGCACCCTGGGTGCGTCGGCCAGGTCGCTGACCAGCTGCCGGGCCCCGGTCACGGCGGTGCTCCCACGGCTGTCGGCGACCGCCCGCCAGCCGAGCGGGTTGAGCAGCGGGTTGTTGCTCGGGGAGAGCGCCGCGACCAGGTTGTCGAGCGCGAACGTGAGCCGCTCCCTGTCGCGCCAGTCGAGGTCGGCCTTGCTCACCAGCTCCGCCCCGGTCTCCGAGGCGGCGAGGTAGGCCTGCAGGAGACGGCGCAGCACGGGGTTG
>DATAYB010000825.1:0-8747 GCA_036272795.1 Pseudonocardia sp.
CCCTCGCGGTGACGGGTCCGCGCCCCGAGAGAGATCAGGAGCTCAGCCGGAGGTAGACCTCCAGCGCGTTGCGCTCCACCCAGTTGTGTTCCAGCCGCCCGTCCGCGCGGACCGCCCACACGGCGGTGCCGGTCATGTGCACCGGTTGGCCGTCGGGCTCCGTGCCGGCGTAGCCGCGGTTGACGCCGGTGAGCTCCCAGCGCGAGGTGACCCGCGATCCGTCGGCACTCTGGAACGACTCGACGGGTACGAGCTCGATCTCTCCGATCGCGTCGTGGAACGACTGCACCCAGGCCTTGAACTGCTCCCGGCCGCGGACCTCCGTGCCGCCGGACGTGATCACGAAGTCCTCGGTCACCAGGTCGTCGATCGCGTCGGAGTTGTGCGGCTGCTGCCAGACCTGGGCCCAGAAGTTGTGCACGATGTCGACGGCGGCCCTCGGGTGCACGGTGCGCCGGTCGACGGTGCCGGTCTGGGTGGTGACGGGCTCGTTCTCGGACATGACTCAACCTCCGTTGGGTTCGAGCGGCACACCCAGCAGGGTGGCCGCCGCCTGCTTCGCCACCCGGACCGGCCGGGCGTCGCCCTGCATGGCCGCGTGCACGATCGCTCCGTCCAGTAGCAACAGGACCGCTTCGCCGGTGGCGACGGGGGACGGATGCCCCATGCACTCCAGAACACGAGCCAGTTCGGCACTGGTCTGCCGCTTGTGTCGCAGCGCGGTGTCCGCGACGGGATGCGTCCCGTCGCCGATCTGCAGCCGGGTGCTGACAAACGGGCACGCCCCCAGCTCGCCGCGCTCGATCCGTTCCGCGACGCGGTCGAAGGCGCCGAGGATCCGGTGCGCCGGCGCCGCGTCCGGCGGGCCCAGCAGCCAGTCCCGCTGGGCCCGGTCGAACTCGACCAGTGCGGCGTTGACCACGTCGTCCCGGCCGGTGAAGTGCCGGTAGAGCGACATCTTGCCGGCGCCGGCCCGCTCGGCGATCGCCGCCGGGGTCGCGGCGTTCCAGCCCCCTTCGTGGAGCAGCTCCATGGTCGCGGCGATCATGCGATCCCGAGCATCGTGTCGACCGGTCATACTCAAAACGATACTCGAACGTCTCGTTTAACGAGACGTTCGAGTATCGTTCGGTCGCGTGGCCATGGTCACCGCAGCGCCTGTGGCGCGACGGCGGCCTAGTGGACCATCGGCTTCTCGCCACCCGCGGTCGGCGCCCCCTTGCGGAGGAACAGCGCCAGCAGGATGCCGCCGAACGTGATGCACCCGGCGAGGAAGAACGCATTGCTGTAGGCCTGCGACTGCACGTGGGAGGTGAGCTGCTGCCACAGTGGAATCAGCCCGGACGGTCCCTGGGCCTGCATCTCGACGATCCTCGGGTCGGCGTCAGCGCCGCTGCCCTGCAACAACGCGGACCGGTCGGCCATGAACTGCGCCTGGTTGGCGGTGACCATCGCGGTCAGCGCTGCCAGGCCCAATGCCGAGCTCACGCGCTGCACGAGCGTGTTGACCGTGCTCCCGGAGTCCGCAACGTCCAGGGGCAGGGTGGACAGGCCGCCGGTCATCACCGGCATGAAGCCCAGCCCCAGTCCGGCGGCCATGACCACCATGCTGACGATCAGCTCTCCCCGGCTGATGTCGACGTTGATCCGGGACAGCAGCAGCAGTCCGCTGCCGGTGAGCAGCAGCCCGATGATCGCGGGCCAGCGCGCCCCGAACCGGTCGTACAGCGTGCCGGCGATCGGCATGAGCACGACCATCGTCATCGCCTGCGGGAGCAGGGTCAGGCCGGTGTTCCACGGGGTCCAGCCCTGCACGTTCTGCAGGAAAGTCGGTATGTAGAACAGCTCGGCGAAGAAGCCGATCGACAACGTGCTGACCAGCAGCAGCGAGTTGACGAAGGGCCAGAAGGCAAAGATCCGAACGTTGATCAGTGGATGTTCGACATGCAGTTCGACCAGCACGAACAGCGCGAGCAGGTTGATTGCGGCGGCGAACAGGATCAGCACCGGGTAGCTCGTCCAGCCCCAGGTGGAGCCCTCCTCCACGGCCAGCAGTAGGGAGAACAGGCTGCCCGCCACGAACGCGAAGCCGACGAAGTCGAACGGCTTGGCCGGCTCGGCGGGAACCTTGGTCAGCACGACCATGGCGGCCAGCGCGCCCAGGATCCCGATCGGCACGTTGATGTAGAAGATCAGCCGCCAGTCGACGTACTCGACGAAGTAGCCACCGATGGTCGGCCCCACCCCGGGAGCGACGACCACGCCCAGCCCGTACAGGCCCATCGCGGCGCCGATCTTCTCCCTCGGCACGAGTCGGTACACCAGCGTCAGGCAGGTGACCGGGATCAACCCACCCGGGATGGCCTGCAGGATCCGGAAGAAGATCATGGAGCCCAGGTCGCCCGACAGGCCACACAGCGCGGACGCCATCGTGAACAGGACCAACGACCAGATGTAGATCCGCTTCAGCCCGACCCGCGCGCCCAGCCAGGCGCTGATCGGCACGATCACGCCTTCGGTCAGCGTGTAGGAGGTGCTGATCCACTGAATGCTCTCGGTACTGACCCCGAACTGTTTCTGGATCACCGGGATCGCGACGTTCACGATGCTGGTGTCCAGGATCGACATGAACATGCCGACGATGAGGACCATCAGCGGCAGGCCCCACCCCTTGGCGGGGCCGTTGACCGTCGGCTCAGGTGCCGGTGGCGCGGGCCGCGCCGGTGGCGGTCCGGACGGTCCGGAACGGGTACCGGACCGGGTGGCGCCGGTCGGCGCGGCCGGGGCCGGGTGGTCGGCGACCGCGACCGACCCGGTCCCCGTTTCGTCCGCGCTCCGCTCGTCCTCGGTGACTCCGGACGCACTGGTGCTCGACGTTGACATTAACTTGCCCCTCGCTACGGGTGCTGGAGCCGAGCGACGTTGGCCGGCGCGATAAAGCGGGGACCTGGCCCCAGTTCTTGCGTCCAACGTAAACCCGGAAGCGGGGAGTGGTCCACGTTTTGGCCTATGATTCAGATCATGGGCGAGACGGGAAGAAATCCGGGCTGCGGCACGACCGGGCGCACACCTCGCGCGGTGAGCGCATCAGCGCCGTGCGGTGGGCGCGGGAGCGCCGCGCGATCAGTGCGGCAGCCGGCCGGCGTCAGTGCAGCAGTGCGTTGACGTGGTCGTCGGCGGGGCCGGCCAGCTTCTCCCGCAGCCGGGTGAACAGGTCCTGGGCGTGCAGGCCCTGCCAGTCGGCCGGCAGTAGCTCCAGCGGAAGGCCGGGATCGGCGTAGGGCAGCCGCCGCCACCGCGTGACCATCTCGACGTAGTCGGCGAACGCGGCGCTCGGTTCCCCGGCGGCGCGCTCCTCCACCGGGCGGTAGCGGTCCAGGAACTCGGTGTACAGCCGGTCCAGGGCAGGCAGGTCCCACCAGCGGGCGATGTTGCGCGCGGGGTCGCCGAAGGCCACGTGCTGGCCCCGGAAGACCTCGGCGTTCGCGGTCAGCTCCAGCCGTTCCAGCAGCTCGGCGGCCTCGGACTCCAGGTGCCCCGGCGCGATCCACACCCCGGGGGTCACGGTGCCGAAGCCCAGCCGCGTCAGCTCGGTGCGCAGCCGGTACCGCTTCTCCCGGACCGTCTCCGGCACCGAGAACACCACGACCAGCCACCCGTCGCCGACCGTGGCGCGGCGCCGGCCGAAGATCCGGGCGTCTCCCTCGGCGAGGATCTCCTGGCCGGCGGCGGAGAGCGTGTAGCCGGCCGCGCCCCGCCGCTTCTCCGCCACGAGCAGGCCGCGCCGCTTCAGCCGGGAGATGGACGAGCGGACCGCCTGCGCGTCGATCCCGAGGTCGGCGAGCAACCGGACCACCGAGGCCACCGACAACCAGCCACCCTGGCGCCGCGCGTACAGACCGTAGACCGTGACGATCAGCTGCCGAGGCTGCACCGCGCCGCCGGGGGCATCGTCACCCTCGGCGTGATCCACGGCGCTATCCTCGACGACGGTCACAAAGAGACGATAACCCGTACCTCTCAGCGACCGCGGGTGCGTGCTCGTTAACGCATTTCGCATACCGCGTGCGAACGCGTGACGCCGGCCGTGACCATGGCGGTCCCTCGCGCTCAGTGGCCTCGGAAGGCTTCGGCGAGCCACCAGGAGCCGCCGTCGTCGGCGAGCTTGGCGTCGATCACGAGCGGGGCGTCGCGCGGGCCGTCGAGCCACTTGGTGAGCCCTGCCAGGTCGTCGGCCGTACGCACGGTGAGACCGCTACAGCCGAAGCCGGCGCCGACCGCGGCCAGGTCGGTGTCGGGGAACCGCACGGTGTCCAGGTCGGCCTCGCTGGCGTCCGTGAAGTGGTGCACCTCGGCGCCGTAGCCGGCGTCGTTGTAGACCACCACGACCAGCGGCAGGCGCAGCCGCACCGCGGTGTCCAGCTCGGCGACGCTCATCTGGAACCCGCCGTCGCCCAGCGCCGCCACCGGTAGCCGGTCGGGCCGGGCGAGCGCGGCACCGATCGCCGACGCCAACCCCAACCCGATCGACTGGAACGCCTGCGTGAAGCAGAAGCCGAACTCGTCGGGCACCGACAGGTACGCACTCGGGTAGCCCATGAAGTTGCCGGAGTCCACCGCGAGGATCCGCTCGCGCGGCAGCAGCTCGTCCAGGAGGCGGCTCAGGGTGCGGGGGTCGATCCGGTCCGGGGTGGACAGGTCGGCGTGGGGGACGTGGTTCCAGCGGCCCTCGCCGGCGATCCGGGTGGCCACCGCGTCGTCGCGGTAGCCCGTGCGGCCGCCGCGGGTGGCGCTGGCCAGCAGGGCGGTGACCTCGGCGGCGGTCTGGCCTACGTCGCCGCACACCCCGAGGTCGATCGGGCGGTGCTGGCCGAGTGCGGCCTGGTCGAGGTCGACCTGGGCGACCTTGGCACTCCGGCCGATCAGGCTGCCGTGCCGCATGGTCCACATGTTCAGCGCGCAACCCCAGCCGACGACGAGGTCCGCGCCGGAGATCAGCTCGACGGCCAGCGGTGTGGCGAAGCCGCCGGAGATGCCCAGCGCCCACGGGTGGTCGTGGAACAGCCCGTGCGCGACCGCCGACGTGGCCAGCAGCGCGCCACACCGGTCGGCCAGCTCGCGCAGTGGCCCGGCGGCGGCCCTGGCCCCGCGCCCGGCCACGAACACCGGCCGCTCGGCGGCGGCGATCAGCTCGGCCAGCGCCTCGATCGACGCCGGGTCCGGGCGGACCAGGGCCGGGCCGCCGGCGACCGGGTCTCTGTGCCCCACGGTGTCGGGGGCGGGCGCGGCCTGCACGTCCAGTGGCAGGTTGAGCACGACTGTGCGGCGCTCCTGGACGGCGGTGCGGTAGGCCCGCACGGTGTCGGCGACCGCGCTGGCCGGGCTGTGCACCCGCTCCGCCACCGCGCCGACGGCGGTGGCCAGCGCGGTCTGGTCGACCCGGAAGTTCGACAACACGGCCGCGCCCGCGGTGTCGGCGGTGACCACCAGCAGCGGGGTGCGGCTCTTGGCGGCCTCGGCGATCCCGGTCAGCGCGTTGGTGTAGCCGCAGCCCTGGTGCGTGCTCAGCACCGCGACCTGCCCGCTCATCCGGGCGAACGCGTCGGCCATCGTCGCCGCGCCGCCCTCGTGCCGCGTCGCCACGTACGGCACGCCAGCGGCCCGCAGCGCGGCGGTGACCTCGAAGTTCCCGCTGCCGACCACCCCGAACGCGTGCCCCACGCCGAGTCCGGCCAGCGTCCGGCCGACCAGTCGCGCCACGTTCGTCGGTTCAGCGTTCGTCGGTTCAGCGTTCGTCGGCTCAGCGTTCACCGGCTCAGCCCTCGACCAGCGCTAGCACCCGCGCCGGGCTGCCCGAGCCGCCGACGATCGGCAGCGGGCACACCACCAGCAGCGCCCCGGTGGCCGGCAGCTGGGACAGGTTCCGCAGCTGGGTGAGCCCGCACTTGCCGGCGCCGAGGATCAGGTTGTGGCACGGGAATGCGGGGTCCAGCTCCATCGCGCGGCCGGCGTCGGTGCCGACGGTCTCCACGCCGAGGCCGACGATCGGGGTCTCCTCGGCGAGCCAGCGCGCGCAGTCGGCCGCCACACCGGGCGTGTGCGAGCCGGCCTCGTCGACGTTCAGGAACCGCTCCTGGTCGGCCGAGTGCTCGTCCCAGCCCGTCCGGTAGAGCAGCCAGCCGCCGTCGGGCAGCGCGCCGTGCTCGGCCTCCCACCCGCGCACGTCCTCGATCTGGAGCAGGTGGTCCGGGTCCTTCGCCACCTGTTCCGAGGCGTCCAGCACCACTGCCGGCGCGACCAGCGTGCGCAGCGGAATCCGCGCCACGTCGAGGCCGTCGCGCCCGGTCACCCAGTGGTTCGGGGCGTCCAGGTGGGTGCCGGTGTGCTCGCCGGTGTGGATGTTGTTCCAGTACCACATCGGGCCGCGCTCGTCGTAGCGGCTGATCTCCTCCAGCTGGAAGTTGATCGTGTTAGCGAACGGCTCCGGCAGCCGCAGGATCGGCGTCGTGTCGGTCAGCGGGGCGGTCAGATCCACCACCCGCACCGACTCCTCCGCGATGGCCGAGTACAGCTGGGCGAGCAATGACACGGTGGTCCTCCTCGTGCGGCGGGGGTTGGATTCTGCCCCGTCCCGGGGCGCCGCGTCCGGGATCGGGTTCGCAGGGCGGACCCGGAGCCGAGGACCCGGGCCGTGAGCATCAGGGAGGTCATCAGCGGGGTCATCAGGGCGGGCGGCGGTCATCGGGGTGGCCGGAGTGCGTCGGCGTCCGGCGTCGTGGGTGCGGCGGCCGGATCGCCGAGCACCGCGGTGGCGAGCGCGCCGAAGTGCAGGGCGCGGGTGCCGGCGTGGGCCAGCGCGGTGGTGGCGTCGCGCACCACGCGTTCCATCGGGTGGGACCGGAACACGTGGCGCGCACCGGTCAGCTCCAGGCAGCGGGGCAGCACCCGGCGCAGCACGTCACCGGCCATGGCGTTCGCGGCGGTCATCCGGGCTGTCTGCACGGCGTCCAGCTTCGCGCCCGGACGGAAGATCACCTCGTCGGTGCGGCGGGCGGTGTCCAGCACCCCGGCGTAGCAGAAGTCGATCTCGGTCAGCGAGGCGCCGAGGGCCTGGCTCGCCGCGCTGTCCAGCGGCGCACCCCCTCGGCGGCGCACGGCGTCGAGCGCGATGTCCACCGCGTGCTGGGCCAGGCCGAGGCATACGCCGGTGAGCGGGAAGTGCGCGATCTTGACGTCCTTGTTCAGGGGGTCGGCGCCGCCGTCCGGGGCGGCGTTGCGGTCGAACGTGTGGTGCGCGGGCACGAAGACCGGCTCGGTGACCGCGTACGAGGTGCTGCCCGAGCCGCGCACGCCGATCGTCTGCCAGTTGTCGGCCAGCCGGACCGAGCCGCGCGGCAGCCACATGCCCAGCAGCCGCTGCACCCCGCTCGACTCCAGCACCGGCTCGCCGCCGTCGAACACGCGGCAGCCCCCGACGACGTGGCCGGCGTGGTAGCTGCCGCTGCCCCAGTCCCAGCTGCCCGAGACGAGGTAGCCGCCGTCCACCCGCTCCGCTCGCCCCGGCGGATGGAACGCGCCGCAGGTGGGCAGGTCACGGGTGGGGTAGAGCTCGCGGTAGGCGTCCGCGCCGAGCCGCCCTGCGTAGTAGCCACCGGCGCCCAGCACCGCCACGTTCCAGCCGGCCGAGGCGTCCACCCTGGCGAGCTCGGCGACCACGCTGACCTGGTCGGCCAGCCGCAGCTCCAGCCCACCCCGGGACCGGGGGAAGCCCATCTCGAACAACCCCGCCGCCCGGAATGCCCTGACGACTGGGTCGGTGAGCCGCCCGCCGGCCTCGATCGCGTCGGCCTCGGCGGCGACCAGGCCCAGCACGGCGCGGGCGTTGGCGCGGACCGCCGAGGCCGAGCTCGGCGCCACCAGGCCGGGGGCCGCAACGTCGGACACGGTGCTCCCGGAGATCATTCGGCGCCCTCGCCTGCCGTCACGGCCGCGGCAGGGGAGGTCGTGGGACCGCCCGAGGTGCGCCGTGCGGTGAGGAAGTACGCGATCACCAGCAGCACGAAGAACGGCACGCCGTACTCCCACGCCGGTTCGAGGCCGTCGATGAACCACGTCGACACCAGCACCCCGGCGAGGAACACGGCGGCCAACCCGCTGGTCACCGGCGCACCCCACAGCCGCACCGGGGAGGACGGCAGACCCTGCGCACGCCGCGTCCGCCGGAACACCGCGTGCGTGGCGAGGATCAGCAGCCAGACCACGAGCGCGCCGAAGATCGAGACGCCGAACAGCACGAGATAGGCGGCGTTGTCCTGCCGCCAGGACAGGGCGGCGGCCAGCACGAGCCCGAGTGCGGACACCACCAGGGCGTTGCGCGGCACGCCGGAGGTGGTGAGCCGGGCGGTCCAGCGCGGCGCGTAGCCGTGCCCGGCCAGCGAGTGCAGCATCCGGGTCGTGAGGTAGAGGTTCGTGTTGGCGCTGGAGAGCGCGGCGGTCAGCACGACGAGGTTCATCACCGCGGCCGCCGCCGGCACGCCCGCCGAGTCGAAGACCCGCACGAACGGGCTGGCGGTGATGTCCTTGCCCTGCGCCGTCACGGTCCACGGCACGACGGTGAGCACCACCGCGATGGCCAGGATGTAGAACAGCGCCAGCCGCAACACCATGCGCCGCGCGGCCCGGGGGATGTCGCGGACGGGGTCCTTCGACTCCGCCGCCGTCACCGAGACCACCTCGGTGCCGATGTA
>DATAYB010000826.1:0-2098 GCA_036272795.1 Pseudonocardia sp.
GGCATGCCCGTGTTCCACCAGCTCAACTCGGACTACCTGGAGAACCTCGCGGCGGCCGGGGTGCGGCCGGCGGACGTCGACCTCGTGGTGATCACCCACGTGCACGGCGACCACGTCGGCTGGAACACCTACTGGTCCGACGGCGAGTGGGTGCCCACGTTCCCGAACGCGCGCTACGTCATCTCCCGCCCCGACTTCGACTACTGGAACCCGGCCAACCGCCCCGCGACCGAGCCGGTGTCCCGGATGACGAACGTGTTCGAGGACAGCGTCGAGCCGGTGCACCGGGCCGGCCAGACCGTGCTCTGGGAGGGCCACCACACCATCGACGCCAACCTGAGCCTCGCGCCGGCGCCCGGGCACACGCCGGGTACCTCGGTGCTCACGCTGCGCTCCGGCTCCGACCGCGCGATGTTCGTCGGCGACCTGCTGCACAGCCCGCTGCAGATCGTGGAGCCGGGCGAGGCGCCGTGCTTCGACGAGGACGAGGCGCTCGCCACGGCCAGCCGGCGCCGCGTGCTGGCCGAGGTCGCCGACGAGCGCGCCCTGATGCTGCCGGCGCACTTCCCCGGGGCGGGGGCGGCCGAGGTGAGCCGCGACGGTGACCGGTTCGCGGTCAAGGCGTGGGCGGCGTTCCGGTGAGCGACCTGGTCGATACCACGTCCGGGACGGTGCGCGGCAGCGCCGGCGTGTTCTGGGACATCCCGTACGCCGCGCCGCCGCTGGGCGCCGGCCGGTTCACCGAGCCCCGCCCCCACCCCGGCTGGACCGGCGTGCGGGAGGCCACCGGCCCGGGTCCGACCGCCCCGATGCCGGAGCGGCGGTGGTTCGGGCGGCTGGACCTGGAGCCGGTGATCGGCGGCTGGGTGCCCGGTGACGACTACCTGACCGTGAACGTGTGGACGCCGTCGACGTCGGGGCGAGCGCCGGTGATGGTGTTCGTGCACGGTGGCGCGTTCCTCGCCGGCAGCGGAGGGGCGCAGGTCTACGACGGGGCGGCGTTCGCCAGGGACGGCGTCGTGCTGGTCACGCTGAACTACCGGCTCGGGGTGCCGGGCTGGCTGTCGGTGCCGGGCGCTCCGGAGAACCGCGGCCTGCTCGACGTGGTCGCCGCGCTGCGCTGGGTGCGGGAGAACATCGTGGGCTTCGGCGGCGACCCGGACCAGGTCACCGTGTTCGGCCAGTCGGCGGGCGGCATGATCGTCGGTGCGCTGCTCACCAGGCCGGACACCGACGGGCTGTTCGGGCGGGCGATCAGCCAGAGCGGTGGGCTGCACGGGCTCAGCAGGGAACAGGCCGACCGCGCCGGGCGGCAGCTGGCCGAGCTGTTGGGCGTGCCACGGACCGCCGAGGCCTTCGCCGGGGTCCCCGACGCCGATCTCATCGCGGCGCTGCCGAAGCTGAGCACCGGCGGGCTGCTCCCGTTCGGGCCGCTGCTGGACGCCGACGCCCCGGTCCGCCCGGGGGTGGAGCTGCTGCTCGGCAACACCTCCCAGGAGGCGCGGCTGTACCAGGACCCGGAGCTGGAGCCGGCGATCGACGGGCTGTTCCGCACCGCGAGCGACCGGCTGGCCGCGGCTCATGGCAGCGCGCGCCGCTACCTGTTCGACTGGCGCGGCGGGCCGTACGGCGCCTGCCACGCCATCGAGCTGCCGTTCGTCTTCGAGCGGACCGACCTACCGGCGTTCCGGGGCCCGGACGGCCTGCTCGGTCCCGACGTCCCGGCCGGCCTGGCCACCGAGCTGCACGGCGCCTGGGTCCGCTTCGCCACCACGGGCGACCCCGGCTGGCAGGGCAACCACGTCTTCGCGGCTCAGGCCCTGTGAGTGGTAGCGGTCGCTATCGCGACCAATACCACTCACAGGGTGCTGGCCTACCTCAGGATCCAGGTGTCCTTGGCGCCGCCGCCGCGCGAGGAGTTGACGATCATGCTGCCGGAGGGGGCGACCCTGGTCAGCGCGGCGGGCGCGGCCTCGGGGCGCTCGCCGTGGAAGACGAAGGCGCGCAGGTCGACGGCGCGGGGCTCGATCCGATCGCCTGCGAACGTGGGGTGCGTGGACAGCTGGACCAGCTCCTGCGCCACCCAGCGGTCGGGCTC
>DATAYB010000827.1:0-11496 GCA_036272795.1 Pseudonocardia sp.
AGTGAATACAGCGGCGCGAAGATCTTCAGCCAGAAGATCTCCTTGAGGCCGCGGGGAGGCCGGGGGCCCGCCGTGCCGTGCTTGGCGGCAAGCTTGCGGTGCGCGTCGACCAGCAGATAGTGCTCGGCGTTGTGCCGGAGCCACCCGGAGAATCCGGCAGCCATCCCGCTCAGCCCTTCTCGAGGTTGGCCAGGCCGTTCTGGGCGGCGGTGACGATCGGTTCGTTCAGCGCGCCGATCGCCGGCGAGTAGACGTTCTCCATCGAGCCGAGGTCGCGAAGGGTGAGCCCGAACTTGATCGCGGTGGCCAGGAAGTCGGCCCGCTCCTTGATGCCCTCACCGCCGCCGACCATCTGGGCGCCGATGAGCCGCAGCGTCTTCGGCTCGGCCAGCAGCTTGACCTTGACCGGCTGCACCCCCGGGTAGTAGCGGGCCCGCGAGATGCCCTGCCCGACGCCGAGCACGTAGGGAATGCCCAGCGCGGTCGCGGTGGTCTCACCGAACGAGGCACCGCCGATCACCCACTTGCCGGCCGGGGTACCCCACGGCACGTACACCGCGCGGTAGGTGCGGTCGCCGCCGCCGGCGTTGGTGCCGGCCACCTTGCCCTGTGCGTAGGCGTGCGAACCGGTCAGCCCCTGCAGCGGGACCCCGGTCAGCCCGTGCGGGATCTCGCAGGAGTCACCGGCGGCCCACACATCGGGCGCGGACGCCTTCATCCGCTCGTCCACCACGATCCCGCCGGTTGACCCGGTCTTGATCCCGGCGGCCTCGGCGAGCCGGTTGTTGGGCACCTTGTGGGTCGCCACCACGGCCAGTTCGACCGGCAGTTCGGCCGGGCCCTCCGCGCCCGAGGTGCGGATCGCCCGCAGCTTCCCGTCGTTGTCGCCCAGGAACGCCTCGAGCGTGGTGTTGAAGTGCATGTGCACGCCCATCTCGCGCCACGACTCCTGGACCGGCTCCATGATGTCCGGGTCGGCCATGGCGGCCAGCGCGTACGGGTTCGGGTCGATCAGGTGGGTCTCGACGCCCCGGTGCGCCAGCGCGGTGACCATCTCCAGGGCCAGCGGCGACGCCTCGATCACCACGGCCCGCTTGGTGGTGGCGATGACCTTGTCCCACTCGGCGGCACGCCGGATGTTCTTGACGTAGTACAGGCCGGACAGCTCGCCGCCCGGCACTCCGGGGTCGGCGTAGTCGAACCCGGTGCAGATGACCAGGTTGTCGTAGCTGACCGCGCCCTGGCCGGCGACCGAGACGGTCTTGGCCGCGGTGTCGAAGCCGGTCACCTCGGTCTCGTAGTGCACGTCGATGCCGGCGTCCACGTAGGCCTGCTTGCCGGCCAGGATCAGCTTGTCGAAGCTCTCGATCTCGCCGCCGTGCACGTACGGAATGCCGCAGGGGCTGTAGGCGACGTCCTCGAACTGCGTGTAGACGACCACCTCGGCCGACGGGTCGGCGGCCTTCACCCCGCCCGCGGAGCCGAGCCCCGCGGCCCCGCCTCCGATCACCACTGTCCTACGGGGCACGTCGAACCGCCTTCCAGCCTCTTCGCTGAGAACCGCCAGCTGTCATTAACTATGCGACACAGAGTGTTTACGATACTCGACGGACGGATGGTGTCAACGTCTGCCGCCCCCTGTCCGCTCACCGGGGCCCGATCGCCTGCTCGGCCGCCAGCAGCAGCGCGGCCTCGGCCCGGTCGAAGTCGGCGGCCCGGTCGGCGGCCAGCGCGGCGAGGCCGGTCAGCTCGGTGCGCAGCTGCGTGATCATGCCGGCGAGTGCCTCCGGTGCGGCACCTCCCTCGGCGCGCCGGGACAGCACGATCCGCCACGGGTCCAGCACGGCGGACAGGTCGGCACCGGCCAACCCCCAGCGCCGCCCGGTGTGCGCCTCGGCGGCGTCGTCGATCATCTCGCCGGTGAGCTGACCGCCCGGTACGCCGGCGCGGCTGGCCGCCCGGACGGTCTGGCCGACGACGACGTAGGCGGTCCGGTAGTCGACGCCGAGGGTCTGCACCAGGTACTCGGCGAGGTCGGTGGCCTGCGTGTAACCGCGATCGAGCTCCTCGAGCATCCGCGCCGGGTTGACCCGCAGGGTGCGCACCACGCCTGCCATCAGCCGCGTGATCCGGGTCGACAGGTCCAGTGCCCTGGGCACCTCGCCGTAGGCGAAGATCAGGTTGTCGCTGCGCGCGGACGGGCTCTTGGTCACCGCGAGGAACCCGGTCAGCCGGCCGATCAGCACCCCGGACGCACCGCGCACGATGGCCAGCGCGTACGGGTTGCGCTTGTTCGGCATCAGGATGCTGGACCGGGTGAACGCGTCGGCCAGGTCCACGAAGTCGAACTCGCTGGAGGAGAAGATCTCCAGGTCCTCGGCCAGCTTGGAGAAGTTGGACAGCAGGCTGGCCGCGGTCGCCAGGATGTGGATCAGGCCGTCGACCTGCCACATCGCGTCCCGGGTGTGCGGGATGACCCCGTCGAAGCCCAGCGCCGCGGCCACCGGGCCCCGGTCCTCCAGCAGCCGGGTGCCGTTCACGCAGCCCGCGCCGCCCGGGCTGGTGTCCACCCAGTCCAGCTCATCCAGCAGCCGCCGCACGTCCCGCACGGTGGAGTAGACGAACGACAGCAGGTAGTGGCCGAACGTGGACGGCTGCGCCTGCTGCAGGTACGTCTGGTCCGGCAGCAGGGTGTGCGAGTGCTCCTCGGCCTTGTCCACCGCCTGCTCCGCGAACCGCACCGCCTCGGCGACCAGCTCGGTCAGCTGCCGCCGCAGGTGCAGCCGCAGCGCCACCCTGGCCGCCTCCCGTCGCGGCCGCCCGGCGTGCAGCCAGCCCGCCACGTCGCCGACCCTGGACACGAAGTAGCGCTCGCGCGAGTTGTACGGCTCGCCGTAGGCCGGGTCGTACGGGAACTCCTCCGCCGGCACCTCGGTGACCTCGATCAGCAACGCCAGTAGCTGGCGCAGCGGCTCCGCCGGCACGATGTCGCGGCGCGCGAGGTCGAGCACGTGCGCGATATCGGCCAGGTTCAGACCCCGGTGCAGGAAGCTCGCGTCGGCGTTCTCCAGCGCGAACCCCGACTCGATCAGCTCCGGCGCCGGCCCACCCGTCGGTGGGCCACCGGGGCGGTCCCACTTCGGCTGGCCCGCACCGGGCGCTGTCGTCTGGTCGGTGGAGGTCATCGGGCTCCTCGGTTCGCTTCTGACGTGCTTGGCGCCGGTGTCCGGCGACTCGGGCGGAGCGCGGTGACGGCGGGCAGCAGGCCGCCCGTGTGCCAGAGCAGCACCGGCGCGGCCGGGTCGGCGAGCAGCCGGTCGAGCGCCGCCGAGCAGGCCTGCGCGCCGTAGGTCTCGTCGAGCAGCAGGCCCTCGGTGCGCAGCGCCAGGCCGGCCCGCTCCCGCTCCAGGTCGGTGGCCAGCCCGAAGCCCGGTCCCCTGGCGTCTCGCAGCTGCAGCAGGCGGGGGTCAGGTGGCGGCGTGCCGAGCAGCCGGGCGCAGCCCCTGGCCAGGTCCAGCACCCTCGGCCCGATCTGCTCAGGAGGCCTGCTCACCGAGACGCCCAGCACCGGTATGTCGAGTCCCGAGGCGGCCAGCCCCGCGAGCAGGCCTGCGCAGCTGCCTCCGGAGCCCACCGCGAGCACGATCACCGAGGGTGTCGGGTGCCGTTCTCGCTGGTCGGGGAGGTGCGGCTGGTCGGCGAGCTGCGCGGCCAGCTCAGCTGCGGCGACCGCGAAACCGACCGCGCCAAGCTCCGTCGAGCCGCCGCGAGGTACCGCGAACGCCGGCCGGCCGGCGGCGGTCAGCTCGGCGGCCCGCTGGGCGACGAGGTCATCGATCGCGGCCCGGTCAGCGTCCGCGCGGGTGCCGCCGGTGGGCCGGAGCGTGGCGCCGGCGGCGGTGGCGAGCGCGAGGTTGGGGCTGGCCGGGTCACCCCAGACGACCAGCTCGCAGTCCAGCCCCGCCGCGCGGGCGGCCAGCGCGGCGGCCGGGCAGAAGTTCGAGCCGGGGCCGCCGCCGGTGACGAACACCTCGGCGCCTTGGGCGACCGCTTCGCCGAGCACGAACTCCAGTGGCCGCGTCTTGTTGCCGGCCACCCCGAAGCCGGCCAGGTCGTCCCGCTTGACCAGCAGCGTGCCGCCGCCGACGGCCCGCTCCAGCCGGTGGGCCCGGACGAGCGGGGTCGGCCAGATGCCGAGCTGGAGCCGGGGCAGGTCGCCGGCCATGACGGCGCGGTCGTGACGTTCGCGCCGGACGGAATCCGCGACCCGCTCCGACAAGATCCCCGACTCGCGGGAAAGGGGGGTGGCGGCCGAGGGGTGGGGGGTGGGGGTCATGGCCAGGTGGGCGGGTCGGTGGCGCGGGCGGCGGTCGCGCGGCGGACTACCTCGTCGACCATGGCGGCGGCGGCCAGCACGCCCGGCGAGGCCGACCACTCGCGGACCTCGTCGGCGGTGGCCGCACCCCGCTCGACCAGCCCCGCACCCAGCGTGGCGCCGTCCTGCCGGAGCACCTCGTGCAGCACCTGCTGGGCCCGGTGCTTGCCCAGCCGCGCCGACAGCCCCGCCAGTACGCGCTCGGAGCCCAGGTCGGCGGCGTAGCGCTCGACGGTGGCGGCCATCGCGTCCGGGTACACGCTCAGCCCGTCCACCAGGCCCAGCGCCAGCCGCAGCGAGGCCCCGGTCAGCTGGCAGACCTCGGGCAGCGCGACCCACTCGGCCTTCCAGGACCGGCCGTCGCGCTCGTGCCCGCCGACCAGGCCCTCGACCAGCACCGCCGACGACGACCGGGCGAGGCGGGCCAACGTGTCCAGGTGCTCGCCGATCTCGGGGTTGCGCTTGTGCGGCATGGTGATGCTGCTGACCGCGCCGGGTGGGGCCGCCTCGGCGAGCTCGCCCAGCTCGGGGCGGGACAGCTCGTAGACCTCGCCGCCGATCCGGCCGAGCGTGCCGCAGACCATCGCGAGCACGGTGCCGAACTCGGCGACCCGGTCCCGCGACGTGGTCCACGAGATCCCGGGGTCGGCCAGCCCGAGCTCGGCGCAGAACCGGGCGCGCAGCTCAGGGCCGTCGGCGCCGAAGAAGCCGAGCACCCCGACGGCGCCGGCGAGCTGGCCCACCAGCCAGCGGGGCCGGCCGTCGCGCAGGCGGTCCACGTGGCGGCGCAGCTCGTCGGCCCAGGACGCCACCTTGAAGCCGAAGGTGATCGGGGAACCGGGCTGGCCGTGGGTGCGGCCTGCCATCACGGTGTCCCGGTGCGTGGCGGCCAGCTCCAGCAGCCGGCCCTCCAGGGCGAGCAGGTCGCGCCGGACGATCGCACCGACGTCCCGCATGACCAGGCCGAACCAGGTGTCGGTGACGTCCTGCACGGTGGCGCCGACGTAGACGTGCTCGCGGACGTCCTCGGGCAGGACCCGCGACAGCGCGCGGATCAGGCCGAGCGTGGAGTGGCCGGTGAGCCGGGTCTGCTCGGCGGCGTAGTCCAGGTCCAGCGCCTCGACCTTGGCCGCGGCCGCGATGGCGTCGGCGGACGCCGCCGGGATGAGGTCGAGGGAGGCCTGCGCCCTGGCCAGCGCCACAAGAATGTCCAGCCAGCGCGCCACCATGGCCGGCTCGTCGAAAACGCCGTCCAGCTCCGGGGTGCCCCAGAGGTGGGCGTAGAGCCGCGACGAGGTCAGGCGGGTACCCATGCCGGCACCTCCTGCGCGGCGAGCGTGAACAGGGCCTCCCTGACGTGGTCCAGCGAGGCACCCCAGGGGACCGACACCCAGCCCGGCCCGGACTCCACGTGCTCCTCCTGCAGGCAGCACTTGGTGAGCAGCCGGCCGGTCGAGCTGGTGTGGCCGGCCTGTTTCGGGCAGAAGTCGACGCTGGGCGGCTCGTCGCCGTAGAACCAGCGGTGGATCTGCCGGGAACGGGCGCAACCGAGCAGGGTCCAGTCGGCACGCTCGGGGTGCTCGTCCAGATAGGACACCTGGGCGCCGGGTACCTCGCCGCCGGAGCCACGGCACGGCAGCAGGTAGTGCTCGTCCGGGCTGCGGGCTGCCAAGTCCCCCAGCTCGGTGAGCTCGCCGACCAGCTCGATCGGCGGCAGCGACTCGGTCACGGCGAGGATCCGGCGCGCCTGGTCCAGCAGCTTGGCCGGCTCTGGCGGTACGACCTCGCGCACCACGATCCGCAGCGGGCGGGGGTCGACGATGAAGTTCACGTGCGCGTAGCGGCCCTGCACCACCACGGCGCGCGCCCCGGGGGCCCGTTGCACCGCGAGCTCCGCCAGCACCGACGGGATGCCGGTGTCCGCCTCGGGGTCGACGAGGTAGGCGCACTCGTCCGGCCCGGCGATCAGGTCCACGGCCACGACCGGGGAGAACAGCTCGGTGTCGGAGCTTCGGGTCACCGCCACGATCGCGGTCGCCCCTGGCCGGCGCGCCACCACGAACCGCGTCCGCCGGTAGGCGGGGCGGCCGAGCAGGTAGCCGCGCATCGCCTGCTGGGTCAGCTCGACGTCGTCGGGGATCGGGGCGACCGAGACGCCCCGGTAGCGGTTCGGGATGAAGTTCGCGCCCAGCGGCGCACCTGAGCTCACGCGACCACCTCGCTGCGCTCGCTCACGCGGGCTCGGCCTCCGCGTGCTCGCGGCGCACGACCTGCGCGGTGTCCGAGCGCAGCCCGAGCCGCAGCGTCTCCACGGACAGCACGTCGCCCAGCGCCACGTTGCCCAGGTTCACGTCGGCGCCGAACCGGCGGACGAACCACGCCTGCTGGCTCGCCCTCGGCGCCTCGAAGATCACCCGGTCCGCGCCGACCGCGCCGACCACCGCCTCGACCACCTCGGGGCGCACCCGGCCGGCCTCGTCGAACGTGCCGACGGTGCCGCTCTGCCGCCCCTCGGTGACCACCAGCCGAGCGCCGGCCTCCAGGTCGGACAGGCACTCCGCCGGCCACGTGCGGGCGGCGTTGCGCTCCCCCGGCGACTTCGCGCCGACCTCGGCGAGCACGCCGAAGTCCCGGCTGGCGAGCCGGATCAGCGCGCGCTTCTGGGCGACGGTCATGTCCACCGTGCCCCGGGACACCTCGACGTAGTCGAAGCCCAGCTCGCGCGCCCAGGCCAGGCACTCGACGGCCGCCCCCTGCGCGAACGCGATCTCGAGCAGGGTGCCACCGAGGCAGGTCGCGACATCGTGCTCGGACAGCAGCGCAAGCTTGGCGGGCAGGCCGGCGTCCACGTAGCCCGTGCCCCAGCCGATCTTCCAGATGTCGATGTGCCGGGCCGCCGAGGCGAGCAGGTCGGCAGTGGCCGCCACACCGGCACCCGGGTCGAGCACGTGGGTCAGCCCGGTCGCCCTCGGCTTGGCCGACCGGGCCGGCAGGTCCAGCCACGTGGGCGCGGCGTACCGCTCATCGTCGTTCATATAGTAGAAGCTCACCTACTATCGGAGATATGACGGTGTGCTCGCTAACGGACGAGCTCGATGACCTCGGCCAGTGCCCCGCTGTCGCCGGCCACGGGCGGCACACTGCCACGGCCGACGATGTCCACGGCCAGGCTGAGGACGCGCTCCGCGCGCTCGGGATCGCTCCAGGAGTGCTCGCCCGCGAAGGTCAGCCAGTCCCCCGGGCCGGCCACCTCGGAGTCCGAGTAGTCCAGCTCGTGCCAGGTCACCGCGATCTCCAACAGCTCCAGCACCGCGTCGGGGTCGGTGTCCACGGCGAGCAGCCGGTCGTGGTGCTCCGGGAACCGCGCTGCCACGGCACACTGTCCGTGGCACGAGGAGAATCGCGGCCGCACCCGTACCGCCGCTGTCGTCTGAGCGGTCATCGCAGCTCCCCGCAGATGGTCTGGAAAGTGATCTGGTTCACCGTGCACCCCACCGGTTGCACCGGTGTTGCAACCGTCGCGGCAGCGGTCGCGGCAAGGCGGAGAAGGAGTCCCGAATGGGTGTGACCGAGCGGTCCGTACAGGCCCGCTGGACCGGTGGCCTGCGCGCCGTCGTCGACGCGGGTGGCTTCGAGGTGGTCGCCGACGAGCCCGAGTCGGCCGGCGGCACCGGCACGGGCCCGCAGCCCACCGAACTGCTGCTGGCCTCGATCGCGTCCTGCTTCACGCTGTCGCTGGCCTACAGCGCCCGCAAGCGAGACATCGAGCTGGCCGACGTCGAGGTCGACGTGACCGGCTACTACGACGGGCCGCAGTTCCGCTCGTTCCGGATCGCGGTGCGGGCCAGCGCGCCGACCGGCGACGACCTGACCAAGCTCGCCGAGTCCGCCAAACGCGTCTGCTACGTCACCAGGACGCTGGCCGCGTCACCCACGATCGAGGTCGTCACCGGCTGAGGTCGGTGCCTCGTCCGTGGCCGCGCCGCGTTCGCTGAGCAGGCGGGCCCGGTCGGCGATCTCCCGAGGGGACCGGCCCGTCACCTCGGCCGCCGAGACGACGTCGTCGTGCTCCGCCTTGGCACCCCACGGGCCCCGCTTGACCCGGACCGGCTGGCCGGCCACGTGCACGGTCGCGCTGGTCCGGGGCAGGGCGACCCGCCGCACCGGGTGGCGGCGTGCGCCAAGGCTGCCCGTCTCCCGGAGCAGGGTGCGCTCGCAGGCCGCCGCGCGGTCCCGGGTGGCCAGCAGGTGCACGGTGTGCGCGGGCCGGCCCTTCTTCATGACGATCGGGCTGACCCAGGCGTCCACGGCGCCCTCGGCCAGCAGCCGGCCGATGAGATGGCCGAGCAGCTCGCCGGTGACGTCGTCGACGTTCGTCTCCACCTGGACCAGGTCCTCCAGCACCGCGCCGGCCACCGGCAGCTCGCCCGGTTCCGTGCCGGCGTGCTCCGTGCCGAGCATGGCCTGCAGCACGTTGGGCCGGCCCGGTACGTCCCGAGCGCCGGCGCCGTAGCCCACCGCGCGCACCACCATCGGCGGGATCGGGCCGAACCGGGCGCCCGCGGCCAGCAGCAGCGCCGCGCCGGTGGGGGTGACGGTCTCGCCGGGCACCCCGGCCGGTGCCACGGTCGCCCCCATCCTGGCCAGCAGCGCGGCGGTGGCCGGGGCCGGCACCGGCAGCGTCCCGTGCAGCGCACGCACGGTCCCGCTGCCGAGCGCGAGCGGTCCGCAGTGCACGGCGGTCACCCCGAGGGCGTGCAGGGCGGCGGCCACCCCGACGGTGTCCACCACCGTGTCGATGCCGCCCAGCTCGTGCAGGTGCACCTCGGCGACCGGTACCCCGTGCAGCCCGGCCTCGGTCTCGGCCAGCGCGGCCACCGCCCGCCCCGCCAGCGCGGCCACCTCGCCCGGCCGGGCGCCCGCGACCATGGCCAGCAGCTCGGCGGCCGCCCGCTCGGTGACCCCGTCCTCCTCGGTCTCGACGACGGCGCGGGCGGCTACCAGGCCTGACCTGGACACCTCGGTCCTGGTCAGCGTCCAGCCCGTCAGCCCGGTCGCTCGGACCGCCTCTTCGACCGCCTCGAGGGGGGCGCCCAGGTCCAGCAGCGCGCCGAGCAGCATGTCCCCGGAGATCCCGCTGAACGGGTTGAGCCAGAGGATCACGGGTGGCCGTTGCCCCGCGAGGTCACCCGGGTCGCGATCCGGAAGGCGGCCATCGCGGCTCCGAAGCCGGAGTCGATGTTGACCACCGTCACCCCGGCCGCGCAGGAAGACAGCATCGCCAGCAGCGGCGTCACCCCGGCCAGGCTGGCGCCGTAGCCGACCGAGGTGGGTACCGCGACCACCGGGCAGCCGACCAGGCCGCCGACCACGCTGGGCAGCGCCCCGTCCATGCCGGCGATGCAGACGATCACGTCGGCGGCATCCAGCCGGTCCCGCTCGGCGAGCAGCCGGTGCAGCCCGGCCACGCCGACGTCGGCCAGCCGATCCACGGTGAGCCCCAGCGCGCCCGCCACCGCCGCCGCCTCGGCCGCGACCGGCCCGTCCGACGTACCCGCCGAGACCACGGCCAGCGCAAACCCCCTCGGCGCCGCCGGCCGCCAGACCAGCAGCCGGGCGTCGGCGTCGTAGGTCCCGCCGTCCCAGGTCCCGCCGGGCTGGTCGGCCACCTGCGTGCGCACCTCGTCGGCCACCGCCTGCTCTACCCGGGTGACCAGCACCGGCCCGGAGTTGGCCGCCAGCAGGCTGCGCACGACGCCGGCGATCTGCCCGGCCGACTTGCCGGGCCCGAACACGACCTCCGGCACCCCCTGGCGCGCCTCGCGGTCGGTGTCCGGCCGGGCGAAGCCGAGGTCGGTGAACCCGGGTCCACCGGCGGGTGTCATGACGCGGCCACCGGTCCGCCGGGCGCCGGGATGCCGAGCAGCACGTTCATCCGCCCACTGCGGAACCCCTGCAGATCCACCGCGCAGAACTCGAACCCGGCGGCGCGCACCTCGGCGTCGATCCGGGCGGCCAGCTCATGGGCCCTGGCCAGCTCACCGGGCGGCAGCTCCAGGCGCGCCACGGTGCCGGCGGCGTGCGCCCGCACCCGGCAGACCGGGAACCCGAGCGCGTGCAGTGCCTCCTCCGCCCGCTCGATCCGGCCCAGCACCTCCGGCGTCACCGGGTCCCCGTAGGCGACGCGCGAGGACAGGCACGCGGCGGCCGGCTTGTCCGAGGTGACCAGCCCGAGCAGCCCGCTGACCGCGCGCACCGCGTCCTTGCCGAGCCCGGCGTCCACCAGCGGCGCGACCGCGCCCCGGGCCGCCGCGGCGCGCTGGCCGGGCCGGTGGTCACCGAGGTCGTCGAGGTTGGTGCCCAGCGCGATCGCGGCACCGGACTGGGCGGCCAGCGGGGCCAGCGCATCCAGCAGGGCGCTCTTGCAGTGGAAACAGCGGTCGCCGCCGTTCGCGCGGTACTCCGGCCTGTCCAGCTCGTCGGTACATACCTCGACGTGGGCAAGCCCGTGCTGGCGGGCGAACCGGCGTGCGGCGGCCCGCTCCGTGCGGGGCAGGCTAGCCGAGACCGCGGTCACCGCCACCGAGGCGGACCCCAGCTGCTCGGCCGCGACGACCGCCACCAGGGCCGAGTCGACGCCGCCGGAGAACGCCACCAGCAGCCGGTTCTCCTGGCTCAGCCGGTCCCGCAGGGCGGCCAGCGCGGCCGCCGCATCCAACCCGGTCCGTGTCACCAACGGCCCTCCACTGCGATCGCGGCGGTCCTCCGGCGTCTCGTTCACTTTAGTGGAGGACGAGCCACCATCTTAGTTGTCCGCCGGCTCCGTTGCCGCCCGACCGATGGCGGCGGGTAGCGAGATCGACACGCGACGCCAGCGCTAGTGTCGCGGCACTCCCGCCGATCCGAAGGGCCGCCACCACTGTCCGCCGTCCGTGCTCCCTCGCGTGTCACCGTCGCCGCCCTGGTGGTTGGCTGCCTCGGCGTGCTCGCCGCGCTGGCCCTGCCGTTCGCGCCGGTGTCGGCCGCTCGGACCACGGTGAGCTGGCCGGGCGCCGGCCGGCCCGTGGTGTCCAGCACCGCGTTCTTCACCCCGTACCGGCCGGCGCGGCTGACAGCGGGCG
>DATAYB010000828.1:0-5898 GCA_036272795.1 Pseudonocardia sp.
TCGCGCTGATCATGCACCGAGGCTGCCACCGACGGCGCCGGCCCGCACCCGAGTTTGGCTGCGCGCCCCGGCGGCAACGCACCCGGGGCCGTCACTCAGCCGGCCGTTGTGTCGGGTTCGTCCTGTACGCCGAGGTGCAGGTGTTCGCAGTGGTAGATCGCTTCGTCGAGCAGTTGGGCGACGTGGTGGTCGTGGAGGCGGTAGACGATGCTGCGGCCGGAGCGGGTGGCCGTGACCAGTCGCAGGTTTCGGAGCAGTCGCAGCTGTTGGGACACCGCGGACCGTTCCATGCCGATGGTTTCGGCCAGCTCACCGACCGGGAGGGCGCCGTGGCGCAGCTCGGTGAGGATGAGCAGTCGGCTCGGGGTGGCCAGGGCCTGCAGGGTGGTCGCCACGTTGGCGGCGGAGATCGCGTCGAGTCGCGTGACCGGCCGGTCCCCGCGTTGCGTCCCGTGCCCCATGACCGGACAGCGTAGCGCCGTACCCATTCATCTGAGTATTTGTGAACATGTGTTCACGCGTGCTCTCCTGTGGTGACCGTTTGGTCCCTCCGGCCTTGGAGCTCAGCGTGTCTGCCTCGACTGCCACCCGTCGCGAACCGTCGGTTCCCGGTCGCACCGATGCGGTGCCGGTACGCCGCACCCGGATGTTCGCACTGGTCGAGATGCGCTGGGCCGGCCTGTCGTTGGGGTTGTTCCTACTCGGGCTGGCCCTGCAGCTGAGCGGCGCACCGGCCTGGTCGTGGTGGGCGCTGTACCTGGGGTGCTACGCGGCCGGAGGCTGGGAGCCGGGTCTGGCCGGGTTGGCCGCGCTGCGGGACAGGGTGCTGGACGTCGACCTGTTGATGGTGGTCGCCGCCGTCGGCGCCGCGGCCATCGGGCAGATCACCGACGGGGCGCTGCTGATCGTCATCTTCGCCACGTCGGGGGCGTTGGAGGCGCTGGCGACCGCACGCACGGAGGACTCGGTGCGCGGCCTCTTGGACCTCGCACCGGAGACCGCCACCCGCCTCGACGCCATCGGAGGCGAGGAGACGGTGAAGGCGACCGACCTCGCGGTCGGGGATGTGATCGTGATCCGCCCCGGCGAGCGGATCGCCGCCGACGCCACCGTGGTGGGCGGGGCCAGCGAGGTGGACCAGGCCACCATCACCGGTGAGCCGCTGCCGGTGGACAAGGCCGACGGCGACGAGGTGTTCGCCGGGACGCTCAACGGCACCGGGGTGCTGCGGGTCCGGGTGGCCCGCCGCGCGCGGGACTCGGTGGTGGCGCGGATCGCCGCACTGGTCGAGCAGGCCTCCCGGACCAAGGCCAGGACCCAGTTGTTCATCGAGAAGGTCGAACAGCGGTACTCGATCGGCATGGTCGCCGCCACCGTCGCGGTGTTCGTGATCCCGCTGCTGGCCGGGCAGTCGCCGCGCGAGTCGCTGTTGCGGGCGATGACCTTCATGATTGTTGCCTCGCCGTGTGCGGTCGTGCTCGCCACGATGCCGCCGCTGCTGGCCGCGATCGCCAACGCGGGGCGCCACGGGGTGCTGGCCAAGTCCGCGGTTGTCATGGAGCGGCTGGGCGCCACCACCCAGGTGGCGTTCGACAAGACCGGCACGCTGACCAGGGGTTTACCGGTGGTGGCCGAGATCCACGTGCTGCCAGGCGTCGGTGTCGACGAGACCGCGTTGCTCCGACTGGCCGCCGCCGCTGAGCGGCCCAGTGAACACCCTCTTGGCGCGGCGATCGTGCGCGCCGCGAACGCCCTGCGGGTCGATCTGCCCGAGGTCCGGGAGTTCTCCGCCTCCCCAGGTCGCGGGGTGAGCGCCCGTGTCGATGGCGCGGTGATCCAGGTCGGGTCTCCGGCCGCGGTGCTGGCCCACGCGGCGAGTCCGGAGCGGACCCGCCACGCGGCGCTCGCGGTCGCCGCGCTGGAACACGGTGGGCACACCGCCGTGGTGGTGCTGCGGGAGCACGATCCGATCGGGGTACTGGGGATCACCGATCAGCTTCGGCCGGAAGCCGCTCCCACCGTCGCAGCCCTGACCGAGCTCACCGGCACCACCCCGGTCCTGGTGACCGGAGACAACGGCGCCACCGCGGCCCGGCTGGCCGAGCAGGTCGGCATCGACGATGTGCGGGCGGGACTGCTGCCCGAGGACAAGGTCGCTGTCGTCCAGGCGTTCCAGGCCGCCGGGCACCGGGTGCTGGTGGTCGGCGACGGCATCAACGATGCTCCCGCGCTGGCCGCCGCGCACACGGGCATCGCCATGGGCGGCGCCGGCTCCGACCTGGCCTTGCAGACCGCCGACGCGGTGATCGTCCGTGACGACCTGACCACCATCCCGGCCGTCATCGCCCTGTCCCGGCGGGCGCGGCGAGTGGTGATCGCCAACCTGGCCATTGCGGCCACGTTCATCACGGCGCTGGTGATCTGGGACCTGGCCGGACACCTCCCGCTGCCCCTGGGTGTGGCCGGGCACGAAGGATCCACCGTCCTCGTCGGCCTCAACGGACTACGGCTACTACGCCCGGCCGCCTGGCGTCGCGCGGCCGCCAGCTCGAGCCCGCGTTGAGGAAGTGTCGAATCAGCGCGTAGTGATGGACTGGCTGTCGTATCCGGGCATGACCCCACGTACCACCGCCACCGCGCCTGCGGTAGCCACCAGCGCGGCGATCGCACTGAGGTAAAGGCCGAGGCCTGGCCCGATCGCCGCTCCCAGCCACTGCCCCAGCTCGGGATAACGCAACGCCATCCCGGCAAAAGTCCGGCTGGTGAGGCCAGGGTTCGCGGGCCAGACAAAACTGGCCACCAGACTCAGATCGCCCAACAGCAAGAGCACCAGAACTGTGGGCCAGCACCACGGCGACGGTTGTCGCGAGGCCCGGCCGCCACCGACCAGAACGGCGACACCGGCGCAAGCCAGTAGGACCGTGAACAACCACGCCCAGGTGCCGGCATGCCAGGCATCCAGCGAGAGCGAGCGGGCCGGGCCGAGCGACGCCACCGTCCCCAGCACCGAGGGCAAGACGCTTGCCGCCACGCCCAATACCGCGGCAACCAGCACCAACACCTCGCCGGCCGGCCTGTACAGGCCCCATTTCGAGATCATCGCGCTTGCTCCGTCCACTCTTGGTGGGCGACCGTCGAGGGCCGCATGGAACGAAGATCAACATCGGCAGGCTCGGCACCGGCCGGGTGCATAACCAGATTAACCGAACTCGTCGGCTGCGTTCCGGAGCCTGACCGCGGATCTGCCAGGGGATACACGGGTGCGGTCGGCTCGTGGGGTCGGGAGACTGATCGGTCACGGCCGCTCCGGTGGGCTCGTGGATGATCAGCCTGCTGACTGTTGTGCGGTTACGGTGGGCGTTCATCTCTGCCTGCGGGTGGCTAGAGGAAGATCAAGGCCGCGACCGTGTTGGACGAAGGAGTGCGGGCATGGAGTTGGGCTGGTCGGCGGCGGATCTGGCGTTCCGGGATGAGGTACGGGAGTTCCTGGACGCGGAGCTGACGCCGGAGCTGCGGCGCGCCGGACGGCTGATGACCAGCGTCTACGCCGACCACCACGCGAGCATGGAGTGGCAGGCGATCCTGCACCGGCGCGGCTGGGCGGCGCCGGACTGGCCGGTCGAGCACGGTGGCCGCGACTGGAGCCGCACCCAGCACTACATCTTCAGCCGCGAGCTGGTGCTGGCCGGAGCCCCTTCGCTCTCGCCGATGGGCATCCGGATGGTGGCCCACGCGATCGTCCGCTTCGGTACGCCGGAGCAGAAGGAGTTCTTCCTGCCCCGGATCCTGACCGGTGCGGTGTTCTTCTGCCAGGGCTACTCCGAGCCGGAGGCCGGTTCCGACCTCGCCGCGCTGAGCATGTCCGCGGTGCGTGACGGCGATGACCTGGTGCTGAACGGCAGCAAGATCTGGACCACCCACGCCGGCGAGGCGAACTGGATGTTCGCCCTGGTGCGCACCACGCGGTCGGACCGGCGGCAGAGCGGGATCACGTTCCTGCTGCTGGAGATGACCAGCCCGGGCGTGACGGTCCGCCCGCTGGTGATGACCTCCGGCGAGGAGATCCAGAACCAGGTGTTCTTCGACCAGGTGCGGGTGCCGGTTTCGAACGTGCTCGGCCGGGTGGACGACGGTTGGACCGTGGCCAAGTACCTGTTGGAGTTCGAACGTGGTGGGGCGGCCGTGGCGCCGGGCCTGCAGGTCAAGGCGGCGACGCTGGCCGAGCATGCGTGCGCACAGGCAGGGCCGGGCGGGCGCCGGCTGCTCGACGACCCGTCGTTCGCCGCGCGGCTGGCCGACGTCCAGATGCGGGCCGACGTGCTGGAGGTACTGGAGTACCGGACGCTCGCGGTGCTGGAGGCGGGCGGCAACCCGGGGGCGGCGGCGTCGATGCTGAAGGTCCTGGGTACCGAGCTCAGCCAGCGGATCAGCGAGCTCGCGCTGGAGGCGACCGGGCCGAGGGGGCGGGTGTACCAGCCGCATGCGACGGCCCCCGGCGGCCCGGTGACCGAGTACACGGCACCGCCGGACGGCTACCTCAGCGGGCAGGAGTGGCAGGCGGTGGCGCCGCTGTTCTACCTGAACAACCGGGCCGGCTCGATCTACGCCGGCAGCAACGAGATCCAGCGCAACATCCTGGCGAAGGCGGTGCTCGGGCTGTGACCGCCTTCGTACTCACCGATGAGCAGCTGATGCTGCGCGACGGCCTGACCAAGTTCCTGGCCAGCCGCTACGACCTGGACGCCAGCCGCGCCGCCGTCAAGACCGGCGCGGGCTGGCAGCCGGAGATCTGGCGCGCGCTGGCGCAGGACCTCGGTGTGCTCGGCGCGAGCCTGCCCGAGTCGGTCGGTGGCACGGGCGGCGGGCCGACCGAGCTGATGGTGATCGCGGAGGCGCTGGGATACGCCCTGGTGGTGGAGCCGTTCGTCGACACGGCAGTGCTGGGCGCCGGCCTGCTGCGCCGGTGCGCCGGGCCGCGCGCGGCGGAGCTGCTGGCCCAGCTCGTGGACGGCGCCGCCGTCACCGCGTTCGCCGCGACGGAGTCCGGGCCCGACCTGCACGTGGTGGCGACGGCGGCGCGCCGCCGCGGTGACGGGGAGGGCTGGGTGCTCGACGGCGCCAAGTCCGTGGTGACCAGCGCCCCGATCGCCACCCACCTGCTCGTCACAGCCCGTACCAGCGGCAACCCGGACGACCGCGACGGGATCTCGCTCTTCCTGCTCGATCCCGCCGCGTCGGGGATCACCGCGCACCCGATGCGCACCATCGACGACCGGGTCGCGGCTGATCTGGTGTTCGACGGGGTCCGGTTGCCCGGCGACGCGCTGCTCGGGGCCGAGGGAGGAGCCTGGCCGCTGGTCGAGCAGGTGGTGGACGAGGCGACCGCGGCGGTGTGCGCGGAGGCGGTCGGGTGCATGCGCAAGGTGCTGGCCGACACTGTGGAGTACACCAAGCAGCGCAAGCAGTTCGGCCAGCCGCTCAGCCGTTTCCAGGCGCTGCAGCACCGGATGGTGGACATGTACATGGAGGTCGAACAGGCCGCCGCGGCAGTTCAGCTGGCCACGCTCGCCCTCGACGCCCCGAGCCGTACCGAGCGGGCGCGTGGGGTGTCGGTGGCGAAGGCGACGACGTCGCGCGCCGCCCGGTTCGTCGGCCAGAACGCGGTGCAGCTGCACGGCGGCATGGGCATGACCGAGGAGCTGGCGGTCGGGCACTACTTCAAGCGGCTGACCGCCTTCGAGTACGAGTTCGGCACCGAGTCGGCCCACCTCGCCCGGTACACCGCACTCGACCAGTCCCGTTCCTGACCGCGGCCGCTACGCCGCGTTGCCGGTCGTGAGCGCGGGCTGCGCCGCATCGAACTCGCGGCGCAGCTCGGGGAGTACGTCCGTGCCGATC
>DATAYB010000829.1:0-10372 GCA_036272795.1 Pseudonocardia sp.
GACGGCGAGCAGGTCGCAGTCCAGTGCCCGCCCGTTGTCGAGCCGGACGGCGCTGATCCGGTGCTCGCCCTCCGTACCCGCGACGGCCGCGCCGGCGATCACCTCGATGCCCGCCGCACGCGCCCGCCCGACCAGCTCGGCGGGCGGCTCCGGGCGGGTGTCCACGAGCACGGGCACCTCGGCGCCGGCCACGCGCAGGTCCAGCGCGGTGTCGTAGGCGCTGTCGTTCGTGGTCAGCAGCACGGCGCGGCGGCCGGGGAGCACGCCGTACCGGTTCACGTAGGTACGGACCGCGCCCGCCAGCATGATGCCGGGACGGTCGTTGTCGGCGAACACCACGGGACGCTCGTGCGCACCGGTGGCCAGCACGATCCGCTTCGGCCGCACATGCCACAGCCGCTGCCTCGAGACCGCTGCCGGGGCGGCCGCCCCGAGGTGGTCGGTACGGCGCTCGGCGATGAGCACGTAGTTCGAGGCGAGGCTGAACGCCGTACCGCGGCGCAGCACCCGCACCTCCGGCCGGACGGCCAACCCGGCGGCCGCGCTCGCCACCCAGTCGGCCAGCGCGGGGTCGCGGTCGGCCAGCAGCTGGCCACCGAGCTCCGGCTGCTCGTCCACCAGCAGCACCCGGGCCCCACCGGCGGAGGCGGCCAGCGCGGCGGCCAGCCCGGCAGGACCGGCGCCGACCACCAGCACGTCGGTGTGCACGAACTTCTTGTCGTGGCGCGCGTCGTCGGTGCTCGGGTCCAGCCGGCCGACCCCGGACAGGGTTGTCGCCGACAGCCCGTCGAACAGCTCGACCGTCGTCGCCGGCAGCATCGGCTCGGCACTGTCACCCGGGCGCCCGCCCGTGAGCTGGAGCAGTGCGTTCGGCTCCTCGACGCCGGCCGCCACGATGCCCCTGGGCCGCCGCCGGTAGATCGACGGGGCCACCTCGAGGCGCCCGCTGGCGATCAGCGCGGAGGCCACGGTGTCACCGGGGTGGCCGGTCAGCTCGACACCGTCGACGGTGGCCCGCAGGGTGACGGAGCGGTCGACCCGCCCGCCGGCCGGCAGCCGGTTCGGCCCACTCATGCGGTCACCGGCCGGGACTCTCCGGCCCGGTAGACGGCGAGGATCTCGCTGCTCACCGTGTCACGCACGACGTTGAACCAGCGCCGGCAGCCGGCGCTGTGCGCCCAGCGCTCGGCGTACGGGCCCTTGGTGTTGTCCCGGACGAACAGGTACTCCGCCCAGGTGGCGTCGTCGAGCTCCAGCGGCTTGGCGGGGTAGGCGACGTGCGCCTGGCCGCCGTAGTGGAACTCGGTCTCCTCGCGCGGCCCGCACCACGGGCAGCTGATCAGCAACATGGACTCGCTCCTCGGTACAACGGGCCTGTCGTTACCGAACTGCACAGCAGGCAGGTTTTTTCGCGCCAGAACCTGCCTGGTGTGGAGTTCGGTAACAGGAGGTGGGGGGTCGGGTCAGTGCGCGACGGCGGCGGCGCCGTGCTCGTCGATCAGCGCGCCGGAGGTGAAGCGGTCCAGCCCGAACGGGGCGGCCAGCGCGTCCGGTGCTCCGGTGGCCAGCAGGTGGGCGAAGACCCAGCCGACCGCGGGCGTGGCCTTGAAGCCGCCGGTCCCCCAACCGCAGTTGATGAACAGGTTCTCCAGCGGTGTCGGGCCGATGATCGGCGACGCGTCCGGGGTGACGTCGACGATGCCGCCCCAGCTCCGGATCATGTGTGCCCTGCCGAAGATCGGGAACAGCTCCAGCGCGGCGGCCATCTGGTCCTCGATCACGTGCACGGAGCCGCGCTGGCCGTAGGAGTTGTACGAGTCGACGCCCGCCCCCATCACCAGCTCGCCCTTGTGCGCCTGGCTGACGTAGACATGCACGTGGTTGGACATCACCACGGTCGGGTGCACGGGTTCGAGCAGCTCGGAGACCAGCGCCTGCAGCGGGTGGCTCTGGATGGGCAGCCGCACCCCGACGGTGTCGGCGAGCACGCTGGAGTGCCCGGCGGCGGCCATGCCCACCCGGCCGGCGTGGATCGGCCCGAGGTTCGTCTGCACCCCGGTGACCCTGTCGCCATCGCGGAGGAAGCCGGTGACCTCGCAGCCCTGGATCAGGTCCACTCCCAGCTCGTCGCTGCGCCGGGCGAACGCCCAGGCCACGTGGTCGTGCTTGGCGATGCCGGCGCGGGGCTGCCACGTACCGCCGAGCACCGGGTAGCGCACGTCCTGCGACACGTTCAGGATCGGGCAGACCTTGTGCACCTCGGCGGCGTCCAGCCATTCGCCGTCCACACCGTTGAGCCGGTTCGCGTAGACCCGGCGCATGCTGTCGCGCACGTCCTGCGGGGTGTGCGCCAGGTTGAGCACCCCACGCTGGCTGAACAGGAAGTCGTAGTCCAGCGCGGCGGGCAGGCCCTCCCACAGCTTCAGCGCGTGCTCGTAGATCGCCGCGCTCTCGTCCCACAGGTAGTTGGACCGGATGATCGTGGTGTTGCGGGCCATGTTGCCGCCGGCCAGCCACCCCTTCTCCAGCACCGCCACGTTGCGCACGCCGTGGTGCTCGGCCAGGTAGTAGGCCGTCGCCAGGCCGTGCCCGCCGGCGCCGACGATGATCACATCGTAGGAGCGCTTCGGCTCCGGGGTCCGCCAGAGCCGGTCCGGCTGCTCCGGCAGTACGACACTCACGCCTTGGTCCCGAAGTGCGCGACGCCGGGGTAGAGCGGGTGCTTGGCGACGAGCGCGTCCACGCGGGCGCGCAGCGCGTCCTCGCGGTAGTCGGGCTTGAGCGCCTCGGCCAGGATGTCGGCGACCTCGACGAAGTCCTGCGTGTCGAAGCCCCGGGTGGCGAGCGCCGGCGTGCCGATCCGCAGCCCGGAGCTGACCATCGGCGGCCTCGGGTCGAACGGCACGGCGTTGCGGTTGACGGTGATGCCGATGCGGTGCAGCCGGTCCTCACCCTGCTGGCCGTCCAGAGCGGCGTTGCGCAGGTCGACGAGCACCAGGTGCACGTCGGTGCCGCCGGTGGCGACGGTGACGCCGTGCTCGGCGACGTCGGCGCGCAGCAGCCGCTCGGCCAGGATCCGGGCGCCGTCCAGGGTGCGCTGCTGCCGCTCGGCGAACTCCGGGGCGGCCGCCGCCTTGAACGACACCGCCTTGGCCGCGATCACGTGCTCGAGCGGCCCACCCTGCTGACCTGGGAAGACGGCGGAGTTAATCTTCTTGGCGAGCTCGGCGCGGCACAGGATGGCACCGCCGCGCGGGCCGCCGAGGGTCTTGTGCGTGGTCGTGGTGACCACGTCCGCGTAGTGCACGGGGTTGTCGTGCAGCCCAGCGGCGACCAGACCGGCGAAGTGCGCCATATCGACCATCAGGTGCGCGCCCACCTCGTCGGCCACCCGGCGGAAGTGCGCGAAGTCGAGCTGGCGCGGGTACGCCGACCAGCCGGCCAGGATCAGCTTCGGCTGGTGCTCCTTGGCGAGCCGCTCCACCTCGTCGGTGTCGATCAGCCCGTCCTCGGCACGCACGTGGTAGGCGGCCACGTTGTAGAGCCGGCCGGAGAAGTTCAGCTTCATGCCGTGGCTGAGGTGCCCGCCGTGCGCGAGGTCCAGCCCGAGGATCGTGTCGCCGGGGCGCAGCAGCGCGTGCATCACCGCGGCGTTGGCCTGCGCGCCTGAGTGCGGCTGCACGTTGGCGTGCTCCGCCCCGAACAGCGCCTTGAGCCGGTCGATGGCCAGCTGCTCGACGACGTCGACGTGCTCGCAGCCGCCGTAGTAGCGCCGGCCGGGATAACCCTCGGCGTACTTGTTGGTCAGCACGGACCCCTGCGCCTGGAGGACCGCGACCGGCGCGAAGTTCTCCGAGGCGATCATTTCCAGGGTGTCGCGCTGGCGCCCCAGCTCGGCGTCCAGCGCGGCGGCGACCTCGGGGTCAAAGTTGCCCAGGTCCTGGTCGAAGGCGCTCATCGGGCTCCTCGCGTCTCGGTTCACATGACACCGCAACTAAAATACGGCTGCACGTGTTCTGATATTTCAGCTGTCGGTTAGGCTAGGAACCATGACCGGCGGCGTCAACCACCACATTCCAGGCGGCCTCACGGGCGGCGGGACGGGCAGAGTTCCGTTGCTCGCCGACCGGGCCTACGCGGAGGTCCGCGACATGATCGTCACGCTCCGGCTGCCACCGGGCGCGGCGATCAACGAGGAACGGCTGTCCGCCGAGCTCGGCGTCGGCCGCACGCCGCTGCGGGATGCCCTGAAGCGGCTCGAGGCCGAGACCCTGGTCGCGATCTACCCCCGGCAGGGCACGTTCGTCACCGAGGTCAACATCACCGACCACGGGCTGATCACCGACGTGCGCCGGCAGCTGGAGGGGCACGCGGCCCAGCGCGCCGCGGAGCGGGTCACCGCCGCCGACCGGGCCATGCTGGCCGACCTGATCACCGACATCCGGGCCAGCGGCGGCGGCCGGGAGACCAGCATGCGACTGGACACGGCGATCCACCGGGCCATCTACCGCTGTACGCACAACCGGTACCTCGAGACGACGCTCGACCACTACTACAACCTGTCGCTGCGCATCTGGTACCTGTTCCTGGAGCAGCTGCCCGAAGTCGATCACGAGGACCACGTCCCGATGATCGAGGCCATCCTGGCCGGCGACGGCGCGCTGGCCCGCGAGCTCGCGGTGCACCATGTGGACGAGTTCGAACAGTCGGTCCGGGAGACGCTGTAGGCCCTTGACACGAGCGGCGGCGAGGAGGAACTCTCGTTGCGTCACGTGGCGACTGTTGCAAATTACGCACCGGAGGCGGTCATGGTCGGACCCCAGGTGGTCATCGTCGGAGCGGGCGTGGTTGGCGCCGCGCTGGCCGACGAGCTCTCCGCTCGAGGTTGGAACGACATCACCCTGGTCGACCAGGGTCCCCTGCCCGAGCCGGGCGGTTCGTCCTCGCACGCGCCTGGTCTGGTGTTCCAGACGAACGGCTCGAAGACGATGGCCGAGCTGGCCCGCTACACCGTCGAGAAGCTCTGCTCGCTGGACGTCGCGGGCGAGCCGTGCTTCCTGCAGGTCGGCGGGCTGGAGGTGGCGACCTCGCCGGCCCGGGTGGCCGAGCTGCACCGGCGCGCCGGCTGGGCCACGGCCTGGGGCATCGAGGCCACGGTCGTCGACACCGACGAGTGCCTGCGGCTGGTTCCGATGCTGGACCGCGACCGCGTGCTGGCCGGCCTGCACGTGCCCACCGACGGGCTGGCCAAGGCGGTCCGCGCGGTGCAGGCGCAGGTCGAGCGCGCCGCCTCCCGGGGCGTCCGGGTGCTGGAGCGCACCGAGGTGCTGGACATCCGCACCGAGGACGGCAAGGTCAGCGCCGTGGTGACCAGCGCCGGTGAGCTGCCCGCCGAGGTCGTGGTGTGCTGCGCCGGCATCTGGGGCCCGAAGGTCGCCGGCATGGTCGGCATGACGCTGCCGCTGGTCCCCCTGGCGCACCAGCTGGCCTGGACCGGCCAGGTGCCCGCGCTCGCCGGCCAGACCGAGGAGGCCGTCCGCCCGATCCTGCGTCACCAGGACTCCGACCTGTACTACCGCGAGCGCTTCGACACCCTCGGCATCGGCTACTACGGGCATCGCCCGATGCCGGTCGGGGTGACCTCCATCCTGAGCGTGGACGAGGCTCGCGCGTCGACGGGCATGCCGTCGGTACTGCGGTTCACCGAGGACGACTTCGCAGAGGCCTGGCGCGAGACCAACTCGCTGCTGCCCGGCACCACGAACGCCAAGATCGAGGAGGGCATCAACGGGCTCTTCTCCTTCACCACCGACGACATGCCGCTGCTCGGCCAGTCCCCCGAGGTCAAGGGCTTCTGGGTGGCCGAGGCCGTCTGGGTGACCCACTCCGCGGGGGTCGGCAGGGCGATGGCCGAGTGGCTCGTCGACGGGCACTGCACCTCGTTCGACCTGCACGCCTGCGACGTGAACCGGTTCGAGCGGCACCACCTGGCGCCCGACTACGTGGTGGCCAGGGGCTGCCAGAACTTCGTCGAGGTCTACGACATCAAGCACCCGCTGCAGCCGATGGAGGAGCCCCGCCCGCTGCGCACCAGCCCCTTCCACGAGCGCCAACGCGAGCTGGGAGCGTTCTTCCTCGAGGCGAACGGCTGGGAGCGGCCGCACTGGTACGAGGCCAACGCGGGCCTGCTGGAGGGCCGCGAGATCGCGGTGCCGAACAACTCCCCCGACGACTGGGCGGCCCGCTACTGGTCCCCCATCGTCGGCGCGGAGGCCCAGTACACCCGCGAGGCCGTGGCGATGTACGACATGTCGGCGCTCAAACACCTCGAGGTCTCCGGCGCGGAGGCCGCGGCCTTCCTGAACCGGATGTGCACCGGCTCTGTCGACAAGTCCGTCGGCTCGGTGACCTACACGCTGCTGCTCGACACCGACGGCGGCATCCGCAGCGACATCACCGTGGCCCGGCTCGGGCGGGACCTCTTCCAGGTCGGCGCCAACGGCAACCTCGACGTCGACTGGCTGCGCCGCCACGCACCCGCCTCTGTCGCCGTGCACGACGTCACCCCGGGCACCTGCTGCATCGGGCTGTGGGGCCCGCGCGCCCGGGACGTGCTGCAGCCACTGACCGGTGACGACTTCTCCGCCGCCGGCCTGAAGTACTTCCGGGGCCGGCAGACCTACCTGGCCAACGTGCCGGTCACCGCGCTGCGGCTCTCCTACGTCGGCGAGCTCGGCTGGGAGCTGTACACCACCGCTGACCAGGGGCTCAAGCTCTGGGACACCCTGTGGGCGGCCGGCGCCGAGCACGGCATCATCGCGGCCGGGCGTGGCGCGTTCAACAGCCTGCGTCTGGAGAAGGGCTACCGCTCGTTCGGCACCGACATGACCTACGAGCACGATCCGTGGGAGGCCGGCGTCGGCTTCGCGGTCAAGGCCGACAAGCCGGAGTTCCTCGGCCGCGACGCCGCGCTCGCCCGCCGCGATCGGCCGACCCGCCGGCTGAGCTGTCTCACCCTGACCCAGCCGGGCGCGACGGTGCTGGGCAGCGAGCCGGTCTACGGCCCGGACGGCGCGGCGGTCGGATACGTGACCAGCGCGGCCTACGGCTACACCATCGGCGCCGGTATCGCCTACGCCTGGCTGCCCGCCGAGCTGGCCTCGCCCGGTACCGAGGTCCAGATCGGCTACTTCGACCGCCGGCTCACCGCTACGGTCGCCGAGGAGCCCCTGTTCGACCCGAAGATGACCCGCCTGCGCGGCTGACCTGTCACTGACCCGCGAGTGGCGAGTGGGTCTGTGTAGCCCCACTCGCCACTCACGGGTGCGGCGGCGGCCGGCTGAGCGGTTGCTGAGCCGGGGACGGGTGCCGTTTCGTGCTCGGTGGGTGCCCGGGTGCAGGCTGGGCGGATGCACGCTGGCGAGTTGACCACCTCGGTGGCCGGAACCGCGCCGCCGGAGGCCGCCGCCTACGTGGGACCGCCGGCGTTGACGCTGGTCCGCGCGGTGACGGCGTGGCAGCTGACGCCGGCGACGGTGGCCGCGCTGCTGGTCGGCGCCGGGTACCTGCTCGCGGTGCGGCGGCTGCGGGCCCGGGGGGGCTCGTGGCCGGCCACCCGGACCTGGAGCTTCGTGGCCGGCGGGGTCGGCGCACTGGTCCTGGTGACCTCGGCGTCCATCGGGGTCTACGCAGGCGTGCTGTTCTGGGCGCGCGCGGTGCAGAACGTGACGCTGCTGATGATCGTGCCGATGTGCTGGGCCATGGGCGCGCCGCTGACCCTGCTGCGCGAGCTGGCGCCGCCGTCGGTGCGCGCCCCGCTCAGCCGCGCGCTGCACTCCCGGCTGGCCCGCAGGCTGACCTTCCCACTCGTGGTCACCCCGGTCTTCGTCGCGCCGATGCCGCTGCTCTACCTGACCCCGATCTACCCGGCGAGCCTCGAGCACGGCTGGGTCGCCGCGCTGGTCGGGCTCGGCCTGCTGGGTGCCGGCTGGCTGTACTTCTGGACCCGGTTCCGGCTGGACCCGACCCCGCGTACCGACCCGTACCTGGTCAGCCTCGGGATCAGCGCGGCCGAGGTGGTGCTGGACGGCGCGCTCGGGCTGGCGGTATGGCTCGGACCGGTGCTCGCGCCGCACTACTACCTGACGCTGGGCCGGCCATGGGGGCCGAGCGTGCGGCTGGACCAGATCATCGGCGCCGGTGTGCTCTGGATCGGTGGTGACCTGGCCGGGCTGCCCTTCCTCGGTGTGGTGCTGCGCCGGATGACCCGGGAGGACGACGCCCAGGCCGCCATCGTCGACGCCGAGCTGGACCGTCAGGACCTCGCCGCTGAGCAGGCTCGCCTCGCCAGGGCCGACCGGGCCGGCACGGATGCGGGCGCCACCGCCACCGCTGACCAGCCCCCACCGGCCGCGCTGGCCGCCGAGGAGGACGAGCCCGCCCGGCCCCGGCTGTGGTGGGAGGACCACCCCGAGCTGGCCGAGCGGTTCCGCCGACAATGATCACCGGCGCGATCACCAGCCCGATGACCCGACCCCACAGAAAGGCGGCGCGACCGTGACCGACGCAGACCCAGCCGCGACGCCCACCGGCCAGAGCTCTGTCGCTGGCAGCGCCACCGGGACCGGCACCGCGCCACCGATGGACGAGGCCCACCTGGCCCAGCTGACCTCGGTACGCGCCGAGCTGACCCGGCTGGAGGAGCTGCTCTGCGGCGGGCATCACCCGGTCTCGGCGGCGGCCGCCGGCGTCGGGCACGAGCTCACTCACGGCGCCGAGCGGGTGCACAGGGCGGCCCAGCAGGTGCACGTACCTGCGTGGCTGCGGGTCACGCGCGGCGAGAGCCGCTGGCCGGTCGCCGGCGCGATGGTGGTGGCGATCGCATTGCAGCTCGCCCTGCCCGACCGGCTGACGCTGGTGTCCAGGTGGATGCTGCCCAGCCTGGAGGCTGCGCTGCTGATCGCCCTGATCGTGGCGAACCCGAGCCGGTTGAACCGTGAGTCCGTGCCGCTACGGATGGGCAGCCTGACCCTGACCGCGCTGGTCAGCCTGGCCAACGCCTGGGCCGCCGTGGTGCTGGCGGCCGACCTGGTGAACGGTCGCGCCGGCGAGGACGCGGGCCCTCTGCTGTCCACCGGCGCCGCCGTCTGGCTGACCAACATCATCGCGTTCGCGCTCTGGTACTGGCAGTTCGACCGGGGCGGACCGGCGGCCCGCGCACACGCCCGGCGCCGGGAACCCGACTTCTGCTTCGTGCAGATGCAGAACCCCGAGCTCACCCACCCGGACTGGGAGCCGGGGTTCGTCGACTACCTCTACCTGTCGTTCACCAACGCCACCGCGTTCAGCCCCACCGACGTCCTGCCGATGTCGCGCTGGGCGAAGCTCACGATGGCCGCCCAGACTGTGGTCTCGCTGGTCACGGTGGCGCTGGTGATCGCCCGCGCGGTGAACATCCTGAAGTGACGTTGACCATCCTGGAGTGACTCAGCCCTGGGTCGCCAGCCAGTCCTTCGCTCGACGCTTCGATGCGCGGGACAACCACGCATCCTGCACCACCTCGGCAAGCTCCTGGCGGGTCAGCTCCGCAAGCCTGCTGGCGCGCAACAGCACCGAGGTGTGCCCCGTGAAGTGCGGCGTGGTGAAGAACGGGGTCGACGGGTCCTGGACCAGCGCCTCCTTCTCGGCCTCCGACTCCACCCAGAAGATGATCACGTCCTGGTAGCGCTCGCCGCTGTCCGGGTCCACCGCATCGGGCCGCGGCGTCCGGAAGTAGACGAACGACTTTCCGCCGACCTGGTAGACCGGGTTGTCCGTAGACCCGTGCTCGACGGTGACGTGCGGCATCGCGGACGCGAGCTCGTGCACGTCCTCGACGCGGGCAGGGGAGGACCCTTCCGGCATGCCGACCACTCTAAGCCGCCGCGCATCATGATCAAAGTGCCATGTCTGCTGTTCGTGGGCCGATCGAACGGCGCTGACGACACTCTCACGGCGCCGTTCATCACAAACCCGGCGCCAGGACCCCTGCGCGGCTCGGCGCTGGTGGCGCGTAGCGTTCGGACGGTGAGCGATAAGCCTGAGGTCGACTTCCCGGGCGGCGAGCCGCCGGCCGAACTGCAGATGACCGACGTCATCGAGGGTGACGGGGCCGTTGCGAAGGCCGGTGACACGGTCGGCGTGCACTACGTCGGCGTCGCCTGGTCCACCGGCGAGGAGTTCGACTCGAGCTACAACCGAGGTGCCCCGCTGAGCTTCCGGCTCGGCGTCGGCCAGGTCATCTCCGGCTGGGACCAAGGCGTGCAGGGCATGAAGGTCGGCGGGCGCCGCCAACTGGTGATCCCCTCACATCTCGCCTACGGCGACCGCGGTG
>DATAYB010000830.1:0-6677 GCA_036272795.1 Pseudonocardia sp.
TGGCGGACCCGGTCAGGTGGAGCCGAGCGACTTGGACAGCGCCGCCCACCGCTGCAGCAGGGCCGTGCCGGCGCCGGAGTCCACCGCTTGGGCGACCCGTTGCCAGGCAGCCCTCAGGTCGGCGACCAGATCACCACTCAATCCGGTGAACGCGGCGACCGCGCCGGCGGCGTTGGCCAGCACCGCGTCGCGCACCGGCCCGGTCTCGCCGGACAGCAGCCGGCGGGCCACCTCGGCGTTGAACTCCGCGTCGCCGCCGCGCAGGTCGGCGGCGGTGGCCCTGGGCACGCCGAGGTCCGCCACGTCCAGCTGCTCGATCGACACAGTGCCGTCGCGCACCATCCAGACCGAGGTCGTGGTGGTCGTGGTGATCTCGTCGAGGCCGTCGTCACCCCGCACCACCAGCGCGGATGCGCCCCGCCCCGCCAGCACCTCGGCGATCACCGGCGCCAGCCTCGCGTGCGCGCAACCGATCATGCCGGCGCCCGGCTGCGCCGGGTTGGTCAGCGGGCCGAGCAGGTTCATCGCCGTGGGCACGCCGAGCTCGCGCCGCGCGGTGGCGGTGTAGCGGAACGACGGGTGGAACACCGGCGCGAAGCAGAACCCGATGCCGACCTCGGCGAGGCAGCGCGACACGCCGTCCGGCGGCAGGTCGATCGCCACGCCGAGCGCCTCGAGCAGGTCGGCCGCGCCGGCCCGCGAGGACGCCCCCCGGTTGCCGTGCTTGACGACCGGCACGCCGGCGGCCGCGACCACGATCGCGGCCATGCTGGAGATGTTCACGCTGTTCGAGCCGTCGCCGCCGGTGCCGACCACGTCGACGGCCGGGCCGGCCAGCGGCATACGCCGCGCCCTGGCCAGCATCGCCTCGGCCAGCCCGGCGATCTCGGCAGGCGTCTCGCCCTTGGCGCGCAGCGCGACCAGGAAACCGGCCAGCCGTACGTCGCTCGCGTCGCCGGCGAGCACCTGGTCCATCACCCAGGCGGTGTCGGCGGCGGTCAGGTCGGTACCGGCCAGCAGCCGGCCGAGCAGGCCCGGCCAGCTCCGTTCGGGCGCGAGCGCGGCTCCGGGCACCCGGCCGACCTCGGTGGGCGGCGTCACGATGCCGCCGACCGGGAGGCCACCGGGCTCAGCGCCGGACCGCAGGCGCGCCGCCTCGCAGCACGTCGGCCACGGTCTCAGCGGCGGTCAGCGGGTCGAGCGGGTGCACGAGCACCGCGTCGGCCTGGGACCACGTGGCGAGCCAGCGGTCGTCCCGGCGCTGCACCGCGATCACGATCGGGGGGCAGTCGGTGATCTCGTTCTTCAGCTGCCGGCACAGGCCCATCCCGCCGGTCGGCTGCGACTCGCCGTCCAGGATGGCGAGGTCCACCTGGCCGGAGTCCATCGCGGCCAGTACCTCGGCCACCCCGCCGACCTCGAGGAACTTCACCCGACCCACGTCGGGCGCGGGGCGCCGGCCGACCGCGTTGGTGATCGACTCGCGCACCTGGGGACGGTGGCTGAACACCAGAACCGTCCGGGTGACGCCCGAGTTCCTCGCGTTCTCCGCGTTGCTCAGGGTGCTGCTCACGAGGCTCAGTTTCCTCCCAGATCGGTGGCGCGCACGATGATATCCGGGCGATCGGTCGCGGCGAGCCGGGTACTGACGGGACATCTGATCCAGACGTGTGACGGATCGTGCGCAACCCTAAACGGGCGGGAATGTCCTCGCGGGTAATAATGACCCCCGTGACGACGGCAGCGCCCAACATCAGTCAGCGGATCCATTCGCTGAACCGACCGAACATGGTCAGCATCGGCACGATCGTCTGGCTGTCCAGCGAGCTGATGTTCTTCGCGGGTCTTTTCGCGATTTACTTCACCGCGCGGGGCCAGAACGTCGGTGAGTGGCCACCGCCCCCGACAGAGCTCGACGTGCCCTACGCCCTGGTCGTCACCATCATCCTGGTCGCCTCCTCGTTCACGTGCCAGTACGGCGTGTTCGCGGCGGAGCGGGGCGACGTGTTCGGCCTGCGCCGGTGGTACCTGATCACGCTGGTGATGGGCACGATGTTCGTGCTCGGCCAGGTGAACGAGTACCGGGGCCTGATCTTCAACCACCACACCACGATCGCGTCCAGCGCCTACGGCACGGTCTTCTACCTGACCACCGGGTTCCACGCGCTGCACGTGACCGGCGGTCTCATCGCGTTCATCTTCCTGCTCATCCGCACGAAGCTCAGCAAGTTCACGCCCGCCCAGGCGACCGCGGCCATCGTGGTGTCGTACTACTGGCACTTCGTCGACGTGGTGTGGATCGGCCTGTTCTCCGTGATCTACTTCATCCGCTGACCGCTCTTCGAGCGCCCGATCTGACAGCGAGGGTTCGAGACTCCGCGATGAGAACCACCACCACACAGCGCCGCTCGACGAGCCGGAACGCACGGAGCAAGCTGCGTCGCCGCATCGCCGGCGCGCTCGCTCTGGGCATCGCGCTGCTCAGCGCGGGCGCCCTGTACTCCGTGTTCGCGCCCCGGCCGCAGACCGCCGTCGCGGCCGACGACTCCCAACTCGTCGCCCAGGGCCAGCAGGTCTTCGACAACCACTGCATCACCTGCCACGGTGCCAATCTGCAGGGTGTGCCCGACCGTGGGCCCAGCCTGATCGGCGCAGGCTCGGCCGCCACCTACTTCCAGGTCTCCAGCGGCCGGATGCCGCTGGCCCGCCAGGAGGCGCAGGCCGAGCGCAAGCACCCACTGGCCGACCTCAACCCGAGCACGCCCGACGGCGCGCACAACATCGACGCGCTGTCCGCGTTCGTGCAGGCGAACGGCGGCGGCCCGCAGCGCCCGGCGGAGAGCGGGATCGCGCTGCGCGGTGACGACCCGGCCCGTGGCGGCGAGCTGTTCCGGCTCAACTGCGCCTCCTGCCACAACTTCACCGGCCAGGGCGGCGCGCTGTCGTCCGGCAAGTTCGCCCCGGCGCTGTCCCCCGCGACCGAGGACCAGATCTACACCGCGATGCTGAGCGGCCCTCAGAACATGCCGCACTTCTCCGACCGCCAGCTGTCGCCGGACGAGAAGAAGGACATCATCGCGTACGTCAAAACGGTCGTCGACGGGGACAACGACCCGGGCGGCAACGGATTGGGCGACATCGGCCCGGTCTCCGAGGGCCTGATCGCGTGGATCGTCGGGATCGTCGCGCTGGTCGGCTTCACGCTGTGGTTGGGAGCGAAGGCATGAGTGACGGGACCCACGGCACCTCACAGGCCGCCAGGCGCCCCACCGACGCTGAGCTGGAGGAGATGACGCCCGAGCAGCTGGCCACGCTGGCCACCGAGCTCGACGACGTCGTACTGGTCCGCAACTCGAACCGCTGGCCGGTCCCGGGCACGCGGGCGGAGAAGCGGGCCGAGCGCCAGGTCGCGCGCTGGTTCCTGCTCTCGGCCATCGCGGCGCTGGTCTTCCTCGGCTCGTACCTGTTCTGGCCGTTCCACTACGTGGCGCCCGCGCAGCCGGGCCACCTGATGTACTCGCTGTACACGCCGATGATCGGGGCCAGCTTCGGGCTCACGGTGCTGTTCCTCGGGGTGGGCGTGGTCGCCTACGTGAAGAAGTTCTTCCCCGACGAGGTCGCCATCCAGCAGCGCCACGACGGCGCCTCCGACAACATCGCGCGCCGCGCGATCATGGCCCAGCTGGCCGCCGCCGGTAAGGACACCGGCATCGCCCGCCGGTCCATGATCAAGCGCAGCGCCGGCCTCGCGGCCGGGGTGTTCGGCCTCGGCTTCGGGGTGATCGCGCTCGGCGGCCTGATCCACAACCCGTGGAAGGGCCGCGACAAGGCCGACCTGTGGGTCACCCCGTGGGCACCGGCCAACGGCGAGAAGACCTACCTGCGCCGTGACCTGGGCATCTCCTCCGAGGAGATCATCAGCAACAACATCGAGATCCGGGTGCGGCCCGAGGACCTCGACGCGGCCTCCATCGAGACCGTGTTCCCGTTCCGGCTCTCCGACCTGCACGACGCCGAGAAGATGAGCGAGAACCTGCGCGCCTCGGACGCGCCGGTGATGCTGATTCGGCTCCGGCCCGGCACGCAGGTCACCCAGCGGGCCGGCCAGGAGAACTTCCACTTCGGCGACTACTACGCCTACTCGAAGGTCTGCACCCACCTGGGCTGCCCGACCTCGCTGTTCGAGGCGCAGACCAACCGGATCCTCTGCCCGTGCCACCAGTCGCAGTTCCTGGCCACCGAGTACGCCAAGCCGATCTTCGGCCCGGCCACCCGGGCACTGCCACAGCTTCCCATCACGGTGGACAACGAGGGATACTTCATCGCGACCGCTGACTTCGACGAGGCGGTCGGGCCTGGCTTCTGGGAGCGGCGATCATGAGTTCCATCACGACCCCGACGACCAGTTCGAACGTGCTCAGGGAGAAGGCGGCCACCGCCCTCGACGAGATCGACCAGCGGTACCACCCCGCGGCGGGGATGCGGAAGCAGTTCAACAAGGTCTTCCCGACGCACTGGTCCTTCATGCTCGGCGAGATCGCGCTGTACAGCTTCATCATCCTGCTGCTCTCGGGCACCTACCTCGGCCTGTTCTTCGACCCGTCGATGCAGGAGGTCACCTACAACGGCGCGTTCGACAACCTCCGGGGCCTCTCGATGTCCCGGGCGTACGAGAGCGCACTGCAGATCTCCTTCGACGTGCGCGGCGGCCTGTTCGTCCGGCAGATCCACCACTGGGCGGCGCTGCTGTTCGTCGCCTCGATGGTCGTGCACATGTTCCGCACGTACTTCACCGGCGCGTTCCGCAAGCCCCGCGAGACGAACTGGGTGATCGGGATCGTGCTGATCCTGATGGGCTTCATGGAGGGCTTCACCGGCTACTCGCTGCCGGACGACCTGCTCTCCGGCACCGGCCTGCGGATCATGTCCGGCTTCGTGATGTCGATCCCGGTGATGGGTACCTGGGTCAACTACCTGATCTTCGGGTCGGAGTTCCCCGGCACCGAGCTGATCCCCCGGCTCTACATCGTGCACGTACTGCTGCTGCCGGGCATCCTGCTCGCGCTGATCGCGGTGCACGTCGGGCTCGTCTGGTACCAGAAGCACACCCAGTTCCCCGGCCCCGGCCGCACCGAGAAGAACGTGGTCGGTGTCCGCATCCTGCCGGCCTTCGCGGCGAAGGGTGGCGCGTTCTTCGCCGTCACGGTGGGCGTCATCGCCATCATGGCCGGCATCTTCCAGATCAACCCGATCTGGAACTTCGGGCCGTACAACCCGGCGCACATCTCGGCCGGCTCGCAGCCCGACTGGTACGTGCTCTTCACCGAGGGCATGCTGCGCATCTTCCCGCCGTGGGAGATCAACCTCTGGCACACGTACCTGATTCCGCCGGCATTCTGGGCCAGCCCGCTGTTCCTGCCGCTGATCCACGGGTTGGCCGGCGCCTACCCCTGGATCGAGCGCAAGTTCACCAAGGACAACGCGCTGCACAACCTGCTGCAGCGGCCCCGGGACGTGCCGGTCCGCACCTCCCTCGGTGTGATGGCCATCACGTTCTACGTCTGGCTGGTGCTGCTCGGCGCGAACGACATCATCGCCGACAAGTTCAACATCTCGCTGAACGCCACCACGTGGGCGGGCCGGATCGGCATCCTGCTGCTCCCGCCGCTGGCCTACTGGGTGACCTACCGGCTGTGCATCGGGCTGCAGCGCAGCGACCGTGCGGTGCTCGAGCACGGCATCGAGACCGGCATCATCAAGCGGCTGCCCCACGGTGAGTTCATCGAGGTGCACCAGCCGCTGGCCGGGGTCGACTCGCACGGCCACGCGGTCGCTCTCGAGTACCAGGGCGCCCCGGTGCCCAAGCGGATGAACCAGCTGGGCTCCAGCGGTCACCCGGTGGTCGGCTCGCTGCTGCGGCCCGACCCTCCGGAGGAGACCGCCGCGCTGGCCAAGGCCCGGGCCGAGCTGGCCCACGCCAACGGCCAGGACGCGGGGCCGGACGAGCACAGCGACGAGCGCCGGCCCGAGCTGGCCGGGCGCCCGCAGCAGCTCGACAGCTGAGCGCAACGCCCTGAAAGGCGCCCCCGACTTCGGTCGGGGGCGCCTTTTTTGGTGCGGTTTTCGGCTGTGGCTCGAGCGGCCGCCCAGGTAGCGTCCGGGGCGGGCCCGCACACGACCGGGCCCGGTGGCGAGCGGCGGTACTGGACGGCGATGGGCGGCAGCGGCGGTCGACCGGGCACGGACTGGTCGGTGTGGACCCGTGTGGGCGGCGCCGGGCGGCCCGCGCTGGACCTGCTGCACGCCCGCCTCGTGCACTGGCACTACGCCCCGCACATGCATGCGGAGTTCGCGGTCGGCGCGTGCACGGCCGGCCGGGAGGTCATCCGGTACCGGGGCGCCTCGCACTACGCCGGCCCCGGCACGCTGCTGGTGGTGGAGCCCGGCGAGCCGCACACCGGCGGCCCCGCTGCGCCCGACGGCTTCGTCTACCGGGCGCTCTACCCGCCCGTCGAGCTGCTCGCCGAACCCGGCCAGGCTGCGCCGCACTTCCGCGAGCTGGTCATCCACGATCCGGAGCTGGCCGGCGAGCTCCGGTCGGTACATGCCGCGCTGAGCCTCCCTGGTGACCCGCTGGAGCACGAGTCCCGGCTCGCCGAGCTCCTTGGCCGACTGGT
>DATAYB010000831.1:0-21804 GCA_036272795.1 Pseudonocardia sp.
CGCACGCAGCGCCGCGATCGGCGGCAGGCCGTCACGCAGGTCAGTACGCGTCAACACGACTGAATCAACCCCCAAGGTTCGATGCCGAGCTCGGATTCACGACGCCGATTGGTGAACCCGACATCGACCGCGATCGCGACGGGAAATGATCTGAGCTGTCCGATTTGCGGAGATCGTCTCACCACTCTCGAAGCGCACCGGACCAAACGAAGGAGATCAGCGCTACTGACGAGCTGGCCGAACGATCCGTACACCGCACGCACCCTGACGCGGCCCGAAGTTGTGTGCGCGCAATAACCGCCTCCGGTCACCTTGCGAGTTCACACGTTTGGGGTGGCGACTCCTCACCCTCCTCGACAGGAGGCTCACGGAAGGGCGACAGCGTGGGGAAGAGTTGATGGTGACCACCCGGGTGGTGCCGCTGCGGCGGCAGGTCAGCAACGCGTTCCTGCTGCTCGGGGAACGTCCGGTGCTCGTCGACGCGGGCGCGCCCGGTGACACCGAGCCGCTTCTCGGGCAGCTGCGCGGCCACGGGGTGGCTCCCGAGGAGCTCGCCCTGCTCGTCCTGACCCACGGCCACGCCGACCACGCGGGGGCCGCGGCGACCCTGGCGGCTGCCGGTGTCCCGATTGCGATCGGTGCCGGCGACGCCCACCTGCTGGAGTCCGGCGTCATCGGCGAGCTGCCCGTGACCGGGCCAGCCGGTGCGCTGCTGCGGCCCGTCATCCGCCGCATGCGAGCCACTCCGGCCAGTGCCCAGATCCCGGTGTCCCGACCGTTGCGCCTCGATGCGTACGGGGTCGCCGCCACGATGGTTCCGGTCGGCGGCCACACGTCCGGCTCCAGCGTCGTCCTGCTCGACGGCGGCGACGCCGTGGTCGGCGACCTGCTCAGGGCCGGCTTCGGGCTGGGCCGCATCCTGCCCGGCCATCCGCTGCGGCACTACTTCGCCGAGGATCCCGACGGGGTGCGCCAAGGGCTCGACCTCGTGCTGCGCCATGACCCGCCCCTGCTGCACATCGCCCACGGCGGGCCCAGCGTGCCGGCCGACGCGGTCCGGCGCCGGCTCGACCGCGTAGCACCTCCCACCCGGAACCGGCGGGCCTGACCACCGGAGGTACGTCCCGCAGCCGGCCGGAGTGTGACACCGGGGCTCGATGTTCGTAGCGTAGGACGCATGCTCTTCCGGCAGTTGGAGTACTTCGTGGCAGTGGCCAGAGAACGGCATTTCGCGCGGGCGGCGGAGGCCTGCTACGTGTCGCAGCCAGCGCTGTCGGCCTCAATTGCCAAGCTCGAGCGGGAACTGAACGTCACGCTCATCAACCGTGGCCATAACTACCAGGGCCTGACCCCGGAGGGCGAACGGCTGGTGGTGTGGGCCAAGCGCATCCTGGCCGAGCAGGAGGCGTTCAAGGCCGAGGTGGCCGCCGTGCGCTCCGGCATCACCGGCACGCTGCGGCTGGGTACCGAGCCCACCGCGTCGACGACCCTGGTCCTGCCGGTCGCCGCGTTCTGCGCAGAGCACCCGCTGGCCAAGGTGCACGTGCACTCCCGGTTGTCGACGGCGGAGCTGTGCCGCCAGCTGCAGGCGTTCGAGCTGGACGCCGCGATCGCCCACTTCGCGCCGGACGACCGGGCCGGCCTGCAGCTGGTGCCGCTGTACACCGAGCGCTACATGCTGCTGGCATCCGACCAGCTGGTGCCGCCGACCGAGGCAATGACGTGGGCGGACGCGGCCCAGCTGCCACTCGCGCTGCTCACCTCGGACATGCGGATCCGCGAGGTGATCGACCGCGCGTTCGCCGACAGCGGCGTGGTGGTGAGCCCGCACATGGAGACGGACTCGGTGGCGTCGCTGTACGCGCTGGTCGGGGTCGGCCGGTGCGCGGCCATCATGCCGCACACGTGGCTGCGGGCCATGCCGGCGGCGGACGGGATCCGTGCCGTCCGGTTGGTCGACCCGGACGCCACGGCACAGGTCTCGGTGGCCATCCACTCGGCCACCCCCGGGTCGCCGACCGCCCGGGCGTTCGTGAACGCGGCGACCGGGCTGTCCCTGGACGAGTTCTACGAGCAGCCGGTGCTGACCGCGCACCCGGAGCACTGAGCTCGCCCCGCTCGGTCGGTCGATCAGCTGGACCCGGGTAGGTCAGCGGCCGTACCGGGCGTCCACGGCCCGCCGGTCCAGCGCGCCCTTCGGGGTGTGCGGCAGGTCGGGGACGAGCTCGATCCGGTCCGGTACCTCGAAGGCGGGCAGCCACTGGCGGCAGTACCGGAGGATCTGCTCCGACCCGACGCTCTCACCCTCGGTGACCACGGCGGCCGCCACCCGCTGGCCGTAGACGGCGTCGGGGACGGCGAACACGGCGACCTCGAGGACCCCGGGACAGCCGGCGATGATGTCCTCGACGTGCTCGGGTGCGATCTTCTCGCCACCCCGGTTGATCAGGTTCTTCAGCCGTCCGGTGAGGAACAGGTCGCCGTCGGAGTCCAGCGAGCCCAGGTCCCCGGTGCGGAACCACCCGTCGACGAAGCTACGGGCCGTCTCCGCGGGGTTGCCGAGGTAGCCGCGGGTCACGGTGGGGCCGTGCACCCACACCTCCCCTTCGGTGCCGACCGCCGCCGCCTGGCCGTCCGGGCCGAGCACCCGGATGTCGACCCCGCTCGGCCGGCCGACCGACCCCTGCTTGAGTACCCCGCGCTGCGGCAGCGGTTCGCTGGTCGCCTGGTGCGCGGTCTCGGTCATCCCGTACGCGGACAGCAGCGGCACGCCGAGCATCCGCTCGATCGCCCGCCCGGTGGCGGTGTTGAGCGGTGCACTGCAGCTGCGCACGAACCGGAGCTGGGCGATCTCCGCACCCGGTACGTCGTGCGCCGAGCGGTTCAGCAGAATCTCGTAGATCGTCGGGACGGCGGTGAACCAGGTGGCGCCGGCGGCCCGCACGTCGTCCCAGAACGTGTGTGCCGAGAACCTGCCCCGGGCGGGTAGCAGCACCCGCCCCCCGCTGGCGAGGCTGGCCAGCAGCACCGCGAACAGCCCGTGACCGTGGAAGAACGGCATCGCCGCCACCGTGGCATCGGCGGGCCCCAGCTCGTAGGAGCCCGAGATTCCCCGGATCGAGGCGGCCACGTTCGCGTGCGTCAGCGGGACCATCTTTGCCCGGTCCGTGGTGCCCGCGGTGAACAGCACAACGGCGTCCTCAGCGGAGAGCAGGCCCGCTGTCTCCTGGCCGGGCTGTGCCGGCGGCGTGCCGGCGGCGAGCTGGACCGCCGGCGTACCGGCCGGGGAGAACGTCACCCGCAGCGGCCACCCGGCAACCCCGTCCGACGCGTCCGACACCGCCCCGGCAGCTCCAGCCGCTTCGGCACCGGTCCGCCCGGCGCCCGCGGGCTCCGCACCCGGCGCGGGCGGTCCGACGAGGACCGCCCGCGCGCCGAGCTCCTCGAACCGGGCGGTCAGCTGTGTACCGGGCAGCGCGGGGTCCATCGGCGCGACCACCAGCCCGGCACGGGCGGCCGCGAGCAGTCCGACCACGAACTCGGCGTTGTTGGCCGACACCAGGCCGAGCGGGTCGCCCCGGCGCAGCCCCGCACCGTTCAGCCGGGCCGCCACCTCGTCGACCAGGGTGGCCAGTGCCCGGTAGGACAGCGGCACCCGGGCCGAGGTCACCACCAGCGCGGGAGCGTCGGGACGGTCACACAGCTGCCGATCGAGGAGATCGGCGAGGCCGGTGGTCGCCGGGTGCCGGTAGGGGTGCTCACCACGCAGGGACGATGCCGTCGACCGGACCATCATCACCACTCCTCGTCTTGGCTCTCGGGTCGTGCACGGACCGACCGACTCAGCCGGCGGGTTGCTCCTTCGGGGTGGCCGTCCGGGCACCGCCGCGCTCGGGCCGGAACGCCACCAGGGCAACGGCGACCACAACGGCGATCACGAGCAGCGGCACCACCGGCGCCTCGGCGTGCGCGTGGCCGAGCATCCAGTCCCCCACCAGCGCACCGAACACCGTGGCCACGAGGACCCCGGTCAGCCGCCGCACCGCCGGGGCCGTGTGTGACCAGGTTGCGAGGCCGCTAGCCAGGCTGATGAACGTGGCGGTCGCCGCCGTGGTCGAGATACCCGGCACGTGCAGCGACCGGACGGCGTTCATCTGCATGCCCATCGCGAAGGCGTTCAGGCCGATCAGAACGTTCGTGACCAGTCCGGACGGCGGCACCGCCAACCAGACGACCAGGAAGCCGGCCTGCACGACCAGTGCGATGCCGAGCGCGACGGACACGGAACCCGGCCACACCTGGAACACCTGGTCGTCGTCCAGCTCCTGGTCGCCGTCGAACGACTTCAGGACCCGCATCACGACCATGGCGCCCGCCGCGAACGCGGCCAGCGAGACGACCACGGTCAGCGGGACGGGGCCGAGCGGTGGACGGGTGCCCGCCAGTCCGAGGCCCAGGAACACGATGTTCCCGGTCTGGAACGCGGTGAACACCTTGCCGAAGGACAGGAAGCAGATCGCCTCGTACCCGCCCGACGCGAACGCCATTGCCACCAGCAGGCGATCTCGGAGCACGAGTGACTCCGGCGTCGCGTGCCTCGCGGCCCTGTCCACAACCCGCTCATGCATCGGCACTCCTGAGCTCGATCATCAGTGATCATCAACGGGCATGCCTGGTCACCGGCATACCGGGGATGCTGGTTCGGAATGCCGCCCCGATGGCGCGTCGAACGACGTTGGGCGGCTGCCACCACTGAGCCTGCGTCGCAGGTAGCCGCAACGTCCAATAGCGGCTCGTGACCGGTCGATAGCCACCCTGTATCGACCCGCTCGCCGTCGGACGCCAAAAAGTTGATAGCCAACGCTTATCGACTGGTCAGATCACGGTCTTGGACGTGACTCCGCGCACCGTCGAATGTTGGGGGCGTAACCGAAGAGCTAATACCCAGAGCGAGGACTCCACTATGACCAGCGCTTCCACAGTGGAGATCACGGCACCGGCCGTCGACTCTCCAGCCGAGCTCACCGACGGGTACCACCTCGTCGTCGACGCCCTCAAGCTCAACGACGTCGAAACCATCTACGGCGTCGTCGGTATCCCGATCACCGATCTGGCCCGGCTCGCCCAGGCGTCAGGTATCCGCTACATCGGTTTCCGGCACGAGAGCAACGCCGGGCACGCGGCCGCGGCGGCCGGGTTCCTGACCAAGAAGCCGGGCATCTGCCTCACGGTGTCCGCCCCGGGCTTCCTGAACGGCCTGGTCGCGCTCGCCAACGCCACCACCAACTGCTTCCCGATGGTGCAGATCTCCGGGTCCAGCGAGCGGCACATCGTCGACCTCAAGCGGGGCGACTACGAGGAGCTCGACCAGGTCGCGGCGGCCGAGCGGTACGCCAAGGCCGCCTACCGCGTCGACCGGGTCGAGGACATCGGCCTGGGTATCGCGCGGGCGATCCGCACCGCCGTATCCGGCCGGCCGGGGGGCGTCTACCTCGACATCCCCGGTGCTGTGCTGGGCGGGATCATGGACAAGGCCGAGGGCGAGGCCACGCTGCGCCGCGTCGTGGACCCGGCCCCCCGGCAGCTGCCCGCGCCCGACGCGGTGGACCGGGCGATCGACCTGCTGGCCGACGCGGAGCGGCCGCTGGTGCTGCTCGGCAAGGGCGCCGCGTACTCCCAGGCGGACGAGCAGATCCGGCGGTTCGTCGAGAGCACGGGTGTGCCGTTCCTGCCCATGTCGATGGCCAAGGGCCTGCTGCCCGACGACCACCCGCAGTCGGCCGCCACCGCCCGCTCCCTGGCGCTGCGCAAGGCCGACGTGGTGATGCTCGTCGGCGCGCGGCTGAACTGGCTGCTCAACCACGGCGAGGCGCCGCAGTGGAACCCCGACGCCCAGTTCATCCAGGTCGAGATAGATCCGGCCGAGCTGGACAGCAACCAGCCGATCGCCGCCCCGCTGGTCGGTGACATCGGCTCGGTGATGGAGGCGCTGCTGGACCGGATCAAGCCCGGCCAGATCAGCGCTCCCGAGCCGTGGCGCGAGGAGCTGGGCGCCCGCTCCGCGCAGAACGTCGCCAAGATGACCGAGCGCCTCAAGGCGGACCCGCACCCGATGCGCTATGAGGGCGCATTGCGCTCGGTGCGCGACATCATCCGAGAGCGTCCGGACATCTACATCGTCAACGAGGGCGCGAACGCGCTGGACATCGCCCGCAACCTGATCGACATGCGGGTGCCCCGCCACCGCCTGGACAGCGGCACCTGGGGCGTGATGGGGATCGGCATGGGCTTCGCCATCGCCGCCGCGGTGGAGAGCGGCTCGCCGGTGATCGCCGTGGAGGGCGACAGCGCCTTCGGGTTCTGCGGCATGGAGATCGAGACGATCTGCCGCTACGGGCTGCCGGTCGTCACCGTGATCCTCAACAACGGCGGGGTGTACCGGGGCGACGACGTGAACGCGGTCTCCTCGGACCCGTCTCCGACCACGCTCATGACCGGTGCCCGCCACGAGCTGCTCATCGAGGCGTTCGGCGGCAAGGGCTACCGGGCCACCACGCCCGCCGAGATCACCGCCGCGCTCACCGAGGCGCTGGCCTCCGGCGGCCCCGCGCTCATCGACTGCGTGATCGACCCGTCGGCCGGCAGCGAGAGCGGCCACATCGGCCACCTGAACCCGAAGGGCATCACCGTCGGAGCCGACAAGCCCAAGCACTGATCTCGCCAAGCAACCCGACACAGCCACCCTGGAAGGGAATGTCATGACCGAATCGCCACTGACCGGAATCAAAGTTATCGACTTCACCGGAGTACAGGCCGGGCCGGCCTGTACCCAGATGCTCGCCTGGTTCGGCGCCGACGTGCTGAAGGTCGAGCGGGTCGACGGCGGCGACGTGACCCGGCGCCAGCTGCGCGACATCCCCGACGTCGACGCCCTCTACTTCACCATGCTGAACAGCAACAAGCGCTCGCTGGCCATCAACACCCGGAGCCCTGAGGGCCTGGAGGTCATGGAGAAGCTGATCCGGGACGCCGACGTGCTGGTGGAGAACTTCGCCCCGGGCGCCATGGACCGGATGGGCCTGTCCTGGGAGCACATCCAGGAGCTCAACCCACGCCTGGTCTTCGGCTCCGTGAAGGGCTTCAACGACGACTCGTCGTGGTCGGACCTCAAGGTCTACGAGAACGTGGCGCAGTGCGCGGGCGGCGCCGCCTCGACCACCGGGTTCTGGGACGGCCCGCCCACCATCAGCGGCGCGGCACTGGGTGACAGCAACACCGGCATGCACCTGCTGATCGGCATCCTCACCGCCCTCATCGCCCGCGAGAAGACCGGCGTCGGCCAGAAGGTGTCGGTGTCGATGCAGGACGCGGTGCTCAACCTCTGCCGGGTCAAGCTGCGTGACCAGCAGCGGCTCGACGCGGTGGGCTACCTGGAGGAGTACCCGCAGTACCCGAACGGCGAGTTCACCGATGTGGTGCCGCGCGGTGGCAACGCCGGTGGCGGCGGCCAGCCCGGCTGGGTGCTCAAGTGCAAGGGCTGGGAGACCGACCCCAACGCCTACATCTACTTCACCGTCCAGGAGCAGAACTGGGTGCGGACCTGCGAGGCCATCGGCAAGCCGGAGTGGAGCGAGGACCCCGCGTACACGACGGCCCTGGCCCGCCAGCCGCACATCTTCGAGATCTTCGCCGAGATCGAGACGTGGCTGGCCGACAAGACCAAGTACGAGGCGGTCGACATCCTCCGCACGTTCGACGTGCCCTGCGCGCCCGTGCTGAGCATGAAGGAGATCGCCGAGGACCCGGGCCTGCGCAAGGCCGGCACGGTCGTCGAGGTCGACCAGAAGGACCGAGGCACGTTCCTCACCGTCGGCAGCGTCGTCAAGTTCTCCAACTTCACCCCGGAGATCAACGGCGCCCCGCTGCTCGGTGAGCACACCGACGACGTCCTCACCACGCTCGGCTACGACGCTGACGCGATCGCCAACCTGCACGCCTCGAAGGTCGTCGCCTGACCGTCGTGCGCGTTCCCGAGGTGTCCCGCGTGAGCTTCTCGTGCGGGACACCTCGGGTAGTTCCGCTCCGCCCGTAGAGTTTGCATCACGCCGAAGAAGGAACCCCGATGTCGCACGATTCCGCAGAGATTCCGAGCGCTGTCGCCCGCGCGGTCCTGGCCACCGAGTCGGATGCCATCATCGCGTCCGACCGGGACGGGGTGATCACGTTCTGGAACCCGGGGGCGGAGCGCATCTTCGGCCAGCCGGCGACAGAGGCGGTCGGCCGGTCGCTGGACATCATCATCCCGGAGCGGCAGCGCGACGCGCACTGGACGGGCTACTCCAAGGTGATACGGACCGGCCACAGCCGCTACGGGGCCGGTGACACGCTCACCGTGCCGAGCGTCCGGAAGGACGGCCAGCGCATCTCCCTCGAGTTCACCATCGTCCCGATGCTCGACGACGAGGGCGGCATGACCGGCATGGTCGCCGTCCTGCGCGATGTGACCGCCCGGTTCGAGGAGCAGAAGGCCCTGCGCAGGCGGCTCGCCGAGCTGAACCGGCTGGCCTCGGCAACCACGTCGACATAGCGGCGCGCCGGCCCGGTCGGACGTGCCCCGGCGTGCCCCACCTGTTGTTACCGAGCTGCACCTCAGGCAGGTTTTTGGCGCCGAAAACCTGCCTGCTGTGGAGTTGGGTAACAACAGGCCGTGCCTGCGGGCCGGCCCGGCCCGGGCCGGCGGGCGGGGCCCGCGCGGCAGGCTCAGTGGGCGGGTACGAGCGCTTCGGACACGTGATGCAGGTGGTGGCTCATCGCGGCGGCGGCCGCCGTGGCGTCCCGATCATGCAGCGCGGCCACGATCGCCGTGTGCTCCTCGTGGTAGCGGCGGCGGCGCTCCGGCGTGGAGGTGCGCCGTTTGAGCGTGCCCCACACCGGCAGGGCCCTGGCGGTGTGCAGCACGTCGAACACGTTGACCAACAAGCCGTTGTGGGACGCCACGGCGATACCGCGGTGCAGCTTGCCGTCCCAGGACTCGAAGCCCTCGAAGTCGTCCTCCACGCATCCGCCGCCTGCCCCTAGAGCGCTGCCGATCCGGTCCAGGTCTGCTTGGGTGGCGACCTGCGCGGCAAGGGCGGCGATCCGCGGTTCGATCAGCAACCTGGCCTGCATGATCTCGGCGGGGCTGGTGTCGGCGGGAGCGCCGGCGACCTGCGCGACCGCGACGTCGGTCAGGAAGGTGCCTCGCCCGACCTCGCGCACGATCACGCCGTCCCGCTCCAGCACCTCCAGCGCCCGCCGCACGGCGCTGCGGGGCGCGCCGAGCTGATCGACCAACGCCCGCTCCGTCGGTAGCTTCGAACCGGGCTGCAAGCTGCCGTCCCGAGCACCCTCGGTCAGCATCGCCCGCAACGTGCGCTCCACTGTCGTCACCCTCACACCGTAGACCAACCTGCCGACCAATCAAGACCATTGTCGTAGCGCCGCTCAAGTAATGCACCTGGTTCGACAAGAGCACCGGTCGTGACTAGCCTCGAATCTGTCCAGCAATGGTCTGATTGATTCGAATTGGTTGGGGTGACGATGAAGCTGGTGACCTTCTCCACCGGGACCGCGCACCGGGTGGGTGTTGTCGACGACGGCACGAACGAGGTCCGCGACGTCAGCGCCGCGCTGCCGGACGGCGCGGGCATGCTCGAGGTCGTCGGACGGTGGGCCGAGCTGGGTCCGGCACTGGCGCGGGAGGCCGCGCGGGCCGAGGGGCAACCGCTGGGCTCGGTGACGCTGCTGGCGCCGATCCCGGTGCCGAGGCGCAACGTGTTCTGCGTCGGCAAGAACTACCGCGACCATGTCCTCGAGTTCGGCCGCAGTGGCTACGACCAGCCCGACCGTTCTCAGGACCTGCCCGAGTACCCGGTGGTGTTCTCGAAGGCCACCACGTCGGTGACCGGGCCGTTCGACGACATCCTGTCGCACGCCGGCGTGACCTCCGAGCTCGACTACGAGGCCGAGCTCGGCGTCATCATCGGCCCCGGTGGCCGTGGGATCACCCGCGCGGAGGCGTTCGACCACGTGTGGGGCTACACCGTCATCGACGACTTCACCGCCCGCGACCTGCAGCGCAACCACCGGCAGTGGCTGCTGGGCAAGTCGCTCGACACGCACTGCCCGATGGGGCCGTACGCGGTCACCGCCAACGAGGTCGCCGACGTCACAGCCCTGCGGGTCGAGAGCCGCGTCAACGGCGAACCGCGCCAGTCGGCGCCGGTCAAAGACCTGATCTTCGACATCCCCGAGCTGATCGCCACGATCTCGGCCGGCATCACCCTGCTGCCGGGCGACATCATCGCCACCGGCACCCCGGCGGGCGTCGGCATCGGGTTCGACCCACCGAGATTCATGGTCGCCGGCGACGTCATCGAGGTCACCGTCACCGGCCTCGGCACCCAACGCAACCGCGTCGTCTGAGGGGGCCCCGTGCACATTGGCGACATCGACATCCACCCGGTCAGCGACGGGACGTTCCGCGCCTCGCCCGAGTACTTCGGCGACCACGTCACCGCCGCCGGCCACGAGGACCTCTTCAGCAACGACGGGCTCGCCTACCTCCCCATCGGCTGCTTCCTGGTCCGCACCGGGGACCGGACGATCCTGGTCGACGCTGGCATGGGGCCGCACGTGCGCGACGACGGACGGCCCCGCCTCCTCGTCGGCGGCCAGCTCCTACTCGGCATGCGCGCCGTAGGCGTGACCCCGCCCGACGTCACCGACGTCATCTGCACCCACCTGCACGCCGACCACTGCGGCTGGCTGTTCGACAACCACGCCCGGCCCGTGTTCAGGCAGGCGACGATCTGGTTCGGCGCGCACGACTGGCACCACTTCGTGCTCGACCCCGACGTCTGGATGCACGACCACATCCGGCACGGCTTCCGCGCCGCCGCCGACACCGGGAATTACCTGCACCCCATCAGCCAGGACACCACGATCGCGCCCGACGTGACCGCGACGATGACCCCCGGCCACACGCCCGGGCACCTCAGCGTCATCGTCTCCTCACGGGGACAGCGCGCCATCCTGCTCGGCGACGCCATCGTCTGCCCCGTCCAGCTCGACGAACCCACCTGGCACTCCATCGGCGACGTCGACCCCGACCTCGGCCGCACCGTCCGGGAACGCCTGTTCCGCGAGCTCGAGGACGGCATCACCCTCGGGGCGGGCGCCCACTTCCCCGAGCTCCAGTTCGGGCGGGTCCTCGCCGCCCAAGGCAGGCGCTGGCTCACCTGAGTTCGCGCCGTGCCCTGTGCGTGGAGACCATCTTCAGCCGCCCTCGGGGCGGCGCGGCACTCACAACAGCGTCTTGAGGTAGCCGATGATCGCGCCGGCGACCGCGTCGGGCTGCTCGGGGAACAACGCGTGGCTGGCGTTCGCGACGACGGTCGACGTGACACGGGGCCCGAGCCGGGCGCTCAGCTCCCCCCATTGCGCTCGGGGGTTGAACGGGTCGTACTCGGCGGTGATCTCGAGGACCGGCGCGGTGCCGGCGTCCCAGTAGTGGTCGATCCCCGCCCTGCCGGCGGTGGTGACGGCCGCGTGCTGCATGCCGAGGGTCTTCGGGTACCAGCCGGTCAGCCAGGCCGAGGGATCATGGCCCGGCGCGAAGAACGCCAGCCGCAGCGCGGCGAGCCGTTCCCCCTCGGGGAGGGTGGGATCGCCGGCGCGGAACGGGGCGGAGTTCACCTCGGGTGCCACGCTCCGCCCGGACGCCGCGGCGAGGACGACCGCGGCGACGCTGTCCGGGTGGTCGGTGGCCACCGTGCGTGCGACGAAGTTGCCGAACGCGTGCCCGAGCACAACGGCCGGGCCACTGCCCAGCGACCCGATGACCTGTGCCACGTCATTGCCGAGGTCGGCCAGGGAGACACCGGTCATGGGCCCGATGGAGCCGGCGATGCCACGGGGCTGGGGACGCAGCACCCGGTAGCCGGCCCCGGCCACGGCGGCGGCGATCGCGTCGAAGTCGTCGCCGCCGTCACGGCCGTAGGACGGCAGGAGCACGACGTCGGGCCCGTTCCCCTCCACGTAGGTCACGATCGACGCCTGGCCGGCCGCGACGATCACGCTGTCCCAGATCACACGGTCTCCGGGTGGATCTCGAGGCGCAGCACCGTGGCCTGCCGGACGATCCCCTCGGGCGGCGCGGTCCTGCCGCCGTCGGTGCTCACGTAGGCGACCCGGCCGTGGTCACCGGGCCGCCGCCCCCAGTAGGCGCTGGACGGGCCGGCCAACACCGGGTCGAACGGGTCACCGGCGATGTGGCGGACCTCGCTGCCGTGCCGAGGCTCCAGAGGCACCCGCGACAGCGTGTTGGCGCGATGTCGGGTGACGTAGGCGAACCCGGCGTCCTCGTCCAGACAGAAGTCGTCGGCGTTGTCGACGGCCGCGACGAACTGCGCATGGCCGCCCGGGTCGAGGGTGGTGGGGTCGACCGGGACGCGCATGAAGACCTGCTGCGCGGTGGAGGTGTAGTAGAGGTAACCGGTCTTCGCGCCGTAGCGGACCCCGTTGACCCCGGGCTGCGGCGGTGGCGCCACCTCGCCGTCCGGGTCCCAGGCCATGGTGTCGTCGGCGAGCCAGACCCGGCCCTGGGCACTGTGGGTGTCATCGGAAAGGTCGACCCGCCAGATCAGCCCGGCGAAGCAGTCGGCCAGCGCCAGCACCCCGGGCCCAAGCAGGCAGCTGCCGTTCAGGGACCGCACCCGGTCATCGAAGGTGTAGATGGTCTCCGGTTCCACCGGCTCACCCGGGGTCCAACCGTTGAGGTCGACGCGCGCCAGGTAGGACTCGTGCGTGGCGTAGCCGTCGGTGACACTGACGACGAACACGTCGGGCTCGACCTCGGTGATGCCCATGACGAGGTGATCGAAGGTGTGCACCAGGACCGGCGGATCCTCCAGGCGCGGCTCGGGGCCGGGGATCAGCCACAGCTCCCTCTGCAGCACCGTGGTGACGAGGATCGAACCGTCGGCGCGGACGACGAGGTTCTCGAGGAAGTACTGCTCCGGGAAATACGCGACCGGCGTGAGGGTGACCGCCGGGACAGGGGTCATCGGCATGTGGCGTTTCCTTGTCTACTGGTCGAGGCCGGTGGCGTCGGACGGGACGTCGTAGGCCATCAGGGTCAGCGAGACGGCGGTGAACCAGCCCATCAGCGCGGTCACGTCGACGATGCCAGCATCGCCGAGCAGGTCGCGGGCCCGGCGGAACAGCCCCAGCGGCACCACCCGGGCCGAGGCCAGCGAGGACGCGAGCTCGTACACCACCTGCTGGCGGGGGTCGTCGAACGAGGTGGGCAGGCCCGCGATCAGCGCCGCGACACTCTCCGCTGCCAGGTGCCCCTGCTCGATACCGATCTTCTCGTGCTCATAGTTGCTGTAGGCCGCGCGCCAGTGGCCGTTGATCACGTTGGTGGCGATCTCGATCTCGGCCTTGGTCAGCGACGACTCGGTCTGGAAGTAAGCGCCGGTCGGCACGATCGTCCGCGACAGCGCCGGGTTGGCCAGCCAGATCTTGTGCGGCCCCGGCACCAGCCCCCGCAGCTTGAGCGTGTAGCCATACGCCGACCTCCTGTCGCCGTCCATCTCGCCCACCGGCGTCTCGGTGAACCGCCCGAAGGTCCCGAAATCGGTGTCCCCGCTCATCTCGCTCCTCCCGCTCGGTCCCAGCCTCTGGACCCGCGGGGTGAGCGGGCCATCGCACGTTCGGGGTGATTTCGAGGAGTTCGGTTCTACGTCATACAGTAGGATTTCCTACTAGTTGGCCGTCTCGGGTCGCCGTGCGTGCTCGTCATGAGGAGGAGCCTTGGATCTCGACACCGAGCAGCTGCCGGCCTGGGTGACCTGGCAGCCACGGCCGTTCCCGGACTCCAACCTCCTGTTGCTGCAGGGCCGGCAGCCCGCGCTGGTGGACAGCGGTTTCGTCGGTCACGCCGAGCAGACCGCCGAGTGGGTACGCGCGCACACCGGCCGCCTGGCCCTGGTCGTGAACACCCACTGGCACTCCGACCACGTGGGTGGCAATGGGCTGCTGCAGGCCGCGGGCGCCGGGATCGCCGCCAGCACGCCGGATGCGCAGGCCGTCGCACGGCGCGACCCCGGCTGCTGCCTCGCGGAGTACCTCGACCAGCCCGTGGCCCCCTACACGGTCGACGAACCGCTCTCCGACGGCCAGGTGCTACGACTGGGCGACGCCGACTGGGAGGTCGTGCGCACCCCGGGCCACACCCCCGGCCACCTGGCGCTGTGGCAGCCCGAGGAGCGCTTGCTCGTGGTCGGGGACGCGCTGTCGGACTACGACGTCGGCATGGTCAACCTCGCCCTGGACGGCCCCGACGCGGCCGCCGTCGCGCTCGCCTCCCTGCACCTCATGGCCGACCTCGCGCCGAGGGTGCTGTTGCCCGCGCACGGGCCGATCCCCGCCGACGCGGGCGCGACGTTCGCCGCCGCGTTCCGCCGCGCTCAGCGCCTCGTCGACGATCCGGCCGGGGCCGTCTGGTATACCGCGCGCCGGGTCTTCGCGTACGCCCTGATGATCCGGGGCGGCATTCCGGTCGACACGGTGGAGCCTTACCTGCACGCCCGGGCCTGGCTCCAGGACGCGGCGCGGCTGCTCGGCCGCTCGCCCGAGGACCTCGCCGCCGAACTGATCGCTACGATGCTGCGCGGTGGCTCCATCGTGCAACGGGACGGGCGGCTGCACGCCGCGCTGGAACACGCCCCGGTCTCGCCCGCGACCCTTCGGTTGCCGATGCCCCGCGCCTGGCCCGCGACCCAGCCGGCATTTGTCATCGAATGACTAAGGCTATTGGGCCAGTTAGGTGCCGCGCGGCATTGGCCGCGTCGAGAAGGGGCACGGGAACGCCCGCCGTCGACCGCTGAAAACAGTGCGCCCGACGTCGACCGGAAAAGTGAGCTTCGCGCCGAAATGGACGTTCTAGCTGGCCAGGAAGGCCATCACAGCGGCGCGGATTTACCACTGTGTGATGATTCAGCCCGTGAGACCCGACGCGGCCGCGCGTTCCTCGACCGAACGGAGCGCCGGCTTCGACGTCGTCGGCCTCGTGCCGCGTCCGGGGTTGTTCGAGCGGGTGGGGGACGCTCGGGTGACGGTGGTGTCGGCACCGGCGGGCAGCGGGAAAACGGTCCTGCTGAAGTCCTGGATCGACGCGGCGGGTCCGGCGGAGCGCGCTGCCTGGGTGCCGGTGCGCCGTCACGAACGGGATCCGCAACGGTTCTGGCTGACCGTGGCCGAGGCACTGCACGCCACGACGGCCGGGGCAGGGCTGGTCCAGGCGGCGTCGGCGGCCCCGGATCCGGACGAGTGGGCGCTGGTGGAGCGGCTCCTCGAGGACCTCGCGCCGCTGGACGAACCAATCTGGCTGGTGATCGACGACGTGCACGAGCTCGACACCGAGCAGACGCTGCGGCAGCTGGAGCTGCTGATGATGCGGGCTCCGGTCGCGCTGCGGTTCGTGCTGGCCACCCGGCACGATGTCAAGCTGGGACTGCACCGGTTGCGGCTGACGGGAGAGCTGGCGGAGATCCGGGCATCTGATCTGCGGTTCAGCCTCACCGAGACCGGGGAGTTGTTCGCCGAGGCTGGGATCGAGCTCCCCGACATGGCGCTGACGGTGCTGCACGAGCGGACCGAGGGCTGGGCGGCCGGTCTGCGGCTTGCGGCACTGTCCTTGGCCGGGCACCCGGACCCTGTCCGGTTCGCGTCCGAGTTCTCCGGCAGCGAGCGGACGGTGGCCGAGTACCTACTGGCCGAGGTGCTCGAGCGGCAGAGTGCGCAGGTACGCCGGCTGTTGTTGCGCACGTCGATACTGGAGCGGGTCAGCGGTGAGCTGGCCGACCTGCTGACCGGCGGCGGCGGCGGCGAACGGACCCTGCACGACCTCGAGCGGGCGAACGCATTCGTGACGTCCCTGGGCCCTGCGCGGTCGTTGTTCCGCTATCACCAGATGTTCGCGGAGCTGCTGCAGCTGGAGCTGCGGCGCAGCGAACCCGACGAGGTCGCGGGCCTGCACCGGGCCGCCTCGGGCTGGCTGGCCGGGCACGGCCATCCGGTGGAGGCGATCCGCCATGCCCAGGCCGCCCAGGACTGGGGCGCCGCCGCCCGCCTGCTCGCGGATCAGTGGCCCAGCCTGCTGATGGACGGCGAAACGGGCACCATCCACCAGCTGCTGGCCGGCTTCCCTTCCGACTTGCTCGCCACGGACGGCGAGCTTGCGCTGATGGCCGCCACGGACGAGCTGCGACAAGCTCCCGCGCAGGTCAGGGACCGCTATCTGGGCATCGCGGAACGCGCGGCGGCGACCGTGCCGGCGCAGCGGCAGGCCCACGCACAACTCGAGCTCGTCATCGTCCGGCTGCTGGTGGCCCGCCATCGCTGGAACCTGCCGGCGGCGACCGAGGCGGCACGACAGCTGGAGGCCGCCGAGGCGCCGGGCAGCCCGATGCCGGACCTCGACGCGGACCTGCGCGCCCTGGCCCTGGTCAGTCTCGGCTCCACCGAGTACTGGACGGGCCGCTTCGAGGACGCGGTAAGGCATCTGAGGCTGGGCGCGGCACTGGCGCGGCGGATCGGTCGGCCCTACCTCGAGTTCACCAGCCTGGCCTACCAGGCATCCACCGCGTGGTTCGGCTCGTTCGCCTCGGCGGTCGAGTACGGCGAGCAGGCGATGGAGCTGGCCCGGCGGCACGGTTGGACCGACGAGCCGACGGCCGGGCTCGCCTGCATGGTGCTCGCGCTGGTGCGGGTGTGGCGGGGCCAGCTGCCGGAGGCGGAGTCCTGGCTCCAGCAGGCCGAACGCACCCTCCGGTCGGAGGCGCAACCCGCGACCGGGATGGCGATCCGCTTCGTCAGAGGGGATCTCGAGATGGCATGTGGGCGGCCGGCCGAGGCGCTGGCCGCCTACCGGTCCGCCGAGCGGTTCGCCAATCGGCTCCCCGAACCGAGTCCGCTGGTCACGGCTCTGCGAGGGTTCCAAATGCACGCCATGGTGCGGCTCGGCGACACCGAGCGGGCAGCGGCCGCCTTCGCCCAGCTCGACGCGCGCGAACGCACCGGCGGGGAGGTGTGCCTCTCGCTGGCGGCTCTGCGGCTGGCCACGAACGAGCCCCGTGCCGCGCTGGCCACCGTGGCGCCGGTGCTCGATGGCTCGCGCCCGCTGGTCTGGCCGGGGCAGCTGACCCAGGGGTGGCTACTGGCGGCGATCGCCCACGATGCGCTGGGTGAGGCCGAGGCCGCGGAGGCCGCCGTGGAGCGCGCACTCGAGATGGCCGAGCCCGACGGGGCGTTCCAGTGGTTCCTGCTGCACCCCGTACCGGGCCTGCTCGAACGCCGGATCCGGCGCCGCACCCGGCAGGCCGCGCCGATCGCCCGGATCCAGAACCTGCTCACCGGACACGAACCTGAGCAGGCCGGGCCGCGGCCGCCACTGGACGCGCTGAGCGCCAGCGAGATTCGGGTGCTGCGGTATCTGCCCAGTCATCTGTCGGTCCCGGAGATCGCCCGCGAACTGTCGGTCTCCCCGAACACGGTCAAGACCCATATGCGCAACCTCTACACGAAGCTCGCGGTGCATCGCCGCACCGAAGCCGTCGGCAGAGGCCGCGCACTCGGCCTGCTCGCGCCCGGGCACCATCGCTGACCCGACCCGATGGTTATTCAGCCACCGCTCAGGCACCTCATTGCACCGGGCAATGGGGGGTCGTCAGTTCTCCTGGTGGTAGGCGTCGACGACCTCACTGGGGATGCGACCGCGATCGTTCACCTTCATCCCCTTGCCGCGCGCCCACTCGCGGATCGCCTGGTTCTGCTCCCGATCCACCGCCGGCCGGCGCGCTGCCGGTGCGGCCGCTCCCCTACGCGCACCGCCCGCCTTGCGCGCGGCGCCGACATAGTCGGCCAATAGGTCGCGCAGCTTTTCGGCGTTCTTGCTCGACAGGTCGATCTCGTAGCTCTTGCCGTCCAGGCCGAAGCCAACGGTCTCGTCCGCCTGCGAACCAGTCAGGTCATCAACCAGCGAAACCGTAACCTTCTGCGCCATTACATCCTCCACCAAAGCCCAAGCGTGGGCAATCCGCGATTCCCGAACCGGCCACACGCCGATCAGCGCAAAGAATAAGCCTCAATCAACGAACTTGTCGAATCCGTTCCGTCCCGACCGTCCGATCAGACGGAACACAAATCCTCCGCACCAAGCGAGTTCCGACACGTTCCGGCCGCCACCAGCGAATACCGTTCACAACGCGCCTGATCGAAGGACGCGATATACCACTCCCATTGGGGGAGTCCGTCACTTAACGCGAACATCACGACCGTTCCAATGGGTTCACCGCCACCGGGTCCGATATATTCCTTGACGCGAATATTCTCGCCAGTGAATACTCCGGTGCGTGGATGAGGTCGCAGCAGCACTGGGAGACGCCGTGCGGTGGCGCATCGTGGAGCTCCTCACCGAGCGCCCCCGGTCGGTCGGTGAGCTGGCCGAGCTGTCCGGGTTGCGCCAACCGCAGACCACCAAACACCTCCAGACGCTCGCCCGCGCCGGACTCGTCACCGTGTCCCCGCTCGGGCAGCGCCGGGTGTACGCGGTCGATACCGCTCCACTGGCCGCACTCGCGCACCGGTTGCGGGAACTGGTCGAGACCAGCGAGGCGCACGAGGGTGAGCGGGACGTCCTCGCGCGGTACCGCGCGGCCCTGGAGGCGGACTCCGCGCCCGCCGACCGAGAACGGTGGGCGGACGGGCGCACCTTCTCGTTCGAACGCGTACTGGCCGCGCCTCGGGATCTCGTCTGGCGGCACTGGGTCGACCCGAACCTGTCGACATCCTGGTGGGTCCCTCCGTCGATGACCGTCACGGACTGGGCGCTCGAACCGCGCCCGGGTGGGCTCGCCGTCCTCGAGTACCGCGACGCCGAGGGGCGCTACCGCTCCGAGGGAGTGGTGCGGGCCGTCCGGGTACCCGAGCACCTGGCGTTCGACCTCTCGGTCCTGGACGCGGCGGGGGCGGTCTCCTTCACCGGCCACTACGACCTGGCGCTCGCCGAGATCGAGGACGGCACCCGGCTTCGGCTCGGCCTGCGCATCACCGACACGACCGTCGAGGCGGCGCCCGCCATCGCCGGCATCGAGACCGGCTGGGGCCAGGTGCTCGACAACCTCGCCGCCGCCCTCGACACGGCTCAGCGCACCACCGAACCATCCCCCCATGGAAAGGACCGAACATCATGACCGACTCCACCGGCCGCACGGTCACCGCGAATCTGGTCCTCACCCTCGACGGGCACTACAGCGGCCCCGCCGGGCCCACCGACATGGCCTCGGTCGACCGGCTGTTCCTCATGATCACGCCCGCTGACGGCCCCGGTGGCCCGGTGGGGGTGGCTACACCGGGTCGGCTCTGAGCTGGGCCAATGCCTGGTCCAGGGTGCGGTGCACGGCGAACAGCGGCAGCAGGCCGACCAGCTCCAACGGTCGGTGGACGAGCCGGCGGGCCGTGCCACTCAGGTGCAGCTTCGATCCGGGTACCGCCTCGTCGAGCCAGCGGGAGTACTCGACCAGCGCGGAGATTCCCGCGGAGCCCAGGAAACTGACCCGCTCCAGATCGATGACCAGCTGCACCGGGCCGGCGGCAAGCTGGTCGCGCACACAGTCGTTGAGGAACGGCACGGTCAACGCGTCCAGGTCACCGCCCACCTCGACGACGCACAGGCCGGTCGTGGGCCGGCTCACCGAGAGCGCGAGCGGCGCGGCCTCGGCCCGACCCGGGGCGCCACCACCCTCGTCGGCACCGTCTCCGAGCTCGCGAGCGGGTTGGCCTGACCAATGGGCGTCGTCGGCGGTCGCCATGTGCCACATCCCAGCTCGGCCCGACGGCGACGACGCTCGGCGACGACACACCTCGGGGATGCACCCCACAGCAGAGACCGGCCAGGCGCCCGATGCCGGCTGGCGGGGTCCGGGCCGGTCAGCATCGGAGAGCACGCGAGTCGCTCGGCGCTCAGCAGGGACGATAGCCCCCGATCGTCCGCCCCGTCAGCACCGTCATTCCCCGTCCGCGAGCGGCCGACCCCGCTGTCGCCGCCGCCGTACGAGGTGCCAGATCACCAACGCCACCACCAGGACGGCCAACCCCGCCAGCAGTAGGGGCTGGTAACGACGGAACTCCTCGTACACCTTGCCGATGTGCCGGCCGGCGAGCCGCCCGACGGTCACCCAGACTGCGACCCAGAGCGCGGCACCGAGCGCGTTGAAGGTCAGGAACCGTGTCCACCGCATGCCGGCGATGCCCGACACAAGACCGTTGAGCTGCCGTAGTCCGTCGACGAACCGGGCGAGCAGCACCAACCTGGCGCCATAGCGGTCGAACAGGCCCTCGACCCGGTCGAAGCGCGCCTCGTTGAGGAACACGTAGCGGCCGTACCGGTGTACCAGTCGGCGTCCGCCGGCGTGGCCGATCAGGTAGCCGACGTTGTCCCCGAGCGTCGCGGCCAGGAATGCCGTCACCGCGACACCGACGAGGTTGAGATGCCCCGAGCCGGCGTACACGGCGGCCGCGATCAGTATGGTCTGCCCGGGCGCGGGAACACCGAAGCTCTCGACACCGATCACGCCGAACACCGCGAGGTATCCGTAGCGGTCGAGAAGCGGCGTCAGGTGCCCGAACAGTCCCGGCAGTGCGTTTGCCACGTCGAGTAGCCAACCATGCGACGGCCATCGAGAGTGCCTGGCCGCTGTCCTCGATCTGGCGACGCGGCGGGAAACGGCTCGCCGCCGAACGGCTGCGGACCGCCGCGGACGAGGCACCTGAGAACACCACAGGAGAGCCGCAGTCCTCGAGCACACCGCTGCATCCGCCCGCCGTGTCACACTCCGTCGCAACGGATCCACCGTCCGGATCCATGGTCACAGCAGCGGAAGAGGCAGCCGATGGTCCTCAGCTCGTGGTTTCGGTCGGTGGGTCGTAGGACGCCGGGGCCGGTTGCGCTCGCCGCCGTGGCCCTGCTCGCGACAGCGGGCGGTACGGGCCTTGCCGCCGACCCGGCGGTGACCGACCTGGCGGCCGCCACGCCGGCCGCGCACTCGAGCTCCCCCTGCTCCCCGAGTGCCAAGGTGTGCATGGACCTGTCGCGCGAACAGGCGTGGCTCACCGACGGCGCCGGGCACATCACGTACGGGCCGGTGCCCGCGCGCGGCGGGTCGAAGAGCTCGAAGACGCCCAAGGGCACGTTCTCGGTGCTGTCCAAGGACGCGCATTTCTACAGCACCGAGTTCCACGCCCCCATGCCCTACTCGGTGTTCTTCTATCCCGGTGACGCCTTCCACGCCGGCAACCCGGCCACCGCGTCCAACGGCTGCGTGCACCTGAGCGTCGCCGCCGCGCAGCGCTTCTTCTCGACCCTCAGCCCCGGGGACAAGGTCCAGATCAAGTAGCGGGGTACGGCTCGGCGGCGGTCTCGATACGCGGAGTGGGTCGGGCCCGACCCGGGTACCCAGTGGCCACTACACACCACTGGTCATCGGGAGACTCTGATGCTTGCCATCGTCGCCGCCGTTCTCTTCCTCATCGCCCTGATCTTCGAGCTGGCCGGGATCTCGCTGAGCGTGATCACCGCGACCGTGCTGCTCACCGCCGGCCTGCTCTTCCTGGCGCTCTTCCTCGCCGGCATAGGCGGTGGAGCCCGCTTCGGCGGCCGCTTGTGAGCTGCTGGCCGGGGCGGAGGTCGGTGTAAGCCCT
>DATAYB010000832.1:0-3032 GCA_036272795.1 Pseudonocardia sp.
CCCGATGTGCTGTTCCTGGACGAGCCGACGACCGGCCTCGACCCCCGCTACCGCAACGAGGTGCTCGACCAGGTCCGCGTGCTGGCGGCCGAGGGCGTCACCGTGCTGCTCACCACCCAGTACCTGGAGGAGGCCGAGCAGCTCGCTGACGAGCTGGTGGTGATCGACCACGGCAGGGTGATCGGCGCGGGCACGCCGGCCGCCCTGAAGGCCGAGGTCGGCGGGCAGCGACTGCACGTACGCCCGCTGCGCCGTGCCGACCTGGTGGCGATCGCCGCGGTGGTGGCCGACCTGTCCGGCGGTATCGCGCCGTCGATCGACGCCACCGGCGAGGTGGTCGTGACCTCGGCCGACGCCGCGATGCTGCATCGGGTCGGCGCGCGGCTGGAGGCCGACCGGCTGGCGGTGGCCGAGCTCGGCCTGCGGCTGCCCAGCCTCGACGACGTCTTCCTGACCCTGACCGGCCAGCCCGCCACCACCGATGACCCCGCTCCGGCTGATCGTGCCGACAGTGCTCCGAAGGAGGACGCCGCATGACCGTGGCTCCCACACTCTCCGCCCCGACGGCGGAACCGCCCCACCGCTCCGCACCCACCCCCAACCCCGGCGGCCTCCTGCCCCTGCTGCGGCAGAGCGGCTCGCTGGCCTGGCGCGGCATCGTCAAGACGGTGAACTCGCCGGAGGCGTTGATCGACGTGACGCTACAGCCGGTGATCTTCCTGCTGCTGTTCGTCTATGTGTTCGGCGGCGCGATCTCCGGTGACACCGGGCGCTACCTGCAGTTCGCGCTGCCGGGCGTGCTGGTGCAGACCGTCGTGTTCGCCTCGGTCGGCACCGGGATCAACCTCGCCGACGACCGCCACAGCCGGATCTTCGACCGGTTCCGCAGCCTGCCGATCTCCCGGGCGGCCCCGCTGCTCGGCGCGATCGGAGCGGACCTGGTCCGGTACCTGATCTCCGGGGTGATCATGCTGGCGTTCGGCGCGCTGCTGGGCTTCCGGTTCCACGCCGGGCCGCTCGGAGTGCTCGCCGGCCTCGCGGTGACGCTGACCTTCTCGTTCGCGCTGTGCTGGGTGTTCACCGCGCTGGCCATGGTGGTCGCCGACCCGCGCTCGGTGCAGGGCATGTCGTTCATGGTGATCATGCCGCTCACGTTCGGCAGCAGCGTTTTCGTGCCGGCGTCGACCATGCCGGGCTGGCTGCGCGGCTGGGCGGAGATCAACCCGGTGTCCCGGGTCGCGGACACGGTGCGCGGGCTGTACCTGGGCGGCCCGGTGGTCGCTCCGCTGCTCGGCGTACTCGGCTGGGCGGCCGCGATCATGGCGGTCTTCGTGCCGCTCGCCGTTGCGCTGTACCGCAGGCGGGCCTGACCACGCCCTAACCCTCACACTTGTGTGAGGGTTAGGGTGGTGTTCGAATAGCATCGAACGAGGCGAGGAGCCGCCATGCCCGGAGCAGTCATCATCGGAGCTGGCCCGGGGATCGGCCGCTCGGTGGCCCGCCGCTTCGCCCGCGAAGGGCTGCCGATCGCGCTGCTGGCCCGGAGCAGAGCCTCGGTGGACCCGGTCGCGGAGGAGGTCGGCCGGCTGGGGGTGCAGGTCGTGGCGCTCACCGCGGACACCGCGGACGAGGACGCGCTGCGCACCGCGCTCGACACGGCGGCCGCCCAGCTCGGCGAGCCGGACGTGCTGGTCTACAACGCCGCGATCATCCGACCCGACGCGCCGGGTGAGCTGTCGGTGCGGGAACACCAGGAGGCGTGGGCGGTCAACGTGATCGGCGCGCTGAACGCCGCCGCGCACGTCGCACCCGGCATGGCCGGGCGGGGCGCCGGCACGATCCTGGTCACCGGCGGGATGCCGGACGCGGACCCGCGTTACGTCAGCCTGTCGCTGGGCAAGGCCGGCGTGCGCGCCCTGGTCAGCCTGCTGGACCAGGAGTACGGCCCGGCGGGGGTGCACGTGGCCTCGGTGACTGTCGCCGGGCCCGTCGCGCCGGGTACCGCGTTCGACCCCGACCAGATCGCCGAGCACTACTGGTCGCTGCACACCCAGCCGCGCGAGCGGTGGCAGGCGGAGCTGCTGTTCAGCGGGCTCGCCACGGCTGGCTCGCCCGACCGGCTGGGCTGATCGGGCGGTGCTCGGAAGCCGGCTCGACGGGCTGGTCAGTCCAGGCGCAGCAGCGCGAAGCCCTGCTCGACGGGCAGCTCCCGGCCGCGCCGCATCTCGCGCTCCACGCCCGCCGGGCCGAGAGCCTCGGTGACCTCGGCCAGGGTGGCCAGCACAACGGGGTTGCCCCGGTCCAGGGTGCCTCGGCGGGCGGACGCCAGGCCGAGCAGCGCGGCGGCGTTCGTGTGGTCGCCCGCGAGCAGCTCGGTGGCGGCGGCGACCTCGGCGACGAGGGCCTGCACCGGGCCGTCCGTGCTGGTGACGGCAAAGGTGACCGCGTTGCGCAGTGCGGAGCGGGCGGCGGCCAGGTTGCCGTCGGCGGTCTCGATGCCGGCGAGCGTGGCGGCCGCGAACGCGTCCCGCTGCGGGATGCCGAGGGTGCGGTCGTCGGAGTGCTCGGCGTCGTACGTGCGCAGCGCGGCGCGGGCCGCCGGCAGGTCCCCGGCCAGCCGCTCCACCTCGGCCAGGGTCAGCAGCAGCGGGGCGGCGCCGAGCCCGGGCCGCCGGTTCGTCGTGCTCAGCGCGATCCACAGCTCCGTCCTGGCCGTGACGGGGTCGCCGCGCCGGGCCGCCGCCCTGGCCGACAGCGCGCGGAACTGCGGCTGGTCGTCGTCGTTGCCCAGCTCGGTGGCCAGCCGTACCGCCTCGTCGTAGCTCTGTGCCGCGGCCGCCAGGTTCCCGGCCAGCTCCTCACGCTCGCCGAGCGAACACACCGTCATGCCGAGCCCGAACCGGTCGCCCGTCGCCCGGAACTCCTCGTGGCAGACCCGCAGCAGCTCGGTCTGCAGCTCCAGGTTGCCGAGGTTCTCCGCGTACTGGGCGCGCAGGTGCGTGGCGAACGCGCGCAGCCAGCGGCTGTCGGGC
>DATAYB010000833.1:0-3307 GCA_036272795.1 Pseudonocardia sp.
GCCAGGAGGAGTCCTGATGGCCGACATCGACACGCCCGTACTGATCGTGGGAGCCGGCCCCGCGGGCCTGGCCAGCTCGAACCTGCTGTCCCGGCACGGCGTGCACCATGTGCTCGTCGAGAAGCACCCGGGCACCGCGCACACGCCGCGGGCGCACATCGTCAACCAGCGCACCGTGGAGATCTTCCGCCACATGGGCCTCGAGGAGCGCCTGCTCGCGGTGTCGACGCCCAACGAGCTGATGTCCAACAATGTCTGGCACACCAGCCTGGCCGGCCTCGAGGTGGCCCGGCTGCAGACCTGGGGCACCGCCCCGGACCGCGTCGCGGACTACCTGAAGGCCAGCCCGAGCCCGATGGCCAACTGCCCGCAGACCGTGCTCGAGCCGGTGCTCTACGAGGCAGCCGGGGAGCGGCCGGAGGCCGACCTGCGCTTCGGCCACGAGTTCCTGCACTACGTCCAGGATGCGGACGGGGTGACCGCCACAGTCCGCGAGCGGGCCACCGGCACGGAGCTGACGATCCGCTGCCGGTACCTGATCGGCGCCGACGGCGGCCGCAGCACGGTGGTCGAGCAGGCCGGCCTGCCGATCGAGGGCGAGTCCGGGCTCGCGCACGCGATGAACGTGTGGTTCGAAGCCGACCTGAGCCGCTACCTGGCCCACCGCCCCGGCGTCCTCTACTGGAACTCCGCACCCGGCACGCCGTTCCTGACCGGCGGCGGCACCCTGATCTGCGTCACGCCGTGGCACGAGTTCGTCATGGTGGTGGCCTACGACCCGGCGACCGAGGAGGTGCCGCAGACCGAGGAGTTCGCGGTCGCGCGCCTGCGCCGGATCGTCGGGGACGACAGCATCGAGCCCGTGATCAAGGGCTTCTCCAGCTGGACGATCAACCACCAGGTCGCGTCCCGCTACCGAGACCGCCGGGTGTTCGCGATGGGCGACGCCGTGCACCGCCACCCGCCGACCAACGGCCTCGGCCTGAACACCTCCATCGCCGACGCGTTCAACCTGTGCTGGAAGCTCGCCATGGTGCTGCGCCGGGAGGCCGACCCCGCGCTGCTGGACACCTACAGCGCCGAGCGGCAGCCGGTCGGGCGGCAGGTCGTGGACCGGGCGATGCAGAGCGTCCTCGATATGGCCGGGGTGCAGGCCGCGCTCGGCTTCGCCCCGGAGCAGTCCGAGGCCGACGGCTGGGCGGGCCTGGAGGGGCTCTACCAGCCCGGCCCGGAGGGCGACCGGCGCCGCGAGGCGCTGCGCGAGGCGGTCGAGGTGACGAACTACCAGTTCAACGCGCACGGGATCGAGCTCGGCTACCGCTACCGCACCGGCGCGGTGGTGACCGACGGCTCGCCCGAGCCGACCCCGGAGCGCGATCCCCAGCTGTACTACCAGCCCACCACCTGGCCCGGCGCCCACCTGCCGCACGCCTGGTTGGAGTGGGCCGGCCGCCGCGTCTCCACGCTCGACCTCGTCGACGGCACCCACTTCAGCCTGCTCACCGGCATCGGCGGTGACGACTGGGCCGAGGCGGCACGCGCGGCGGGCCAGGCCACCGGCGTCACTATCGACGTGCACCCGATCGGCACCCGGGACGGCCTGCTGGACGCCACCGGCGACTGGTCGGGACAGCGCGAGGTCGGCACCACCGGCGCGGTGCTGGTCAGGCCCGACCGGCACGTGGGGTGGCGCGCCGCCTCTCTCCCCGCGGACGCGGCGGGCGTGCTCACCGAGGTGCTCCGGCAGCTCGTCGGCGCCCCGGCCGAGCCGCTCGCCGAGCAGCCCGCCGGCGCGGTGGCCCGGGCGTGACTCTCGGTATGAGAACGGGCGGGCGAACCGACACAGCTCGGCAAATCGGACGGAATATCGTCAAAACGGCAGAATTGTCGTTAGGCTGATCCGGTGACTACCGGGCGCGCCCCCACCGAGCGACCGACCAGCACGCGCACCGAGTCGGTCTACGACGAGCTGCGCGCCGAGTTGCTCCACCTGCACGGACCGTACGAGCCGGGCCAGCGCCTCAAGCTGCTGGACCTCGGGCAACGGTTCGGCGCGAGCCTCTCGGTGATCCGGGAGGCGCTCACCCGGCTGGCCGAGCAGGGCCTGCTGGTCGCCACGCCGCAACGCGGTTTCAGCGTGCGCGAGCTGTCGGTGCCGGACCTGGCAGACCTGACCCGGGTGCGGGTCCAGCTGGAGACGCTCGCGTTCCGGCAGGCCGTGCAGGAGGGCGACGTGGCCTGGGAGACGGCTGTCGTGGCCACCCACCACACCCTGGAGCGGACCCCGGTGATCGGTCCGGACGGCCTGATCAGCGAGGCCTGGGCGATCACCCACCGAGCTTTCCACCAGGCCCTGCTGGCCGGCTGCGGCAGCCCTCGACTGGAGTCGATCACCACCGCGCTGCGGGACAGCTCCGAGCTCTACCGGCGCTGGTACTGGGCGCTCACCGACGACCACGCCAGGGACATCCCCGCCGAGCACCGCGCCCTGCGCGACCTCGCGGTGTCCCGGGAGGCGGACGAGGGCGTCACGCTGCTGACAGCGCACATCGAGCGGGCGCCGCGCGAGCTGATCGCCTACGCCGAGCAGCACGGCCTGGACTCGAGCGGCCCGGGCTCGGCCGGTCCGGCCTGAGGCGGGCTTCGGCCGAGGCGGGCCAAGGCTGAGTCGGGACCGGCCCGACAGCCGCTGGTCGGGTTATGGTTCAACGGTCCATGGCCAGACTGCTTGACCGGTCCGATGGTCCAGGTCCACAGGAGGTCCGGTGGTGCCGAGCGCGGAGCCGGAGGGCGTGCTGCCGGTGGCCGTGGTGCTCGAGCTGCTGGACGCCGCCGAGCGCGGTGACGACCCCGACGAGGTGTCGAGGATCGTGGCGCGGGCGTCGCTGCCGTCCGCGTCGGCGGCCCGGGTCGAGGACTCGGCGCGGCGGCTGCGGGGTGGCGCGGCCCGCTGGCGGCGCCGGGGCCAGGAACTCGCCGCGCTGTACTCCACGGCCCGCGAGCTCGCCGAGCTGCGCGACGTCGACGAGCTGCTGCAGCGACTGGTCGAGCGGGCGCACGACCTGGTCGGCACCGACGTCAGCTACCTGTCCGAGTTCGACGTCGCCACCCGTGAGCTGCGGGTACGCACGACGCTGGGTGCGTTCGAGCCGTCCTTCCGACAGCTGCGGGTCCCTCCCGGCGCGGGGTTGGCGAGCCTGGTGGTGGAGAGCCGGACGCCGCAGTGGACGTCCAGCTACCCGGACATGACACAGGCCGCCCGGGCCCCGGAACTGGACGCCGCGGTCGCCGCCGAGGGGCTGGTCTC
>DATAYB010000834.1:0-5802 GCA_036272795.1 Pseudonocardia sp.
GGTGATCAGCCCGCCGAGCACACCGATCAACACCAGGGACAACATCAGGTGGTCCTCTCCCGGCCCGGCTACCGGGAGCTGACACCCCCGGGGCCGTGCGCGAGGAGGATTCGCGGGCGAGAGCCGTTCGGATTGGTGCCGGTCAGGGTGTGTCGTCGGCGGTGAGCTGGTCGCTGTCGGTGTCGTAGTCGAACAGCTCGGCGTAGCGGCCCCAGTCGATCGCGGTGTCCAGCTGCTGGCGGGCGTCGTCGGGTCCGAAGCCCCGGCGCAGCAGGTCCAGGAAGAACCCGGCGCGCAGCGTGCCGTCGGCGCTGCTGGCCAATGCCGTACAGATGGTCCTGACCAGGGGCGCGCGGTGTCGGGCCTGGTCGGCGAAGATCTTCTTGCTGCGCTGGATGTTCGCCGTGGTGAACTCGACACCGGTCGGGGTGAGCGTCAGCGCGGCGCCCGTCACCGTCAGCAGGCCGAGCAGCGCCGCCGCGTCGACCAGCGGCAACAGGTCGTCGATCTCGAAGTTGAGCTCGGCGGCGATCTCCGGCAGGTCCACGGCGCCGCCCCGGGCGAACACGATCTCCACCAGCCCGGCGAGCCCGCCGACCGAGGCTGCCGGCAGCGGCCGGGCGGTGGGCGTGGCCTGCGCCGGACCGGGGCTTGCGGTGTCCGGCTCGCGGCCGGTGAGCAGGCCGTAGAGCTGGTCGACGAGTACGGCGAACGCCGGGCTCTGCCGGTCCCGCGGGCGGGCGAGCCGGACCGGTACGTCGGCCAGCAGCTGGCCGGGGTTGCGGTCCAGCACGATGACGCGGTCGGCCAGCAGGACGGCCTCCTCGATGTTGTGCGTGACGATGCAGATGCTCTTGGTCGGGAAGTTCGGCCCGGCCCACAGCGTCATCAGCTCCGTGCGCAGGTTCTCGGCGGTGAGGACGTCGAGCGCGGAGAACGGCTCGTCCATCAGCAACACGTCCGGCTCCAGCACCAGGGCCCTGGCGAAGCCGACCCGCTGACGCATGCCGCCGGAGAGCTCCTTCGGGTACGCCGACTCGAAGCCGTCGAGGCCGATCAGGTCGATGGCCCGCAGTGCCCGCTCGCGCCGCTCGGCCGGCGGCACGCGGCGCGCCGCCAGCCCCAGCTCGACGTTGTCCTGCACGGTCAGCCATGGCATCAGCGCGAAGGACTGGAACACCATCGCGGTACCCGGGTTGGCGCCGTTGAGCTCCTTGCCCCGGTAGCACACCCGGCCCTCGGTGGGACTGATCAGCCCGGCGATGGTGCGCAGCAGCGTGGACTTGCCCGAGCCGGACCGGCCGAGCAGGGCGACGACCTCGCCGGCGCGCAGGTCCAGGCTGATCGACTCGAGCACCCGCAGCACGTCACCCGCCGCGCCCGCAAAGCTCTTGCCGACGCCGTCGACGCTGATCAGCACCTCGCCCGCGACGGTCGTGGGGGCTGCCATGGCGGCCTACCTCTCACCCTTGCCGTCGAGCACGCCGAGGGCACCTTCGAGTGCTCCCACGGCAGCCTCCGGCTCGGCCTGCCAGCGCACGCTCGTCACCGACGGCTCCAGCGACAGCCGGCTGATCGCCGCCTCCAGCTGCTTGTCGTCGCGGTGCTCTGCGGACAGCTCGGCGCGCACCTCGACCAGCCCGGGGCGCTCCGTGTTGGCGCTGGTCACCGAGCAGAGCGCGAAGTCGGTCCGGTTCAGCGCCTGGACGAGCAGCGCGCGCACGTGGGCCTCCTCGGCGTCCCTGGTCACCGCGGTGAAGACGTACGAGGTCGGCGTCTCGGAACCGGTGTCGGGGCGGCGGTCCACCGCCCTGCCGAGCGGGCGCAGCACCGTGTTCACGATGACCACGACCGCGGTGCCGGCCACCGCGATCTGGAACAGCCCGGCACCGGCCAGCGCCCCCACCGCCGCCGAGCACCACAGCGTGGCGGCGGTGTTCAGGCCTCGCACGGTCAGGCCCTCGCGCATGATCACCCCGGCGCCGAGGAAGCCGATCCCGGACACGATCTGCGCCGCGATCCGCGTCGGGTCCTCGGTACCGCCGGTGAAGCCGTGCCCGGACAACAGCACGAACAGGGTCGCGCCGGCCGCCACCAGCGCGTTGGTCCGCAAACCCGCCATCCTGGCCCGGTACTGGCGCTCCAGCCCGATCACCGTCCCGAGGCCCACTCCGGCTCCGAGGCGCAGCAACATCTCCAGCGTCGTCATCCCACGCTCGCTCTCGTCTGGTCGGATCGTCCGATCCGTACGTCCTGCTCTGGTCCGGGTTCTCAGCCGTGGGAGCGCATGCGCGGTCCCGGCCGGTCGAGGCGTGCGGCAGCCGGTCAGGTGCGTGTCCTCAGCACCGACCGGCTACCACCACACCGACCGACTTCGCGAGCCCAGTGCCTTGACCAGGTGCGCGGCCAGGCCGTAGGCGGGCAGCAGCACCGCCAGCCAGAGCAGATAGTCGGCGGGCAGCGTGCGCAGCCCGAGCGGACCGCCCAGCGGGGTCAGCACCAGCAGCACCCCGAGCAGCGCGGCCGCGCCGGTCGCGAGCAGCACCGCGCGCGCGGGCCGGGACCCGCCGAGCGGCGCCGCCCGGCCACGCAGCACGAACACGATCAGCAGCTGCGTGAGCAGGCCCTCCACGAACCAGCCCGCCTGGAACAGCCCAGGGTCGGCGCCGGCATGCCACACCCACCACAGCACCGCGAACGTCGACAGGTCGAACAGGGAGCTGAGCGGCCCGAACACCACCATGAAGCGGGCCAGCCCGGAGGCGTCCCAACGGCGCGGCCGGCTGAGGTAGTCCGCGTCCACCCGGTCCCACGGCAGCGCGAGCTGGGCCAGGTCGTAGAGCAGGTTCTGCGCCATCAGCTGGATGGGCAGGATCGGCAGGAAGGGCAGGAACACGCTGGCCACGACCACGGTCAGCACGTTGCCGAAGTTGGAGCTCGCGGTGATGTTGACGTACTTCAGGGTGTTGCCCAGGGTCCGCCGGCCCTCCACGACGCCGCCGGCCAGCACGCTGAGGTCCTTGTCCAGCAGGATCAGGTCGGCGGCCGCCTTCGCCACCTCGGTCGCGGTGTCCGGGGCGATGCCCACGTCGGCGTGCCGCAGCGCCGCCACGTCGTTCACACCGTCCCCGACGAAGCCGACGGAGTGCCCGGCGGCGCGCAGCACGGCCACGATGCGGGCCTTGTGCGCCGGGTTGAGCTTGGCGAACACCGAGGTCCGGCCGACCAGCTCGGCCAGCTCGACGTCGTCCAGCCGGTCCAGCCGCGCGCCGAGCACGATGTCGTGCACCGGCACGCCGACCTGGGCGCCGACCCGTTCCGCGACGTACCGGTTGTCCCCGGTCAGGATCTTGACGGCCACCCCGTGGCCACGCAGGCTGCGCAGCGCCTCGGCAGCGCCCTCCCGGACCGGGTCCACGAAGCCGACGAAGCCGACCAGCACCAGGTCCGACTCGTCCGCCTCTCCGTAGCCGCCGAGCCGTGCCGGCAGCTGCCGCGCCGCCACCGCGAGCACCCGCATGCCGTGCCGGGCGTAGGTCCGCGCCACCTCGGCGGCCCGCCCGCGCGCCGCGCCGGTCAGCTCGACGACCGCGCCCGCCTCCCTGGCATGGCAGCACCGGGGCAGGACCTCGTCCGGGTCGCCCTTGGTGATCAGCAGGTGCTCACCACGGCCCCGGCGCAGCACGACGGTGTGCCGCCGCCGCGCGTGGTCGAAGCCGATCTCGTCGACGAGGTCGTAGGTGGCCTCGGCGAGCAGTGCCTCCCCGTCCTCGGCGAGCTGGGCCACGATCGCCTCGTCCAGCCGGTCCCCCGGCTCGTCGCGGAAGTGCACCGCGAGGTAGGCGTAGTCGACCGGCTCGGCGTCCGGGCGGCCGGCCGCGTCGATGGCGCAGGCGAACGCCACCCGGTCCTCGGTGAGGGTGCCGGTCTTGTCGACGCACAGCACGTCCACCGCGCCGAGGTCCTGGATGGCGTTGAGCCGCTTCACGATGACCTTGCGACGGGACAGCAGCAGCGCGCCCCTTGCCAGGTTGGTGGTCACGATGACCGGCAGCATCTCGGGGGTCAGGCCGACCGCGACGGCGGCGGCGAACATCGCGGCGCGGGTCCAGTCGCCGGTCACCGTGCCGTTCACGGCCAGCACGATCGGCACCATGACCAGCATGAACCGGATCAGCGTCCAGCCGACCGAGCGCACGCCGAGGTCGAAGCCGGACTCGGGCCGGGCGCGCTCGGTCTGCCGGGCGATCGACCCGAGGTAGGTGTCCGGGCCCGTGGTGATCACCACGGCGGTGCCGGAGCCGCCGACGACGGAGGTGCCGGCGAAGCACAGCGCGGTGGCGTCCACGGGCTCGGCACGCGGGCCGACCACCTCGGTCCGGCGCGCGAGCCGGCGCCGCACCCGGTCCGCGACCCGGTCGACGGCCGGGGCGGCGGGGCGGCGGCAGCTACCGGGCAGCCGCTTGGCCACGGGCAGGGCCTCGCCGGACAGCGCGGACTGGTCCACCACGAGGTCGGTGGCCGCGACCACCCGCAGGTCCGCCGGCACGACGTCACCGGCGCCGAGCAGCACCACGTCACCGGGCACCAGGTCGGCCAGCGGCACCTCGCGGCGCAGCCCCTCACTCTCCTCGCCCGCCCGCCTGCGCACCGTGACGGTGTGGCTGACCTGGCTGTGCAGTGCCCGCAGCGCGCGGTCCGACCGGGTGTGCTGCCAGGCTCGCAGGCCGATGCTGAGCAGCACGACGGCGGTCACGGTCAGGGCCCCGCGCGGGTCGCCGACCAGCACGAACACCACACCCAGCCCGGCCAGCAGCGCCACGAACGGGCTGCGCACCGCGGCCAGCGCGCGGGCTGCGGGGCTTGTGGCCGAGCCGGTGACACCGGGCTCCGGCAGGGCGTTGTCGCCTCGGCGCTGCCGCTCGGCGGCCTCGGACTCGGTGAGCCCGGCGGGCGTGCTGCCCAGCCGCTGGAACACGGTGAACACCGGCGCCTCGGCCAGCTCGCGGGGGGCGGTGGGGCGGTGCTCAGCCATCGGGTCGCGCGGGGTGACCGGATGGTCCGGCGAGGTCACCGCCTCGGGGCGTGGCGCACGGAAGGGGGTTCGTAACATCGGGCGGTCCTGTCGGTCGAAGTGGCTGCCGTGCTGCACGGCATCGACGAACACCACGTGGACCGCCCGGGGTCACCCCCGCCCTGTCGGGCGCGGCCGGACGTCCACGCGGCCGCGACTATCTCCGTCGCCGGTCATCCGGCTCACCTCCTCCCACCCGTGCACACGCACAACGTTCGACACCCAGTAGAGCGGAATCGGCGGAAACGGTCAAACACTTCTACGAATGTAGGCTGTAGGTCACGCCAGGGGTACCGCCCGAGAGGTCGGCGACCCGCTGGCACCGAGGGACCTGAGAGGAACGCCCCTGTGCCGACCGAGCATCCGCCGACCGGGCATCTGCCCAGCGCGCCGCCGCCCGGTGAGCTCGAGCCCGGTGAGCTCGAGCGCGGCGAACTGGAGCCCGACGTGCTGCAGCAGACCGCGGCGACGTTCGGCATGCTCTCCGGCACCGTCCGGCTGCACCTGGTGTGGTTGCTCGCCAGCGGTGAGCGGGACGTCGGCACGCTGGCCGACGAGGTGGGCCAGAGCGTCGCCACGGTGAGCCACCACCTCGGCAAGCTCAAGCTGGCCGGCCTGGTGCGCTCGCGGCGGGAGGGCAAGCGGCAGGTCTACCTGGTGGACGACCCGCACCTGGTGAAGATCGTCCGGCTGGCCGTCGAGCACCACCGCGTGCTCGCCGAGGCCCC
>DATAYB010000835.1:0-5108 GCA_036272795.1 Pseudonocardia sp.
TCGCCGGACCCGCCTCGGCGCTTGATCATTAATCTTCGAAGGCCTCAACCAGTAATTGAGGGCGACATTTCTCGGAATGTGGCCAAAACCGCGCCGCGGATATCAGAGGCGCGATCGCGGTGACATCCGAGTTCGGGCCAAGTCCACCAACTCCGGGATCGTGTCGGTGTCGCTCGGCAACCGGTCCAGCGGCCACCAACGCAGGTCGTCCGACTCGGCACTGATCCGCTCGATCGCGCCCTCCGGTGCCCTGGCCACGAACCGGACGTCGAAGTGGCGGGTCGGTACGCCCAGGGAGCAGGTGATCGCGTGCACGTCTAGGTGCAGCGGCTCGGGTTCCAGGTGGAGCCCATCGATGCCGGACTCCTCGGTGGCCTCCCGCAGCGCGGCCTCGGCGAGCGAGCCATCGCCGGGCTCGCAGTGCCCGCCGAGCTGGATCCACCGGCCCACCCTCGGGTGCAGCGTGAGCAGCACCCGGGCACCCTCGTGGTCCAGAAGCAGCGCCGACGCGGTCAGGTGGCCAGGCTCGCACGAGCGCAGGCAGGCGTCCTGGCGGACCGCCAGGAAGCCCAGGAACGCCTCCCGCAGCGCCAGCTGACCGGAGTCGGCCGGCTGCCAGTCCCGCAGCGTGGCGGCCGCCGAGGACGAGCTCACCATTCGAGCAGCCCGGCGGCCGGGTCCATGGCCGGGCGGGGCGGCACCGGGGCGGCCGGGTGGCCGACCGCGACCGCGCCGAGCGGACGCCAGCCCTCCGGTACGCCGAGCACCGCGCGCACAGTGTCCTCGGCGAAGATCGTCGAGCCGACCCAGCAGGAGCCGAGGCCCTCGGCGGCCAGCGCGACGAGCAGGCCCTGCACCGCCGCCCCGCCGGCCACGGTGAACATCGTCTGCTCGGCGGCCCGGCGCTGCGCGTCCGGGTAGTCCTGCGCGCCCTCGGGTGCCAGGAACGGCAGCAGCAGCTCGGGCGCCCCGCGCAGGATCTCGCCACGGGCCAGCCTGCGCTCGATCTCGTCGCCCGCGCGGCCGTCGGCCGTCAGGTCGGCCCGCCAGCGCGCCGCCATCGCGTCCAGCAGCGCGGTGCGCCGGGCCGGGTCACGCAGCCAGCCGAACCGGAACGGGCTGCTGTGGTGCGGCGCGGGCGCGGTCAGCGCGGCGGCCACCGCACGGCGGATCGCCTCGGGGTCCACGGCGTCATCGGCGAACTCTCGCACCGAGCGCCGCGCCGGCACCGCCTCCCGCCTGCCCTGGGCCAGCGCCTCCTCGGTGCCCAGCCAGAAGAGGTCCTCGTCCAGCGGGCGGACCAGGTCGGCCGCCGTCGAACCGTCGTCGGGCAGCCCGCCGAGCCCGCGCAGCACCGCCACCGGGACACCGCCGAGCTTGCCCTTCACCAGGTCGGCCGCGCCGGCCACCTCGTCGGCCAGCGCGACCTCGGTGACGATCAGCTCGTTGCCCTGCTTGTCGTGGGCGCCGGCGTAGCGGTGCAGCACGGGCAGCCCGGCCGAGCCGATCGCCACGTCGGTCTGGCCGATCCGCCAGGTGCGGCCCATCGTGTCGGTGACCACCACCGCGACGGTGACGCCGAGCAGCTCACGCAGCCGGGCGCGCAGCCGGGCGGCGGAACCGTCCGGGTCGACCGGCAGCAGCGCGAGTTCGTCGGAGGCCACGTTGGACGCGTCCACACCGGCCGCCGCCTGCACCAGGCCGATCTTGTTGGCGACGATCAGGGTGCGGCCCTTGCGGGCGAGGATGCGTTCGGTCTCCCCGGCGACCAGCTCACGGCGCCGGGTGTCCCGCTCCTCGGGGTCGGTCGGAGCGGTCACCAGCCGCCCCTCCACCTTGGAGAACACCTTGCTCGTCACGACCAGCACGTCGCCGTCGGCCAGGTCGGGCGCGGCGGCGGCGATCGCGGCGGCCAGGTCGTCGCCGGGGCGGAACTCGGGCAGGCCGGTCAGCGGGCGGAGCTCGAGCAGCGGGGAGGCGTGGTCGCCGGGCATGGTGGTCGGGGTCGCGGTGTCGTTCTCGGACAACGGCTCAGGCACCGCCGACCCCGGCCAGCTCGAGCGCGTGGCGGGCCATCTTGGCGGTCGCCTCCACGTCGGTCATCAGCAGCGGGACGGCGCGCACCGCCACGTCCGGCACGTCCGCCCAGTCCGTCTCGTGCACCAGCCAGCCGTCCAGCAGGCCGCCGGTGGCGCGGGCGCCGTAGTGCCGGCCGACCGCCTGCGCGGTGGTCTCCACGCCGATCGCCTCCAGGCAGGCGTCCGCCATGCCCCGGACCGGGGCGCCGCCGACGATCGGCGACATGCCGATCACCGGCGCGGGCCCTGCGCGCAGTGCGGTCGCCAGGCCGGGCACGGCGAGGATCGCGCCGATGCTAACCACGGGGTTGGAAGGGGCGAGCAGCACGACGTCGGCCGTGGAGATCGCCTCCAGCACGCCGGGCGCCGGCTTGGCCTGCTCGGCGCCGACCGAAGCGAACCGGTGTGCCTTCGGTACCGCGCGGTGCCGGACCCACCACTCCTGGAAGTGGATGGCCTGCTGGGCGGGATGCTGCGCGCCGTCCGCCTCGGAGCCCGCCTCGGAGCCCGCCGCCGGACCGGCTGACCCGTCGGCCGGCGCGTCGATCACCACGTGTGTCTCGATCCGCTCGTCGCTGGCCGGCAGCAGCCGTACGCCCGGCTGCCAGCGGGCGCACAGCGCCTCGGTGACGGCGGAGAGCGGGTAGCCGGCGCGCAGCATGCGGGTGCGGATCAGGTGGGTGGCCACGTCCCGGTCGCCGAGGCCGAACCACGTGGGCTCGGCGCCGTAGGCCTTCAGCTCGTCGCCAACCGTCCAGGTCTCCCCGGCCCGCCCCCAGCCGCGTTCGGTGTCGATCCCGCCGCCCAGGGTGTACATGCAGGTGTCCAGGTCAGGACAGATCCGCAGGCCGTGCAGCCAGATGTCGTCGCCGATGTTGACCACCGAGGTGATCTCGTTCGAGCCGCTGCCGGCGCCCTCGGCAACGCCGTCCGGACCGGGGCCGGGAATGCCCAGCGCCGCCTTCAGCCCGAGTAGGAAACGGGCGCCGCCGACACCGCCCACGAGTGCCACAACCTTCATGCCGCAAGCCTACGTCGCGCGCGGGGCCGCCCGGTCAGGTCGCGCGCGGGGCCGTCCGGTCAGGTCCAGTGGGCCACCGACCGCCGCGCCAGCAGCTCCCGGTACTGCGCTGTCGTGTGCTCGTAGAGCTCACCGGTGCCCCAGTCGACGACCACCCCGTAGCGGCGGACGAGGTCCAGCATGTCGAGCTCGCCCTCCCGGTACCGCCGCGCCACGTCCGCCGGGTCCTCGGTCAGCCAGCCGTGCCGGTCGGTGGCGATGGACGCCCGCAGTGTGCGCGTGCCCTCGGAGTCCACCCGGTACTCGTCGAGCTCGGGGTCCACGGGGACGACCACCACGCCGTAGTCGATGGCGGCCCGCTCCAGCGAGACGTAGCCGTCGATGACGTCCTCGACCACGGCGGCCGGGTCGCGGGTGAGCGGGTCGCCGAGGCCGCCGCCGCCCGCCGAGGGGCGGGTGAAGGAGTCGCCGGGGCCGACCGGGACTCCGGAGAAGGTGGCGCCGAGGAAGGTGGCCGCCTCGGTGCCCGGGTTCAGCCACACCCCGTGCGGCACGGACGGCAGGCCCCCCTCGATGCCCCAGGTGATCGAGCGGGCGCGGTCGCAGCAGTACGACATCACCGTGTTCTCGCAGTCGGTGAGCACGCCGCCCTTCTCCAACCCGCAGCCGCCCCGGTGGCGACCAGGGCCGCCGGAGTCGGTGACGATGCGGTGCTCGGTGGTGAGCACCGGGGAGAGCCGTTCCTGCCCCTCGAAGGGCTGCACGGCGAGCCCGGCGCCGAACACGGGTGCCGTTGCTCCGGAGCCGTCCTTGCTGACGCGGCCACCCCAGCCGCCGGCCATCCAGTCGTACCACATGAAGTACGGCCGCTCCGGGGTCCGCGCGTCCCTGCCGCCGACCAGCAGGTACTCCAGGTTGAACGCGCAGGCCATGGCCCGCTCCGGCATCACCTGCGACCAGATCTCGAAGATCCCGTTCATCAGCTTCTCGTACGGGCCCGAGCAGAACCCGGTGACCGCGTAGGGCCAGCCGGCGTTCACCACGGTGCCCTCCGGGCCGGCGTCCACCTGCACGACCCGGTAGAAGCCGGAGTTCAGCGGCACCTCGGGGAAGAAGGTCTTGGTGCCGGCGTAGAGCGCGGAGTGGGTGGTGCCGTAGCCGGAGTTGAGGAAGGTGGCCACGGCGGGCGCGCTGCCCTCGAGGTCGTAGTGGATGCCGTCGTCGTCGATGGTCATGTGCACGGCCACCGGGACGAGGCCCTCGCCGCGCCCGGGGTCGACGTCCAGGTGGTCGACCGTCTCCCACCGCCCCTTGGGCAGCTCGGTGAGCCGGTGCCGGACGATCCGCTCCACGTAGTCCTGCACGCCCTCCATCGCGGCGACCACGGTGTCGACTCCGTAGCGGTCCACCAGCCGCAGCACCTCACGCTCGCACACGGCGGTGGCCTCGGCCTGGGCGTTCAGGTCGCCCATGGCGCTGTACGGGGAGCGGGTGTTGGACACGAGCAGCTGGGCGACGTCGTGCAGCATCCTGCCCCGGGACCAGACGCGCACCGGCGTGATCCGCAGCCCCTCGCCGAAGTGCTCCTTGGCGTTCACGTCGAACGAGCCGGGCACCGTGCCGCCGATGTCCGCCCAGTGCCCCTTGTTCTGCGCGAACCCGATCACCCGGTCACCGACGAAGATCGGCCGGATGAAGCTCACGTCGTTGAAGTGGGTGCCGCCCCGGTAGGGGTCGTTGATCGCGAATACGTCACCTCGGTTGACGTCGTCGCCGAACTCCTCCAGCACCGCCTTGCACTGGAAGTGCAGCGTGCCGACGTGCACCGCGATGTCGCCGGAGCCCTGCATGACGGTGTTGCCCTCGGCGTCGCACAGCGCGGAGGAGAAGTCCCGCGCGTAGATGACGAACGAGTAGCAGGTGCGCATGATCTGCTCGCTCATCAGGTCCACGGCGGTGGCGAACGCGTTCTTCAGCACCTCGAAGGTCACCGGGTCCAGCCCGGCGGG
>DATAYB010000836.1:0-8409 GCA_036272795.1 Pseudonocardia sp.
TACGAGCTGCTGAACCCCGGTTACCAGCTGCTCTCCGAGGAACGGATGGACGCGCTCGGCCCGCTCATCGGCGAGTTCGCCGGCCAGCTGCGCCGGCTCGGGGTCCCGCTGCGCACCCTGGAGGTCGAGTTCGGGCCGAGCCAGCTGGAGGTGACGCTGAGCCCGGAGCTGGGCGTGCGTGCCGCCGACACCGTGATCCTGCTGCGCGCCGCGCTCAAACAGCTGGCCCGCCGGCGCGGTTACCACGTCACGTTCATGTGCCGACCTCGCATCCCCCGGGTGTTCTCCAGCGGCTGGCACCTGCACCAGTCGCTGCTGCGGGCGGGCCCCGACGGGCCACGTAACGCGTTCCTACCGGCCGGGCCCGAGAGCCCGTTGTCCAAGGTCGGGCGAGGTTTCCTGGCCGGTCAGCTGCACCACGCGCGGGCGGCCTCGGCATTCGCGGTGCCGACGATCAACGGCTACAAGCGGTTCCAGTCGTACTCGATGGCGCCGGACCGGGTGCTCTGGGCGCTGGGCAGCCGGGCGGCGCTGCTGCGGGTCACGGGATCGGCGGCCGACGGCTCGACGCACCTGGAGAACCGGGTCGGCGAGCCCAGCGCGAACCCGTACCTGTACCTGGCCGCGCAGCTGGTCGCCGGCCTGAACGGCGTCGAGCAGGGCTGGGACCCGGGCCCGGCGGCGGACGAACCCTACGAGACCGAGGCGCCCCGGCTACCCGCCACCCTCGGGGAGGCACTCGACGCCCTCGCGGAAGACACCGAGTTCCGCCAGAGCTTCGGCGCGCGTTTTGTCGACTACTACGTCGGGATCAAGCGCCATGAGCTGGCGCGGTTCCACGCCGCCGTGACCGACTGGGAGCAGCGGGAGTACTTCGAGCTGTTCTGAGAGAACTCAGACGAGGCGGGGACCGCGGTCCAGCACCTCGTCACAGTTCGACACGGCCTCGCGGGCCTCTCTGAAGGTGCCGGCGTCCGCGCCGGACTGGGTGGCCAGGCACTGCAGGAGCCGCCGGAACACCGGCCGGTCGGTGGCGTCCAGCGGCGCGAGCACGTCCTCCTCGGCGGCGCGCAGCGCGCGCTCGAGGCTGCACAGCTGCTTCTCGCCGGCCTTGGTCAGGGTGATCTGGCGGGAGCGGCGGTCGTTCGGGTCGGGCCGGCGCTCGACAAAACCGGCGCGCTCCAGGTCATCGAGCAGGTAGGTCATCACTGTCCGGTCGACGCCGAGCTGCTGGGCCATCGCCAGCTGGCTGCGGGCGTTGCCGCGCGCCGCCGCGACGAGTACCTGGTAGCCACGCGGGCCGCCGGGCAGGTCGTCCATCACATGGTTCGCGGCGCGCAGGTACGTGCGGAACACGACGCCGAGTGCCCAACCGAGGTCGGTCTCTACGGCGGCCGTGCTCTCCGTGGGGGTCACGCTCTCCGTAAGGGTCACGGGTCGGAGGGTAACCCACAAAGGCTGCCACCGATATGATCTGATAAGTAGATTATCTATCCCGAAGACCATTAGTTGCGTCACACACACTGCCTTCACTGAGAGGCCGACTGGGACGCCACCAGTGGGCCAGGTCACCCGGCTGAACCCCCGAATCGCGACCCTTAAGTCGGGTATGTCCAACTCGGACGCCGAAACGTTACTGGTAAACCGGCAAATTTGTCCTTCGATGCCGTGGCGTGACCTTGGGGTCACCTCCAGTACATCCGTCGGCCGTCACAAGGCACTTGCGCCCCCACGCGAGACCCGGAACCAGCGGTTATTCCGAAGTGTGGCCTGAAATACGGTCTGTTGACTGGATCGTCTGTCACAGAGAACATCGGCCTGTCAGCACACTGTGTTCACAGGAAGGACTTCCCATGACTGTGTCGCGCCCCGCATCGAGGGTCAGCGCCGACCGGTCAGTGATCTTCGAGATCGAGGGGTCCGTCCTGCCGGCCGGCTGAGCCTGGCCAGATCTAGTCCAAGTTGAGGGGAAGAGCCCATGAGGGGGCAGACAAACCACAGCGCGGCCCAGGAACCCGAGCAGGGTCCGAGGGCCATCGCGGCCGCGGCCGCGCCGCTGGTGTGGAAGTTCGGTGGCACCTCCGTCGCCGACCACGCCCGGCTGCGGGCAGTGGCCGAGCGGATGGTCGCCGCGCAGCGCTCCGGTCGTGACGTCGTGGCGGTCCTGTCCGCCATGGGCCAATCGACCGACGAGCTGTCCGCGATGGCCTACGAGATGAGCGCCCGGCCGCCGCTGCGCGAGCTCGACGCCCTGCTCTCGGTGGGCGAGTCGATCTCCTGCGCGCTGGCCTCGATGGCCGTCGCCGAGCTCGGCTCCCACGCCGTGTCACTGAACGGCCCGCAGGCCGGCGTCCGTACCGACAACCACCACGGCAACGCCCGCCTCCGCGAGATCCGCCCCCAGCGCATCCACGATGCGCTCGCCGAGGGCTCGATCGTCCTGGTCACCGGCTTCCAGGGGGTCGACGCCGACGGCGACGTGACCACGCTGGGCCGGGGCGGCTCCGACGCTTCCGCCGTCGCCCTCGCCGCCGCACTCGGCGCCACCGAGTGCGAGATCTTCACCGACGTGCCGGCCGTGTTCACCGCCGACCCCCGCGTCGTCCCCGACGCCCGCCGGCTGACCACGATCCGGCACGAGGAGATGCTCGAGATGGCGGAAGCCGGCTCGGCGGTCCTGCAGCCCCGCTCGGTCGAGCTGGCCGTGGCGCACGGCGTGGACATCCACCTGCGCTCCAGCTTCAGCACCGAGGAGGGCACCCGGATCCGCCGCGAGCCCACCACCTTCGAGACCGACCGCACCGGCGACGTCACGGGGATCGCGCACCGCCGCCACGAGAGCCTCTACACCGTCAAGGACATCGACGCCCCCACGTTGGCCAGCACCCTCGCCGCGCGCGGCATCACCCTCGGCGCCGTTCTCCCCGACACCCCCGGCCTGCGCTTCACCGCACCGGGCACCCCCACCTCGGACATCACCGCCGCCCTCGACGCCGCCGGGGCCTCCGTGCGCGTCGACGCCGAGCTCGGCTCCGTCTCCGTGATCAGCCTCGGCATCGCCCGCAAGCCCGACATCACGGTGCGCACCCTGCGCGTGCTCCGCGACGCCGGCATCGAGCCCCGCCTCGTGCAGACCACCCCGGCTCGCATCTCCGTGCTCGTCGACACCGACGTCGTCGACGACACCGTGCGCCTGCTGCACGACGCCTTCATCCAGGCCGCCCCGGCGAGCCAGGAGTGCCCCACCCGCGCCATCGCCTGACGCCGTCGCCTGACTACACGCCCGGCGAGCGCCCCCGAACCCCGTCTGCCTCAGCTCCAGGAGTCACCATGACCGTCCTGCTTCGCGAATTCGACCACTGGCCAAACCCACGCTCCGACGGCTTGCCCGTGCTCATCGACGGTGCCTACTCGCAGGCCCCGCGCACGCGCGACGGCGAGCGTCTACACGACGTTTTCGAGGAGCGCGTTGACTGGATGCGTGCTTACGCCCACCCCGGCCATCTGGCCGTCGACGCCGGTGACATCGCCATGACGTTCGCCGAGCTGGACGAGAGCGCCAACCAGCTCGCCCGCCACCTGATCGCCGAGGGCGCGCGCTCCGGCGACCGGATCGGCCTGCTGTTCGACCGCTCCGTGTACTCCTACATCGGCATGCTCGCGGTCTCGAAGATCCACGCTGCCTACGTGCCGCTGGACGCCGGGTTCCCCTCCGACCGGATCAGCTACATCCTCTCCGACGCCGGCGCGCGGCTCGTGCTGGCGAACTCGCACGTCCGCGAGCGCGTCGAGGGCCTGGCGGAGATCGCCCCCGAGCTGCTGTTCGTCGACGAGTCCGCCGACGCCATCGCCGGCCGGTCCCCCGCCCGGCTCACCGATGACGAGCGCGGCGCCCCGGTCGACGACCTGGCCTACCTGATCTACACGTCCGGCACAACCGGCCGGCCCAAGGGCGTCGCCATCGGGCACGCCAGCATCTGCAACTTCGTGCGGGTGGCGGCCGAGGTCTACGGCATCCAGGCCGAGGACCGGGTCTACCAGGGCATGACGATCGCGTTCGACTTCTCGGTCGAGGAGATCTGGGTGCCGTGGATGGCCGGCGCCACCCTGGTGCCCAAGCCCGCCGGCCCGAGCCTGCTGGGCGTGGACCTGCACGAGTTCCTCACCGAGCGGCGGATCACCGCCATGTGTGTGGTGCCGACGCTGCTGGCGACCATCGAGGACGACCTGCCCGAGCTGCGCTTCCTGCTGGTCTCCGGCGAGGCGTGCCCGCAGGACCTGATCACGCGCTGGCACCGGCCCGGCCGCCGCTTCCTGAACGTGTACGGCCCCACCGAGGCCACCGTGACGGCGACCTGGACCGAGCTGAACCCCGACCGGACGGTCACCATCGGCCGGCCGCTGCCGACCTACAGCACGGTCATCCTCGACCCGGAGGACCCGCACCGGGCGCTGGGCGACGGCGAGATCGGCGAGATCGGCATCGCCGGCATCGGCCTGGCGATCGGCTACCTGAACCGGGACGACCTGACCGAGAAGGTCTTCGTGCCGGACTTCCTCGGCGTGCCGAACAACCCGTCGGGCCGGATCTACCGGACCGGTGACCTCGGCCTGGTCAACGAGGCCGGCGAGATCGAGTACCACGGCCGGATCGACCTGCAGGTCAAGGTGCGCGGCTACCGCATCGAGCTGACGGAGATCGAGTCCGTGCTGCTGCAGGTGCCGGGTGTGTCCGCCGCCGTGGTGGACACCTTCTCCCCCACCCCGGGCTCCGTCGAGCTGGTCGGCTACTACAGCCTGCGCACCGGTGTGACCGAGCTGGCCCCCGAGGTCATCTACGACCACCTGCGGGACCGGCTGCCGGCGTACATGGTGCCCGCGTACCTGGAGCACCTGGCCGCGATCCCGATGACCACCTCGGACAAGGCCGACCGCAAGGCGCTGCCGGCCCCGACCACACGCCGCAGCGCCTCGGCCGGCGAGCACGTACCCGCCGAGACCGAGACCGAGCGGATCCTGGCCGGCGCGCTGGCGGCCGTGCTCGGCGTCGACGAGGTCTCCGTGGAGAGCAACTTCTTCGAGGAGCTCGGGGCGAACTCGCTGCTCATGGCCCAGTTCTCGGCCAAGGTCCGCAAGACCGGCGCGCTGCCGGCGACGTCGATGCGGGAGATCTACCAGCACCCCACGATCCGGTCACTGGCGCGGTTGCTGGGCGACACCACTGCCCCGGAGGCCACCACCACCGCCACCCCGGCCGCCACCGGCACCGTGGTCCGCACCAGCAGCGTCAAGTACATGCTGACCGGGGCGGCCCAGCTGCTGATCTTCCTCGCGCTGACCTACCTGTCGGCGCTGCTGATCGACATCGGCTTCACCTGGGCCGCCGCCGGCGTCACGCCGCTGAAGGTCTTCGAGCGCTCCACGCTGTACGTGATGGCGCTGCTGCTGCTCACCTGCGTACTGCCGATCATCGCCAAGTGGCTGCTGATCGGCCGCTGGAAGCCGCGCGAGATCCGCCTGTGGAGCCTCGCCTACCTGCGCTTCTGGACCGTCAAGACGCTGATCGGGGTCAGCCCGCTGGTGCTGTTCGCCGGGTCGCCGGTCTACGTCATGTACCTGCGCGCGCTCGGCATGAAGGTCGGCAAGGGCACCACGATCCTGTCGACCAACGTGCCGGTGGCCACCGACCTGATCAGCATCGGCGCCAACTCCGTGATCCGCCGGGGCGTCTCGTTCACCGGCTACCACGCCGTCGGCGGCAAGCTCGTCACCGGCCGCGTCATCCTCGGCCGCGACGTGTTCGTCGGCGAGACCAGCGTGCTGGACATCGGCACCGCGATGGGCGACGGTGCGCAGCTCGGCCACAGCTCGTCCCTGCACGCGGGCCAGCTGGTGCCGGCCGGTGCGAGCTGGCACGGCGTGCCGGCCGAGCCGACCACGACGAACTACCGCGTGATCGAGCCGGTGCGGATGCGCGCGATCCGGCGGTTCCTGTTCAGCACGGTGCAGCTGGTCGCCATGCTGGTCGTCGCGCCGGTGGTGTCCGGTGTGGTGGTCACGCTGCTGACCGCTATCCCGGTGGTCGCCACCTTCTTCGACCCGACCCGGCTGTCCTTCGTCGGCTCCCGGTTCTACCTCTCGATGCTGGCCATCTCGGCGATCGTGTTCTTCGGCTTCACGCTGCTCGGCCTGCTCGCCATGGTCACCCTGCCCCGGCTGCTCACGCCGCTGGTGCGCCCGGGCAAGATCTACCGGCTGTACGGGTTCCACTACCTGGTCGCCCAGGCGATCACGCGGCTGGGCAACTCGCGGTTCTTCATGCTGATGTTCGGCGACAGCTCGGCGGCCGTCGGCTACGCCAGGAGCCTCGGCTACAACCTCGGCGTCGTGGAGCAGACCGGCTCCAACTTCGGTACCGAGATCAGCCACGACTCGGCACTGCTGACCACCGTCGGCACCGGCACGATGCTCTCCGACGGCCTGCAGATCATGAACGCGGACTTCTCGCACACCTCGTTCAGGATGTCCCGGATCGCCATCGGCGAGCGCAACTTCATGGGCAACAACATCGCACTGCCGGCCGACGCCAAGATCGGTCGCAACGTGCTGCTGGGCACCAAGGTGATGGTCCCGATCGACGGGCCGATCAGGGAGAACGTGGGGCTGCTCGGTTCGCCGCCCTTCGAGATCCCGCGCTCGGTCGCCCGCGACTCCGCCTTCGACGAGCTCAAGCGCCCCGAGGTGCTGCGCAAGCGGCTGGCCGCCAAGACCCGGCACAACGTCCGCAGCATGATGATGTTCCTGGCCTACCGCTGGGTGCAGTTCCTCGCGGTGTTCCTGATCATGACGGCCTCCGCCGCGCTGTACAGCCGCTTCGGGCACTTCTCGGTCGCGGTCGGCCTGCTCGCGGTGATGGCGTTCAACATGGTCTTCGTGGCGTTCGCGGAGCGCGCCGTGATGGGCTTCCGCCGGTTGACCCCGCGCTTCGTGTCCATCTACGACCCGTACTTCTGGCGCCACGAGCGGCTCTGGAAGGTGCTCGCCGCTCCACTGTTCAGCGGTACCCCGTTCAAGAGCCTGAGCTGGAGGCTGCTCGGCGTGCGCGTCGGCAAGCGGCTGTTCGACGACGGCGCCGGCATCCCGGAGAAGACGCTGGTCACCCTGGGCGACGACGTCGTGCTGAACGCCGGCAGCGTCATCCAGGGCCACTCGCTGGAGGACGGCACCTTCAAGTCGGACTACATCACCATCGGCTCCGGCGTCGTGCTCGGCGTCTCGGCCTTCGTGCACTACGGCGTGACCATGGGCGACGGCACAGTGCTCGATGCGGACGCCTTCCTGATGAAGGGTGAGGAGACCGCACCGTTCACCCACTGGTCGGGCAACCCCGCCACCGAGGTCCGGCCCGAGATCGTCGCCTTCGAGCCGCTGACCGCACCCATCAAACTCCCGCTGACCAGCAACCGGCCGACCCGCCGGCTCGCCGCCTAGTCCAAGGAGCACGCCATGACGCTCACCATGCCCTCGTCATCCGCTTCGGCCGAGCCCTCCGACCTGCCGTTCGGCGTGCCGAAGGTGGCCACCGAGCTGCCGGGCCCGCGCTCGGCCGAGCTGCTGGCTCGCCAGGCCCAGCGGGAGTCCAACGCGCGGGTCTACCCCCGGCACTTCCCGTTCGCCATCGCCGAGGCCAAGGGCAGCTTCATCCGCGACCTCGACGGGAACGTGTTCATCGACTTCCTCGCCGGCGCCGGCGTGCTCTCGTTCGGGCACAACCACCCCGAACTCGTCGCCGCCGCGACCGAGCAGATGGGCATCCTCACCCACGGCCTGGACATGCCCACCCCCGCCAAGGACGCCTTCACCACCGCCCAGCTCAGCATGCTGCCCGCCGCCATGCGCAACCACATGAAAATCCAGTTCTGCGGCCCCACCGGCGCCAACGCCGTCGACGCCGCCATCAAACTCGCCAAAACCGCCACCGGCCGAGGCGACATCGTCGCCTTCTCCGGCGGCTTCCACGGCACCACCCACGCCGGCATGGCCCTCACCGGCAACATCTCCATGAAACGCCCCATCGCCAATGGCATGCCCGGCGTGCACTTCTTCCCGTTCTCCTCCGGCGGCGTCCCCACCGGACTCGACCCCGCAACCTGGGACACCACCGCCGTCGCCCTACTCGAACAAGCCCTGACCGACCCCAACGGCGGCATCACCACACCCGCCGCCGTGATCATGGAAATGGTGCAGGGCGAAGGCGGCGTCAACCCCGCCAGCCGCGAGTTCGCCCAACGCGTCCGCCGCCTCACCCGCGAACTCGGCATCCCCCTGATCGTCGACGAGGTCCAGACCGGCTGCGGACGCACCGGCACCTGGTTCGCCTTCGAGCAGTACGACATCGAACCCGACATC
>DATAYB010000837.1:0-8273 GCA_036272795.1 Pseudonocardia sp.
CAAGCTGCGGCTGGTCGGAGTTTTCGACCAGCAGGAGGCCGCGCTGCTGCGCGGGCTGATCGGGCAGGTCCGCACGATGCTCGGCCAGCGCGCCGACGACGTGCCGGTCGACGAGCTCGCCGAGCTGACCGGGATGACCTCAGGGCACACCCGCCCGCCGGAGGATGCCGTGCTGGCCAGGCTGCTGCCGGACTTCCACCGCGAGGACTCCGAGCTTGCCGCCATGTTGCGCGCGGCCCGCGAGCCGGAGCTGGTCGCGGCGAAGCAGGAGGCCGCGGCTGTGGTGTTGGACACCTGCCCGGCGGAGGGTGGCAAGGCCGAGCTGACCACCGAGCAGGCGGACGCCTGGCTGGCCGCGCTGAACGACGTGCGGCTCGCGCTGGGCACCACGCTCGGTGTCACCGAGGACATGCCCGACGAGCCTCCCGCCGACGAGACCCTGGCCGCGCACCTGAGCGTCTACCACTGGCTCACGTTCGTGCAGGACGCCCTGGTCCAGACGCGCGCAAGTGCTCTGTAGCGGCCTGTGAGTGGTATTGGTCGCTAATAGCGACCAATACCACTCACAGGCCCCGAGCAGGCACTGTGTCGGTGGCTACGGCAGCAGGACCAGGCGCCCACGCAGACCGCCCTCGGCGAACCGTTCGTGCGCGGCCGCGGCCTTCTCCAGCGGGAACGTCTCGGCGACCCTCGGCGTCAGCGTGCCCGCCTCGACCTTGGCGACCAGCTCGGCGAGCTGCCGGCCGTCCGCCCGGATGTACACCGTGTGCACCCGGGTGCCGCGCAGCGCGGGCGGGGTCGACGGGCCGGTCAATGCGGCGAAGGCCCCGCCGCCGCGCAGCGCGTCCAGCGCCCCGATCCCCAGCGCGGCCGCGTCCAGCACGCCGTCCACCCCGCCGGGCACCAGCCCCCGTACCGCCGCGCCCAGCTCCGCCTCCCTGGGCACGAACAGCTCGGCGCCGAAGCCCCTGACGAGCTCCTCGTCGCGCGCCGAGGCGGCCGCCACCACCCGCAGCCCGGCGGCGGCCGCCAGCTCGACCGCGTAGCCACCGACCGCGCCGGCCGCCCCGGTGACCAGCAGCGTCTGCCCCGCGCGCAGGTCGAGGCCGGCGAGGCCCTGGGCGGCGGTCAGCCCGTTCAACGGCAGGGTGGCGGCCGCCTCGAAGCTCACGCCGGCGGGCGCGGTGGCCACCGCCGTGGCGTCGAGCACCAGTTGCTCGGCGTAGCCGGCGGTCGGTACGTCCAGCCGGTCGGCCAGCCCGATGACGCGGTCGCCCAGCTCGAAGCCGACGTCGGTGGTGACGGGCTCGCCGACCGCGTCCACCACGCCGGCGACGTCCCAGCCGATCCCCACGCAGTCCCGGTCCGACAGCATGCCGGCCCGGTTGGCCAGCCCGGACCGGACGAGCACGTCCACCGGGTTCACCGCCGCCGCGCGCACCCGGATCCGCACCTGGCCCGGCCCGGGGACCGGCGTCGCGAGCTCCTCCAGCCGCAGTGCGTCGGGGCCCCCGTAGGTGCGGACAACGATCGCGCGCATGGCGTCCTCCTGCTGGTTGTTCCTGGTAGGCGCTGTTTTTCGGCCTGATCGGGAACATATGGACGGCCGGTGGGGCTTGGTAAGAACGCACTTCGGAGTACGTACCGCACCGGGAGGAGAGCGGATGGCGACCCAGACGGCCGCGCAACGGCGGCGCGCGGAGGCACTCGCCTACCGCGAGTTCGTGCGGACCTGCCCGACGGCGCGGCTGCTGCGCCGGCTCGGCGACAAGTGGGTCACGCTGCTGCTGGTTGCGTTGAGCGACGGGGCGAGGCGGTATGGCGAGCTGTCCCGCGAGGTACCGGGGGCGAGCCAGAAGATGCTCACCCAGTCACTGCGCGCGCTGGAGCGGGACGGCCTGGTGGCCAGGTCGGTCACGCCGACCGTGCCGGTCCGGGTGGACTACGAGCTGACTGCGCTGGGCGCGTCCCTGCTGCCCGTGCTGCGGGCGGTCAAGGACTGGGCGGAGCTGCACATGACGGAGGTCGGCGCCGCGCATGCCGACCACGACGTGGCCCAGGTCGCCGAGCCGGCTGGTCCGCCGGCCGGTGTCGATCGCGTCGGCGCGGCGCGGGAGTGTGCCGTACCGGCCGACGATGATCGCGCCGGCCGGTTGGCGCGTGTCGGGTGAGCGACGGGGTGGTTGTGACGAGGCGGGGCTTCGCGTGCGCGCGGCGCCGGGGTGCCCGTACCCTGTACCGGTGCTGGTGATCCGGAAAGATCTCGTGGACGAGATCGTTGCGCACGCCCGTCGGGACCATCCCGACGAGGCCTGTGGTGTGATCGCCGGGCCGGCCGGGCCGGACCGCCCGGAGCGGTTCATCCCGATGGCGAACGCGGCCCGGTCTCCGACGTTCTACGAGTTCGAGTCCGGCGACCTGTTGCGGCTCTACCGGGAGATGGACGCCAACGACGAGGTGCCAGTGGTGATCTACCACTCGCACACCGCCACCGAGGCCTATCCGTCCCGGACCGACGTGTCCTACGCGTCCGAGCCGGAGGCGCACTACGTGCTGGTCTCCACCAGGGACGGCCAGCCGGGCGAGCCCGAGCTCCGGTCGTACCGGATCGTGGACGGCGAGATCACCGAGGAACCGGTAGACGTGGTTGAGACTTACATGTTCACGCACACCGGCGCGGACGACGTTCCAGACTGTCGCTGACCGGGTCGCGTACGGGGTCGACGCCCCGTCGCGACAGTTTTGGTTGCCCGTTCCCGGCTCGGCCGCACCACGAGGAGGACCCCCATGGCCGTCACCGTCTCGATTCCCACCATCCTGCGCACCCACACCGGCGGCGAGAAGTCCGTTCAGGCGTCGGGTAGCACCGTCTCCGAGGTCATCAGCGACCTGGACGCCAAGCACGGCGGCATCAAGGCCCGACTGATCAAGGACGGCTCGCTGCACCGGTTCGTGAACATCTACGTCAACGACGAGGACGTGCGGTTCGCCGGCGGGCTCGAGGCGCCGGTCGCGGACGGGGACTCGCTCACGATCCTGCCCGCGGTTGCCGGCGGGGCCTAGTGCCCGGGGAGGCCAGAAGCTGATGGCTCGCTACGACTCCCTGCTCCACGCCGTGGGCAACACCCCCCTGGTCGGGCTGCCGTCGTTCTCGCCGGCGGCGCACGTACGGCTGTGGGCGAAGCTGGAGGACCGCAACCCGACCGGCTCGATCAAGGACCGCCCCGCGCTGGCCATGATCGAGGCGGCCGAGGCGGACGGCCGGCTCAAGCCCGGTGCCACGGTGCTCGAGCCGACCTCGGGCAACACCGGTATCTCGCTGGCCATGGCGGCGAAGCTCAAGGGCTACAAGCTCGTCTGCGTGATGCCGGAGAACACCTCCGAGGAGCGCCGCGTGCTGCTGCGCATGTACGGCGCGGAGATCATCTCCTCGCCGGCGGCGGGCGGCTCCAACCAGGCGGTGGCGATGGCCAAGAAGATCGCCGCCGAGAACCCGGACTGGGTGATGCTCTACCAGTACGGCAACCCGGAGAACGCCCGCGCGCACTACCGCACCACGGGCCCGGAGATCCTGCGTGACCTGCCCACGATCACGCACTTCGTGGCCGGCCTCGGCACCACGGGCACGCTCGTGGGTACCGGCCGCTACCTGCGTGAGCAGAAGCCGGACGTGCAGATCGTGGCCGCCGAGCCCCGCTACGGCGAGGTGGTCTACGGGCTGCGCAACCTGGACGAGGGCTTCGTGCCGGAGCTGTACGACCCGGAGGTGCTGACCTCGCGCTACTCGGTCGGCAGCTTCGACGCCCTGCGCCGGACCAGGGAGCTCGTCGAGCAGGAGGGCATCTTCGCGGGTATCTCCACCGGCGGCGTGCTGCACGCCGCGCTGGCGCTCGCCGAGAAGGCCGCGGGCGGCGCGGACCCCGCCGACATCGTGCTCATAGTCGCCGACGCGGGCTGGAAGTACCTGTCGACGGGTGCGTACTCCGGCGACCTCGCCGACAGTGCCGCCGACCTGGACGGCCAGCTCTGGGCCTGACCGGGCTCGTCGCCGTTCAGGTTTCGACTTGTCGTGGCTATTTGACGTGACAGGTGGGACTTGTCGCGTCTTCTTCCCGTGACAAGTCGGACGGAGGACGGAGTGAGCCTCGAGCTGCCGTGCGGACCCCACCTCTGGTCACCCACAGCCGGTGTCGCCGGACTACGTCCGCACGGTGATCGACGTGGTGTTCCCCGGGCTGGCCGCGCCCGCGCTCGCGTAGCCTCGATGTCATGGTGACCCCAGTCCGGCCGAACCGGAGCCGGTCCGCCTCCCGGGTGCTGCCGTCGCGGCCGTTCACGGCCGCCGCGACGATGCTGCTGTTCACGCTCGCGCTCTACGTGATCGAGGCGTACGACGTGAGTACCGGCCTGAAGCTGGACGACGCCGACGGCATCGTCGCGCGCGAGCCGGACCACCTGGACGGGGTGATCTTCGCGCCGCTGCTGCACCACGGTTGGGACCATCTGGCGTCCAACACGCTGCCGTTCCTGATCTTCGGGTTCCTCGCCATGGCCGGCGGGATCGCCCAGTTCATCATGGTGACCGCGACGGTCTGGGTGATCAGCGGGCTCGGGGTGTGGCTGCTCGCACCCCCTGGCAGCGTCACCGTGGGCGCCTCCGGGGTGATCTTCGGCTGGCTGGTGTTCCTGCTGTTCAGGGGTTTCTTCGCGCACAGTGCCAAGCAGATCCTGTTGGCCGTCGTGCTGTTCCTGCTCTGGGGTGGTGTGCTGCTCGGGGTACTGCCCGGCCAGCCGGGGATCTCCTGGCAGGCCCACCTGTTCGGCGCGCTGGCCGGGGTGCTGGCGGCGTCCATGGTGGCCCGGGCGGACCGTCGCCGCGGCGCCGGCGACGTGGCGCTGCCCCGATGAGCCGGCTGCCGGGTTCGCGGCCGGGCAACTACCGCGAGCTGCCGGTGGACGCGCCGATCGGGATGTTCGACTCGGGCGTCGGCGGGCTCACCGTGGCGCGCTCGGTGCTCGACCAGCTGCCCGCCGAGCGGCTGATCTACATCGGCGACACCGCACACTCGCCGTACGGGCCGCTGCCAGTCGCCGAGGTGCGCCGGCACGCGCTCGCGCTCGGCGACGAGCTGGTCGCGCGCGGGGTGAAGCTGCTGGTCATCGCGTGCAACTCGGCGTCCTCGGCCTGCCTGGTCGACGCGCGGGAGCGGTACCCGGTGCCGGTCGTCGAGGTGATCCGCCCTGCCGTGCGGCGTGCGGTGGCGGCCACCCGCAACGGCCGCATCGGCGTGCTAGGCACCGAGGTCACCATCCGCTCCGGCGCCTACGCGGACACGTTCGCCGCCGCGCCGGACGTGACGATGGTGCCGGTTGCCTGCCCCCGGTTCGTGGACTTCGTCGAGCGCGGCATGACCAGTGGCCGGCAGGTGCTCGGCCTCGCGCAGAGCTACCTGGAGCCGCTGCAGCGCGCCGAGGTCGACACGGTGGTGCTCGGCTGCACGCACTACCCGCTGCTGTCCGGCGTGCTGCAGCTGGCCCTGGGGCCGGACGTGACGCTGGTGTCCAGTGCCGAGGAGACCGCCAAGGACGTGCTGCGGGTGCTCTCGGAGCTGGACCTGCTGCGTGAACCGGGCGGGGCAGCGCAGGGCGGCCACGAGTTCCTGGCCACCGGTGACCCGGAGCCGTTCCGGCGGTTGGGGAGGCGGTTCCTCGGCCCGGAGATCGCCTCCGTCAACTCGCTGCCGACGGCCGCGCTGGCCACCTGAGGTTCTGCTGCCGGCGTGCCGGCGTGCACCGTCACCGCCGGTCGGCCGCCGGCGCGGGGTGCCCGGTATCGTCCGCCGAATGATCCACCCCCTCGCGGTCGCGCTGGTGATCCTGACCGGCGCCCTGGCGGTGTTCGGGATCGTCAGCACGGTGCTCGGCAAGCCGCCGGAGCGGCCTATCGTGCTCGCGGTCGGGGTGGTCGAGTCGCTGCTGGTGGCGCAGGCACTGATCGCGGCGGTCCGGGTGCTCGGCGGTGTCCGCCCTGCCGAGACGTCCACCTTCCTGATCTACCTGCTGGTCTCGGTGTGCGTGCTGCCGTTCTTCCTGCAGTTCGCCCGCGCGGAGCCGAACCGCTGGGGTGGCGCGGTGATCGCCGTCGGCGCGGTCGCGATGGGCGTGGTGGTGCTGCGCCTGCTCGAGCTGTGGGCGGGCGCGCATGTCTGAGCCCGCGCCGGAGCAGCGGGCCACCGCGACGGGGCCCGGCCGGGTGCTGATCGCGGTGTACGCGATCTTCGCGCTGTCGGCCACCGCGCGGGCCGGGGTCCAGCTGGCCACCAAGTTCCACGAGGCGCCGCTGGCCTACCTGCTCTCGGCGTTCTCCGGCGTGGTCTACATCCTGGCGACGATCGGGCTGGCCCGTACCGGCCCGGCGGCCCGGCGGCTGGCCTGGACCGCGGTGTCCATCGAGCTGGTCGGGGTGCTCGTGGTCGGCTCGCTGAGCGTTTTCGACAGGGCCGCGTTCCCGAGTGCGACGGTGTGGTCGGGATACGGCGCCGGATACGGCTGGGTACCGCTGGTGCTGCCGCTACTCGGGTTGTTTTGGTTGTTCAGGACCGGCCGAAACGGTGTCGGAAAGGCAAGATAACCCGCATGGAGCTCACCGTGCTGGGTTGTTCGGGCAGCGGACCGGGTCCACAGTCCCCCTCCTCGGGCTATCTGGTGCGGGCCGGCAACAAGACGCTGGTGCTGGACCTCGGCAACGGCACGCTCGGTGCGCTGCACCGTTACCTCGATCCGTTCGACCTCGATGCGCTGGTGCTCTCGCACCTGCACCCCGACCACTGCGCGGACGTGGCGTCGCTGGTCGTCTACCGGCGATACCACCCGGCGCCGCCGTACCCACCGGCCGCGCGGCGGTTACCGCTGTACGCCCCGGCCGAGGCCGCCGACCGGCTGGCCGCCCAGTACTGCGCGTCCTCGGCTGAGCGGTGCAGCGAGGACCTCACCGACGTGCTCGACTTCCGGGTGGTCAGCGACGGCCTGGGTGCCGAGGTGGCCGGCTGCCAGGTGCGGTCGCGGCTCGGGGTGCACCCGTGCGAGTCGTACGCGACGCGGTTGGAGTTCGGCGGCCGCAGCATCGCCTACAGCGGGGACACCGGGGCGTGCGACTCACTGGTCGAGCTGGCCCGCGGTGTCGACGTGTTCCTGTGCGAGGCGACGTGGCCGCAGGTGGGGCCGCACGGCGAAGCGCAGCCAGAGGGGGTGCACCTGTCCGGGCGGGAGGCCGGCGAACACGCGGCGGCCGCCGGCGTCGGTCGGCTGCTGCTCACCCACATCCCGGTCTGGTACGACTCCGCCGTGCTGCTCGCCGAGGCGAAGTCCGCCTACGACGGACCGGTCGAGCTGGTCAGCGCGGGTTCGAGCTACCGGATCTGAGCGGGGCGTCCGTCGTTCCGTCCCCGGCGGGCCGCCACGGTGGCCCGCCGCTTGCCCGGCTCAGCCGCCGACGCCGGACCAGACGGCCTTCGCGCCGGCGTCGCCGATCCACACCACGAGCCCGGTGACGACCAGCCCGGCGACGGCCGCGAGCACGCCCACCGATGTGGCCAGCCGGACCGGCACGCGGAGCTGTCCCGCGTGCTGGCCGTCGTGTTGGCCGTCGTGCTGGCCGGCCGCGTCGGAGCGGTCGGCCAGCCGGCCGAGCAGCAGGGTGGCCAGCAGCAGCACCAGGAACAGGATCGCGTAGGGCAGCAGGTGATCGGCCCGTTCCTCGTGCACCTCGACCAGTGGCCCGCCGCCACCCAGCAGCCCGCGCAGCTGGTCCCCGGTCTGCGTGGCCACCGGCACCGCCACCACGCCGACCAGCGCGATCAGGAAGACCGGCACCCCGAGGTTGCGCCGCCAGGTCGGTCGGGCGGCAAGGGCCAGGGTGCCCACCGCCGCCAAGGGGAGCAGCACCACAACCGCGTGCACGATCAGTGGGTGGGCGGGCAGCCCGCCGATGGTAATCATGAACTCCACAACGGGCTCCGCCGCTGTGGAGTTCAAGTGTCTGCCTGAGAGTCCCTGGCTGAGGCGTTCTCGCAACGCTCCCCGGGCCGCCTCCAGGGCTCAAACGATCACGTTGCCGGGACACCGGGAGCCGGCCCGGAGCGGCACGTTTAGGGTGGCCGGGTGACGCGAGCAGACGGCAGGGCGGATGACGAGCTTCGCCCCGTGACGATCGTCCGAGGGTTCCAGAAGCATCCGGCGGGTTCGGTGCTGATCTCCTACGGGGAGACGAAGGT
>DATAYB010000838.1:0-3089 GCA_036272795.1 Pseudonocardia sp.
CTACCTGCGGCAGACCACCAAGCGGCTGAACTCGATGCTCGCCGATGCGGCCGACGAGGGCGGTGCCGAGTTCGTCGACACCTACCACAGCAGCATCGGCCACGACGTCTGCAAGCTGCCCGGCACCAAGTGGGTCGAAGGTCTGATTCCCACCTCGCCGGCCGCGCCGGTACACCCGAACGCACTGGGCGAGCGCAACAGCGCGAACGACGTGCTGAGCACGCTGCACGTCCACCAGCCGGCCGGAGCCTGACGCACCCCGGCTCGGGCGCTCAGCGCCTGAGCCGACCCGACGAGACCGGAGTCAGCGCCGGGCTCGCCGGGTGAAGGGCGTGTACCCGGCGAGCAGGCCGAGCTGCGGCACGCCGCTGACCGGCTCGGCGGCCGCGCCCTCCTCGGCGAGCACGTCGTTCGCGGCGAGCACCCCGGACGCCGCCGACCGCTCCATCAGCCCGGCGCAGAACGGCAGCTCGATGAAGTCGCCCGCCAGCCGCACGCCGCGCGCGTCGGTGCGCACCCGGGGCCGCCGCCCCGAGCCGCCGGGTGGGAAGGCCGGCGCGGTCGCCTCGTGACGTGTCACCTGGTGCAGCACGGTGGCCGCCGCCGTCTCCGGCCACAGCTCGGCGAGCTCGGCGCGCATCCGGGCGGTGGCGCGCTCGGCGTCGGGTTCGGCGCACGCGTAGGAGTGCAGCTCGAGCACGGCGCCCCCGGTGCTTGCCGCCCAGTCCCGCGACGGCCGCTCCAGCCGGTGGTAGCAGGTCACCGAGTCGAGCGTGTTCTCGCCGGTCACCGCGGAGAACACGGCCCGGCGCGCCGCCACGTCCCGGTCCAGCCAGAGGCGGCTCACCGCGAACGGCTCGGCGAGGCGCACCTGCTCGACGCGGGCACCGAGCCGGGGGGCCACCTCGCGCAGCCCCGGTGAGCGGTTCCAGAGTCCGCGCAGGCCGCCCGGGTCCAGCGCGAGCACGACGTGCCGGGCGGTGAGCGGGGAGCCCGTGAGCTCGACCCGCCAGCGCTGCCCCGCCACCGGCTCGATCGCCGTCACCGGGCTCGCGGTCCGCACGGTCGTCCCGCGTCGGCCGAGGTAGCCGGCCAGTGGCTCCCAGATGCAGGTCAGGTAGTCGGTGTCCGGGGCGTCGAAGCCGATGCCCTCCGGGTTGCCGAGGAAGTAGAAGTGGAACATGGCGACCAGCTCGGCGGCCGACATCCCGAGGGGGTTGCAGAAGAACGACCGCGCGAACGCCTCGAACAGCATCACGCGGGCCCGCTCGGACAGGTTCAGCCGGTCGAGGAACTCGGCGGCGGACATGTGGTCCAGCGCCTCGGTGGTGCGCTCCGCGTGGTAGCCGAGCAGCTCGAAGGCGAGCTTGCGGTCCGCGCCGAGGAGGTCGCCGGTGCCGAGGCTCGGTGACCGCGCGAACAGCGCGAGCAGGCTCAGCGGCGGTGCGGCCGGCAGCCCGCTCAGGTCCTCGTCCGGCCACTGCCGCGAGATGACCGGGTAGCCACCGACCGGACGCAGGAACCGCAGCCCGGGGTCGGCACGGCGCAGGATCGCCCGCCACGTGTAGTACTGCCGGAAGAACGCGTGGAACCCGTGCTCGACGACCTGCTCGGTCCCGTCCGGCAGCCGGTGCCGCCAGGCCCCGAGCCGTCCCCCGAGCACGTCGGCGGCCTCCAGCAGGGTGACCCGAACCCCCCGCTCGGCGAGCACCACCGCGGCGCTGACCCCGGCCACGCCGCCGCCGATGACTACCGCGTCGGTCTCGGCGGGCACCCGGCGCGGCAGCCCCGGATCGGGCACCACGAGCGCGTGCGGGCGCATTCGCAGTGGGCTGGCGCGGCCGGGCATCGACCGATCATGCCGGATGTGCGTGGTTCCCGTCCGGGTGGCGGGCGGGGATGCGGGGGCAGCGCCGGATTCCGGTGGCGGTACAAATACCGCACGCTGATGAGGAGATTGCGATGGCCAAGTCCCCGGCCGGCAAGCGGCGGCTGCTACTCGTCCTGTTGATGGTCGCGGCCGGGCTGGTCGCGGCCCGCTCGGCCCGCCGGAAACAGACACCGCCGTTCCCGCCGGCGGCGTCGGAGCCGGCGTCGGTGCTGGAAGCGGAGTCGCTCGACGAGCCGGTCACCGTGGCCGAGCCCGAGGCCGTGGTCGCGTCGGTAGTGGTCGCCCAGCCGGAGCCGGACGTCGACGTGCTCACCGAGCCCACCGCCGATGACCTCGCCGAGCCTGCGCCGGCGACCCCGGCCGCCGAGCAGCCCGAGCTGTTCTCCGTGCGGGCCGAGCCGGTCTCAGGGGCGCCGGCGCCCGGGCCGTTCCCGGGGTCCGTGCTGCCGCTCGACGACGGCTCGGCGCCCTCCGAGGACTACCTGGTGAAGGGCAACGCCAACTCGATGCGCAGCCACGGCCCGCGCTCGCCGTACTACGGGCGAACCCGGGCCGAGGTGTGGTTCCGCACCGAGCGGGACGCGGTGGCTGCCGGCTTCCGGCCCTACGCCTCCAAGGCCGACTGAGCGCACCGGGCGGCGCCCTTACCGAGGAGCGCGACCCGACGTGAGCACCGGGTAGCGCTCCGCTGTGGAGCGCCGCCCGGCCGGGGCGTCAGCCGCCTCGGCGACGCAGCGCCTGGCAGCGGTTCGGCTGCTGACCGCGCGCGGTCACGGACCGGCCCCGGCCGGCGCCGTACCCGTTCCGGTTGGCGAGCGGTGCTCCGCTGTGCGGCGCGACACCGATGCGCGGCGCCTGGCGATCCGGGACCGCTGCCGCCTCGGTCCGGTGTGCCTTGGCGAGCGCGGCGCGGACCGAGGAGCGCAGTTCCTCCGAGCTCCGGTTCGACGGCGTCGGTGCGCCGTTCGACGAGCTGGCCATTCCATGGGTCGTTCGCATGAAGGGGACCTCCTTCTGACGAGAGGGGCGCGCGCGAGACAGGGCTGCGCGCCATCCGATGAGCTGCGTGATCGCGGCTGTCAGAGGTCCATGTGGAGGAAGTTAGCCGGGCCCGCGCCGGCGCGCGACCGGTTTTCTCCGGGCACCGACAGGGCGCTACCCGAGCAGGCGGGCGGGGACGGCGGTCTCGACGGCATGG
>DATAYB010000839.1:0-4627 GCA_036272795.1 Pseudonocardia sp.
TCGAGTAGCAACGATGCCCCGGTCGTTCGAGTCTCGGTAGAGGAGCCCGGTTCAGAATGTTGTCGCGCAATTGGCTGCAGGACATCTCGGCGTTGGTCGCCCGGGTCGGCACCGGGCTCATCTGGGTGTCCCATGGCTGGCCCAAGATCAAGAACCCTGGTGAGGTGGCCACCGAGTTCGTGCACATGGGCGTCTACCTGCCCACGGTGTCGGCCTGGTTCGCCGCGATCGTCGAGTTCGGCGTGGCGATCCTGTTCATCCTCGGTATCGGGCTGCCGTTCGCGGGGCTCCTGCTGGTGGCGGACGCGGTCGGCGTCCTCTACTTCAGCGTCGGGTTCATGGGCTTCATCCACCTGGAGGGCGACTCCGAGCTGGTGTTCATGCTCGCCATGGGTTCGTTGATCGCGGCGTTCCACGGTGGCCGGTTCACGCTCGACCGGCAGTTCAACCTGTTCCAGCCGACCCGCGACAAGTCCGGCCAGCCCGCCCCCTCGGGCGCCTGACCGCACTGACCTGTCGAGCTGGGTGCCCGGCTCGACAGGTCAGCGACAGGTCAGCTGTCGAAGGAGCGGCCGGCGAGTGCGGGGCTCTTGGCCCGCTGCCGTACGCGGCGCATCCGGCGGGCGGTGGTGAGCTTGCCCCGCGCGGACCGCAGCACCGAGACCTGCGTGGCCAGGTGCATGTAGTAGCGCCAACGCGCGGTCCGGTTGCCCAGCCGCCGCGAAGCCGCGTAGGCGAACTGCACCGGGTCCATCGTCGGGTCGTCGAGCATCTCCGGCACGCGCTCCAGGAATCGCATGCTGTTGCGCGCCTCCTGCTGGACGTGGTCGATCACGGTGCGGCGGTTGGCGTCGTAGTCACGCAGCGCGGCAGCCACGTCGTCGCCGTGGGTGTTGACCGCCTCTGCCAGCGCGACCGCGTCGCCGATCGCCAGCCGGGTGCCTGAGCCGATCGAGAAGTGCGTGGTGTGCGCGGCGTCGCCGACCAGCGCGATGTTGTCGCGGTACCACCGGGTGTTGCGGACCTGCTTGCCGTGCAGCCCGGTGACCGTGCACGACTCGTCGAGCTGGCTGATCAGCCGGTGCCCGTCGAGCTGGCGGTGGAAGATGCCCTCCAGCGTCTTCAGGCACTCCGCAGGGCCGAGCTGGTCGAGGCCGAGGCCGTGCCAGGTCTCTGGCGGGCACTCCACCACACAGGTGCTGCGCCGCTCGTCCAGGTAATAGCAGTGCATCCAGATCCAGCCGGCTTCGGTGCGCTCGAACACGTACTGGAACGGCCCGAACAGCTTCTCCGTGCCCAGCCACATGTAGTAGTTGCGGCCCTCGTCGACCGTCGTGCCGAAGGTTGTCGGGTCGGCCTCGCGCAGGCCGCTGTTGATGCCGTCCGATGCCACGATCAGGTCGACGTCGGCGAACTCGGGGTTGTTGGCCAGGTCCGTGACCTCGCGCTCGAAGTACAGCTCGACACCGAGCTCGCGGGCGCGCGTGACCAGGATGTCCAGCATCCGCAGCCGGCTCATGCTCAGTCCGTACCCGCCGAGGTAGGCCGTCGGCCGGTCCGCGATGTGCACCTCGATGCCGTCCCAGACCCCGCAGGCCGCTTCGATCTGCGTGGCGGTGACCGGGTCGTTGGCGTGCAGGTTGGTCAGCATCTCGTCCCAGAACGCGAAGCCCCACCCGTAGGTGACGCCCTCCGGGCCGCGCTCGAAAACGCGGATGTGGTGTTCCGGGTTGTGCAGTTTGGTGAGAATGGCGAAGTACAGGCCAGCTGGCCCGCCGCCGACGCACACGATCTCCACTTGTCAGCCCTTCTGGCACTGATCGCGCCGCCGGGCGAACCCGGCCGGGGTGGCGGCGATCAGCTCGATGCCTGCTGGTGTGTTCTCGTTGCCTACGCGTGGGGAGCTACGGCTCGTGAGTGCCAGGTACGCGGGGTACCCAACCACGGCCATTCTGAGACCGATCATCAGGGTGGCCGCCTTGCGCCGTGGCGCACGGACCAGGAGTGACTCCTCGTTCGGGTGACGGCAAGGCTCAGTGGACTCTCAGGAACGCACGCTGTGGCATTGCCGGGGGTCGGTTACGGCGGGCCCGCTCGATGCCGGTCACACGATCGGCTCTACCGTTTCCGTCGTCCCGTTATCGATCCAGGTGATCCGAACACGGCGGTTGGCAAATATTCGCCGGACGGGCTCAGGTTCGTCGTGGTTGGGTACGCGGGCGCAGGGTGGGGCGCCGGAAAGGTGACACAACGTGGAGTTCGTGAACGTCGGTGGCGGGCCCGCGGGGCTGTACTTCGCCATTCTGACCAAGCTGCGTGACCCCGGCGCCGACGTGACGGTGCTGGAGCGCAACCCGGCGGGGGTCACGTTCGGCTGGGGCGTCACGTTCTCTGACGACGTGCTGGACGGCCTCTACCGGGGTGACCCGGTGAGCGCGGCGGAGATCCAGCGCAACCCCGCGTCCTGGACCAACCAGGTCGTGCGCCTCGGTGACCAGCCGGTCGCGCACCTCGGCGGCTACGGCTTCGCCATCGGGCGGCACCGGCTGCTCGAGCTGCTCGCCGAGCGGGCCACCGCGCTCGGGGTGCGGATCCGCTACGAGTTCCCGGTGGACGACCCGGCCGCGCTGGCCGAGTTCGCCTCCGCCGACCTCGTGCTCGCCGCCGACGGCGCCAACAGCAGGCTGCGCGGCTGGCACGCCGAGGAGTTCGGCACCGCGAGCGAGCAGGGTGAGAACTACTACATCTGGCTCGGCGCCGCGAAGGTGTTCCCAGAGTTCGAGTACACGTTCGTCTCCACCGAGGCCGGCTGGATCTGGTTCTACGCCTACCCGTTCGACGAGAAGACGACCACGTTCATCGCCGAGTGCGGCCCGCGGACCTGGCAGGCCCTCGGCTTCGACGCGCTCCAGCCCGCCGAGTGCCTGAAGACGCTGCAGGAGATCTTCGCGAAGCACCTGGACGGCAAGCCGCTGCTGATCCAGACCAAGGGCGGCGAGGACGCCAGCCAGCCCGCCCCCTGGGCCCGGTTCAACTGGGTCACCAGCCAGGCCTGGCACCACGGCAACGTCGTGCTCGCCGGCGACGCGGCGCACACCACGCACTTCTCCATCGGCAACGGCACCAAGCTCGCCTTCGACGACGTGCTCGAGCTCGACCGCCAGCTCGCCGCGCACCCCGGCGACATCCCCGCCGCGCTCGTCGCCTACCAGCGCGAGCGTGTGGCCGCCGTCGGCGCCCGCCAGCAGGTGGCGCGCAACAGCTCGCGCTGGTTCGAGCAGGTCGACCGGTTCACCGGGCTCGCGCCGACGACGTTCTCCTACGCGCTGCGCACCCGGGGCGACGCCTCCCGCCCCGCGCCGTCCGGGCCGGGCTGGCTGGTGCACCGCGCCACACAGCTGTCCCTCGGCCGCACCCTGCGCGGCATGATCAGCTCGTCGAAGCGCCGCCAGCGTGCCCGGGGCCACCAAGCGGAGCCGTCGCCGCATGCCGAGTGACTCCGTCCGGAGCAGTGCCGTCGGCCCGGTCGTCGGCTCAGCGTTCCGCCCCGAGGGGGCCGGTACGGCCGGCCACTATCGTGCTCGCATGACGTGGACCCGGGCCGGCGTGGCCGAGTGGTACGGCCGGTGACGGCGCTGGACGGCGACACACCGGTGGAGGGCGGCACCCCCGTCGTCGCCACGGCGCGCAACTCGGCGACCGTGGCCATCTGGACCCTGCTGAGCCGGGCGACCGGGCTGCTGCGCGTCGTCGTGATCGGTGCCGTGCTCGGGCCGACGTACTTCGCCAACTGCTTCCAGTCCACCAACGTCGTGCCGAACATCGTGTTCTCGCTGGTCGCCGGCCCGGTGCTGACCATGGTCGTGGTGCCGGGGCTGATCGGTGCGCTGGAGAAGGAGGGCGAGCAGCGGGCCCGCGAGGTGTTCTCGCGCGTGATGGGTTGGCTGCTGATGATCGCCTTCGGGGTCGTCGCGCTGCTGCTGCTCGCCTCGCCCGGCCTCGCCTGGACACTGACCCGAGGCATCGCCGACCCCGCCGAGCGGGCCAGGGGTCTCTGGCTGACCACGCTGCTGCTGCTGATGGTGATCCCGCAGCTGCCGATCTACTGCTGCGTGCACCTCGGGGTGTCGGCGCAGCGGGCCAAGGGGAAGTTCGCGCTCTCCTCGGCGGCGCCGGCCGTCGAGAACATCGTGACGATCGTGACCGTGGTGGCCGCCGGCTGGTACTTCGGCAGCGGCATCGGGATCAACGACGTGCCGCTGAGCATGGTCGTCACCCTCGGCCTCGGCAGTACCGCGGCGGTCTCGCTGCACGCCGCGCTGCAGCTGTTCGGCGCGGCCAGGTGCGGGATGCTCGCCTGGCCGTCGCTGCGGTGGAAGCGCGACCCCGAGGCCTCCGACGTGACCCGCAGGCTGTCCCGCTCGGTCGGCGTCGCGGCGCTGCCAGCGTTGGCCATGTACGTGCTGCTGGCGATCGCGGGCTCGGTACCGGGCGGCGTGTTCGTCGTGCAGATGTCCTACTCGGTGCTGTACGCGCTGTCGTACCTGAGCGCGCGTGCGGTCGGCATGGCGTCGCTGCCGGAGCTGTCCGAGGCGGTGCGCCGGGCCGACTCCGTGGCGTTCGGTGT
>DATAYB010000840.1:0-1908 GCA_036272795.1 Pseudonocardia sp.
ACGTCAGGGGCGGGGTAGGCCCGGTTGGTGCAGGAGCGGGACGAGGTAGGCGCGGGCGAAGGCGCGCAGCTCGTCGTCGGTGTCCAGCGGGATGTACGCGCGCGGCGAGAGCATGATCGACGACGTCAGCCGGAAGATCACCTCGGCGGCGGCCTCCGGGTCGGCGGCGATCGCGGGCCCCGGTGAGCGGCGCAGCTGCTCGGCGAGGAACGTGCGGCCGAGGTCGAGCCCGACGCCCGCATGCGTGGTGAAGTACGGCAGCACGGTCTCAGGCTCGGACTCCAGCAGCCGCCCGAGCAGCCCGTCCGCCCGGGACCGCTGCACGCCGATCACAAACGCCTCGACCAGCCGATCCTCCACCGTCGGCAGCGCGTCGACCTGCCGCACCAGGTGCACCAGCAGCTCGCGCACCTGCCGCAGCGCCACCGCCCGCACCAGCTCCTGCTTGTTGCTGAACCGCCGGTACAAGGTGGAACGGGCCAGTCCGGCGCGCTCGGCTACGTTCTCCATGCTGGTCCGGCGCAGTCCGTAGGCGGTGAACTCGGCGAGGGCGGCATCCAGCAGCCGCGCGGTCAAACCCTCCGGATCCTCCCCGAGGGTCTCCGCACCCAGCATCTCGATGTCCGGCCGCATAGTGCGAACCAGCCTAATGCCCGCAATCGCACTTGCCACGCCGCGACAGGGAGACGATTATCGCCATATGTCCCTCGAGCCTGCCGCCGCGCGCGGCCGCACCGTCGAGCCGTTCGGGCCGGAGTCGCTGATCTGGCGCTACCTCGGTGACCTGCGGTACGGGCTCGGCGGGCGGGTGGCGACGACGCTGCAGGTGATGCACCCGGCGATCGGGGCGGCGGTGTCGGACCCGGAGCTGTCGGTGTTCTTCACGGAGCCGCTGGCCCGGTTCGCGCGGTCCCAGCCGCTGATCATGGGCGTGGTGTACAACGGCACCGGCTCGCACACGACGGCCGACACGCTGCGCGACATGCACACAGAGATCAAGGGCACGGTCACCGACACCGCGCAGCGCGGCCGGCGCTACCACGCGCTCGACCCGGAGATCTTCTACTGGGCGCACGCCACCTTCGTCTACGCCCTGTTCGCCAGCATCGACGCCTTCCACGACCCACTGAGCACCGCCGACCGCGACGAGCTCTACCGCGAGTGCTGCCACTGGTACCGGCTCTACGGGCTCAGCGACCGGCCGATGCCGCCGGACTACCCGAGCTTTGCCGCCTACGTCGACCGGATGTGCGCCACCGAGCTGGCCGCCACCGAGACGGCGCTGCGCGGCAAGGCGATGTTCGGCGACCCGAAGACAATCCCGCAGGACTACGTTCCGAAGTGGCTGTGGCGGCTGCTCGCCCCGGGCCCCATCAAGCTCAACGTGTTCCTCAGCGTGGCACTGATGCCCCCGGAGGTCAGGAGCAAGATGAACTACAGCTGGTCCGAGGCCCGTGAGCGACGGTTCCGCCTGGTGGCACGGGTGATCCGCGCGGTCGTGCCCAGGCTGCCCGCCCGGGTGCGCTACGTCGGCGAGGCCCGCCGCGCGTTCGCCAGGGACGGCTGGCCGACCCGGGCGGCCTCGGCCGCCGGCGCGGCAGCCCGGTCCGGCGGCACCACAGCCCGAGACAACGGGGTAGCCCGATGACCGGCGTGAGCGCACCGACCGGGCTGGGCCAGTTCGACCTCGGCCACCTGGCGTTCTGGGCGCGCCCGGAGGCCGACCGCTTGGCCGCGTTCGCCGAGCTGCGCCAGATGGACCGGCCACAGTTCATGCCGTTCATCAACAACATGCCGCGCGCGCCGAAGAACGACGGCTGCTACGCCCTGGTCCGGCACGCCGACGTGCTGGCGGCCAGCCGCAACCCGGACCTGTTCAGCAGCGAGCCCAGCGCCAACTCGATCGCC